>DATBCV010000018.1:0-14965 GCA_036270275.1 Chthoniobacterales bacterium | reverse complement strand
GCTCTTCAACGTTTTCTTTAAGAGCTACACCGAAAAAGTTTGGGGAATGAGCTGCAAACAAATTTCGGCGGACTGGGCCGCGCAGCGTATTAAAGGGCTTTCCCTCGGCAGCGCGATCAAGAACGCGCTCTTTCCGCAGCGCGCGAAAAAGAGCGGTGACCGAAGCAAAGTGATCAAGACCTTGATCAATTCGTTTCGTTATCCGCGAAAAGGTCCGGGCATGATGTGGGAAGCGGCCGCGCTGAAGGTCAAAGAATTCGGCGGCAAAGTTGAAATGGGCGCGCGCGTGAATGGTTGTTCCTACAATCCCGCCACCGAGAGCTGGACCGTGTCGTTCAAAGATCGCGAGGGAAATCAGCACTCGACGGAAGCCGACCACGTAATTTCCTCCGCCCCGATGCGCGAATTAGTCGGCGGAGTTCAACCGCCGGTATCGGAGCGGGCGCGCCACGCGGCCGAAAGCTTGAAGTATCGCGACTTCCTCACCGTGATGTTGATCTTAAAGGAGCGAAACAAATTCTCGGATAACTGGATCTACATCCACGATCCGCGCGTTAAAGTTGGCCGCGTCCAAAATTTCAAATCCTGGTCGCCCGAAATGGTGCCCGATCCAACCATGGCCTGCTATGGCTTGGAATATTTTTGTTTCGAAGGCGACGGCCTTTGGGAATCAAAAGACGAAGATTTGATCGAGCTCGCAAAGCGTGAGCTCATCCAGATCGGCCTCGCTCACGAAGGCGACGTTGTCGATGGAACCGTTGTGCGCCAGAAAAAAGCGTATCCGGTTTACGATGACGATTACGCGAGTCATGTCGCGACGATTCGCGACGAGCTGGAGACAAACTATCCGAACCTGCATCTCGTCGGCCGCAACGGCATGCACAAATACAACAACCAGGACCACGCCATGATGACGGCGATGTTGTGCGCGGAAAATATTTTGGCCGACGCCAAACTCTACGATCTCTGGCAGGTCAACGCCGACGCCGAATATCACGAGCAAGGCGACGAAGGCCCCGAGGAGAAAACTGGTTCCGCGCTACGCCTTGTTCCCACCAAAACGAAGCCCGAGCCCGAGCTCGCTTCAGAAAAGTAATCACTGCCGAATTTCAATCGGCGTCCAATCGGGCGTGACGCGATAGAGTTCTTCGATCTCTTCGTCGGTCAGCGCGACGCACCCCGCGGTCCAGTCGTGCATGCGATGAAACGAGCCGATCCAGCCACCGCCGTTGCGAATCCCATGAACCATGATGTCGAATCCCGCGTTCAAGCCGCGCTCGGCCGCGCGCGCATTGTCTTCAGCGGAAGGATACGAAACGTGCAGTGAAAGATGATAATCACTTTCCGCATTGCACCAGTCGATCCAGTAAAGTCCTTCCGGCGTTTTCATGTCTCCTTCCTGCTCTTTTGCGCCCACCGGATTTCCACCGAGCGCCACGCGATAACTTTTTAATTTTTTGCCATCCCGGAAGATCGACAATCGCCGTGCCGACTTCTCGACCAGGATGCGATCAATCGTTGTTCCGGCCGGAAGCGGATTCCAATTGTGATGCGCGCAGAGATAAACACCAATGGCGAGCAAGACGATCGCGGGGAGTGGAAGAAAAATTCGTCGCAACATTCCTTATCGATTCGCGGAGCGCTGAAAAACATTTCAGGCTTTCTCGAATTCTTCAAATCCGGTGCGCGACTTAATCGGTTTCTCTATTGCGTTTGAACTTTGAGTGCGGCGGACCGTCGCATTCTGTCGTACTGAGCCATTGAGCATTCCAGTGCTTTGAGATCAGGCTTATCTCCAAGAGCCGTGAAAAGCTCGTTGGCCAACCGCCATTTTTCGGCGCGAAATGCCTTTAGCGCATAGTGGCTGCGGTCATACACGGAGTTCGGGTTCCATTTGAGATAGGCAGTGTAGAAGTTTTCGACGTCGCTCCAAACCTCGGGATTTTTCCAATATTGGCTGGGTTGGTCGCTCACATCGGCGAGATCACAGTGGGCGGAAATCAAAACGAATGGAATTCTCGACTTCCAATTAGCTGTAGCGAAGCATTGTTGTGCAAATTCGAACAACTCCCCTCTGCTACCGTGCCACTTCGGTTCCAGATAAAGCATTTTGCTGTGGGCCGCTAGGCAGGAGTCCGGGTCGGCGTCCATCGCCCGACGAAACCAAGTTTCAAGCCGTTCACGACCCAACCCTTGACCAAGTTCTACGGTCATCATCTCAATGGCTATGTTTGGATCGGCTGGATCAGCCGACCACGCTTTTTCCAATATTGTCTGTGCCTTTTTCAAACGTTCGCCGAACAGAGCCCAACCTTGCTCGGTAACACTGCCGCTCCAGCCGTACCCGCGTGCGTACCAAGCGTATTGAACCCAAAAATTTCCTTCAATAAGTCCAGCGCCTGGTGCATCGCCTGCGATCTTTGACGCGTTGGCTTCAAAAAATGTAGCGACAGGTTCGAAAACTCGCGTTCGTCCGTCCGGCGTGTCTCTGGCAACTTTGAAAAAGGCCTTGTCTTCCAGGTCATAAATACTGTCGCGATTCGCTGATTGATCTCGTAAGAGATATTCGAATTGCACTTCGGCCCGCGTGAGGAGTGCCGGAACTGAATTGAGAAGGGCCGCGCGCGTATCGTTTGACGTTTGTGCTGCTCTTATAGCTTCCTGTGCAGCACGAACAGAGGCGTAACACTTCCGAATTGGCGGATATTCACTGGCCTGCAAGTGTTCCTCGGCATCTGCATAAAGCTTAGCCGACTCCGCAGCTGGAATGTCAGATGCAAAGCATCCAGCCCGCATACTGAAATAAGTGACGAGCGGATCAGTGCAGCCGGCTGAGACAGCTCTTTCGAATGCAACCTTAAGCTGCTCTTCGCATTCACCGGTGCAATCGCCAGCAAGAAGGTTCGCGTAACGGACCAGAGCGTCTCTAGCGATTGCGTCCCAACGAGGATTTCTAGTCCCGATTCGATCGTACGCGTCGAGGGTTGTGGCTAACTCCCACTGCAGCCGAGCGGCCTTTCGTCCGCGAACCTTACTCCGTGCGAGTTCGACGTCTGTGCCCTCATTACCCAAAAAACTGGAATCGGCCGTCGCGGCAAAGGCCGTCTGTCCGAAGAATTGCAATACGAATACAAGAAAAATCGCCCGCACTGGGAAGAACTTTAGAAACGTCGACACGACGCCTATTCAAAGCAGATTCCAGTCCGTTTCCGGGTGCTTTTGCCTATTAGCTTTCGAACCCTTCGATCGGCGGGCAGGAGCAAAAGAGATTCCGGTCGCCGTAGACGTTGTCGATCCGCGCGACGGATGGCCAGAATTTGTGATCGCGGGTCCACGGCGCGGGAAACGCGGCTTGCTCGCGAGAGTAGGGACGGTCCCACTTGTCGGAAGCGATTTGCGACACACTGTGCGGCGCGTTCTTGAGCAGATTGTTTTGTTTGTCGTTTCCTTCCGCGATCGCGTCGATTTCTTTGCGAATTGAAATCATCGCATCGCAAAAACGATCGAGCTCGTGTTTCGGTTCGCTCTCGGTCGGCTCGATCATCATCGTGCCCGCGACCGGCCAGGAAACCGTCGGCGCGTGGAATCCGTAATCCATCAAACGCTTCGCCACGTCTTCGACTTCGATGCCCGCGGATTTCCATTGGCGAAGATCGACAATGCATTCGTGCGCGACGAAACCGCGTTTGCCTTTAAACAAAACGGGGAAGTGCGGATCGAGCCGTTTCGCGATGTAGTTCGCATTGAGAATCGCAATCTCGCTCGCGCGCTTCAATCCGCGCGCGCCCATCATTCGAATGTACATCCAGGAGATCGTAAGAATGCTCGCGCTTCCATAAGGCGCTTGCGCAACGGGACCGACAGGAGAGTTGAGAGTTGAGGGTTGAGAGTTGAGAGACGGAAGCGCCGGCAAAAACGGAACGAGATGTTTTGCAACGCCGATCGGCCCGACACCGGGACCGCCGCCACCGTGCGGAATGCAAAACGTCTTGTGCAGGTTCAAATGACAAACGTCCGCGCCATAATCACCGGGCCGGCAGAGACCGCATTGCGCGTTCATGTTCGCGCCGTCCATGTAAACCTGGCCGCCGTGCGCGTGCACGATCTCGCAAATCTCGCGGATGGTCGGCTCGAACACTCCGTGCGTGCTCGGATATGTGACCATGAGCGCGGCGAGATCGTTTGCGTGCGCGTCGGCTTTCGCGCGCAAATCGGCGAGGTCGATGTCGCCATCTTTCAACGTCGCGACCGCGACGACTTTCAATCCCGCCATGACCGCGCTCGCCGGATTCGTTCCGTGCGCGGAAGTTGGAATTAGACAAACGTTGCGATGCGTTTCGTTGCGGGACGCGTGATATTCACGAATCGCGAGCAAGCCCGCGTATTCGCCTTGCGATCCGGCATTCGGTTGCAAGGAAACCGCAGCGAACCCGGTGATCTCGGCGAGCCACGCTTCGAGTTGTTTGCACATCTCGATGTAGCCTGTCGTTTGATCCGCGGGCGCGAAGGGATGCAGCTTTGAAAATTCCGGCCACGAAATCGGAAACATCTCCGCGGTCGCGTTCAATTTCATCGTGCACGACCCGAGCGGAATCATCGAATGACAAAGCGAGAGATCGCGCGATTCAAGTTTCTTCAAATAACGGAGCATCTCCGTTTCGGTGTCGTGCGTGTTGAAAATCGGATGGGTGAGGAATTCGGAATCGCGGATCGCCGATTTCGGAATGCGGATTGACGACTCAACAAGATTATCATCGGCCAAATCTCGCACCGGCGTACCGCGAAAGATCGACATCAACAATTCGATGTCGCGGTCGGTCGTTGTTTCGTCGAGCGCAATGCCGACCGCGTGTTCGCCGAGCCAGCGCAAATTGCAGCCCGCTTTCTCGGCGTGCTCGATCAACGGCGCGCTTGACTCAACTTCAACGCGAATCGTATCGAAAAAATCTTCGTGAAGAACTTTCAGACCGAGCGCTTTCAATCCGTCGGCCAACTGACTCGTTCGCCGATGAACTCGCTCGGCAATTGCGCGCAAACCGCGCGGCCCGTGATAAACCGCGTACATCGACGCGATCACCGCGAGCAGAACTTGCGCGGTGCAAATGTTACTCGTGGCTTTGTCGCGCCGAATGTGTTGCTCGCGCGTTTGCAACGCGAGTCGATACGCGGGCCGGCCTTCGGCGTCGTGCGAAACGCCGACGAGTCGGCCGGGCATGTGACGTTTGTATTGATCGCGCGTCGCGAAAAAGGCGGCGTGCGGTCCGCCGAATCCGAGCGGAACTCCGAACCGTTGCGTGCTGCCGACCGCGACGTCGGCGCCAAATTCGCCCGGCGGCTTTAATAATGTGAGCGCGAGAATGTCCGCGGCGACAACCACCAACGCACCGGCGTCGTGCGCTTGTTTCACGAATTCGGCGTAGTCGTGAATCGCGCCATCGGTCGCGGGATATTGCACGAGCGCGCCGAAAACAGTGTTGTCGAACTTGAACCGCGCGAAGTTGTCGATCTTAACCTCAACGCCGAGCGGTTTCGCGCGCGTGCGAACGACTTCGATCGTTTCCGGATGACAGTTGTTCGCCACGAAAAAAATCTTTCGATCCGAAACGGCGGCGTGACAGAGCGCCATTGCCTCGGCCGCGCTCGTTGCTTCGTCGAGCATCGAGGCGTTCGCGATGTCGAGCTTCGTCAGATCGGTGATCATCGTTTGGAAATTGAGCAGCGCTTCGAGCCGGCCTTGCGCGAGCTCGGCTTGATACGGCGTGTAGGCGGTGTACCAGCCGGGATTTTCCAAAATGTTTCGCTGAATCACCGGCGGCGTGATGCAATCGGCGTAACCGGCGCCGATAAAATTCTTCGCGATTTTGTTTTTCTTGGAAATCGCCCGCAACTCGTCGAGCGCGTCGGCTTCGGATTTTGCTTCGGGCAGATTTAACTCGCGACCGAGCCGGATATTTTTAGGAACGGTCGCATCGATCAGCGCATCGAGCTTTTCAAACCCCAGCGCGCTGAGCATTTCGGCGGTCTCGGCGGGATTCGGGCCAATGTGACGACGCGAGAACTCCGAGCCGGAGTGGCCGTTTTCGATGTCGATCTTCGGTTCGTCGCGCGTGTGCATTGAGAGAAATAAATTAAAGAACGAGCGATTGGGGTCAATCGGTCCGAGCCGGACTGGCATTGCTACCTGCTTCCGAAGTCTCAATGCCGTGGGCTTTCAAATGCGCGCGAAGTTGCGCGAAGTGTTCGTGGTTTCGCGTTTCGACCGTACAAAGCACGTTGACGGTGGAAAGATCGGCGCTCGCGAAAGCGCGCTCGTGCACGATTTGTTTAATGCTCGCGCCGGTCGCGGCGATTTGTTTGCTCAACACCGCCAAGCCGCCTGGCCGATCACTGATCTTTGCGGTGAATCGGCACAATCTTCCATCCGCCACGAGACCGCGCTCGATGACGCGGCCGAGAATGTTCGGATCGATATTGCCGCCGCATAAGAGAAGAACGACGCGTTTGCCCGCGAGCTCCGGCAATTTTCCGGAAAGAACCGCGGCGAGGGGAGTCGCAGCCGCGCCTTCGACGACACTTTTTTCGAGCTCAGCCAAACGCAGAATCGCAATCGCGATTTGTTCTTCGTTCACCGTGATCGTTTGATCGACATTTTCGCGCGCAATTGCGAACGCGTTCGCTCCGACCTGCGGAATCGCGAGACCGTCGGCGAGAGTTGGCTGTAAATTAATCTTCGTGGGTTTGCCGGCTTTCATCGCCGCCTCAAAACTCGCGACATTCTCGGCTTCGACCGCGATGACCTTCGCTTTCGGGTGCAAATGTTTGATCGCAACGGAAACTCCGGCGATCAATCCGCCCCCGCCGACCGGAACGACCACCGCATCGACATCGTTTATTTGATCGACAATCTCGATGCCCATCGTTCCCTGACCGGCAATGATCGCGAGGTCGTCATAGCCGTCGATGTAAGCGAGGCCCTTTTCTTCGGCCATGTTGTGCGCGTGCGCTTTGGCTTCGCCGAAATCTTTTCCGTGTAGAACAACATTTGCGCCGAGCTTCTGGCAGTTCGTGATTTTGATCAGCGGCGCGTATTGCGGCATCACGACCGTCGCTGGAATGCCGAGAAGTTTTCCCTGATAGGCGAGCGCTTGTGCGTGATTTCCGGCCGAAGCCGCGATCACGCCGCGCGCTTTTTGTTCCGGCGAAAGTTGAGCGAGCGCGTTACGTGCGCCGCGTTCCTTAAAACTTCCGGTGCGCTGTGCGTTGTCGAACTTGCAAAAAATCTCCATCCCGGAGATCTCGCTGAGCGGGATCGAACGCGAACAGGCCGTTTGGAAAACCGCGCCCGCGATTCGGTCGCGCGCAGCTTGGATGTCTTTGAATGTGATCACGCGCCGACAATTTCAGCGCGACGGCGACGATCTACAAGATCGACATCAAACGTCGAGAGCTTCGCGCACTTTGGCCGCGAGTTGCTCGGCATCGAAAGGTTTTGGGAGAAAAAACATTCCGGGCGCGCAGCGATCGGCTGCGGGCAACGATTCCTCGAGATAACCGGAGATGAAAAGGACTTTGACGGTGGGATGAGCGGCGCGAAGCGCGTCGGCAAAACGGCGGCCACTGGTTTGCGGCATGATGAGATCGGTCAGGAGTAAGTCGACGCGGCGTCCGCCATTTTCGGAGAGCAAACGCCGCGCATCGTTGCCACTGGCGGCTTCAATCACTTCGTAGCCGAGTCCGCGAAGAACTCGCACCGAGATATGACGCACGCTGATGTCGTCTTCGAGAAGGAGAATCGTTTCGGTCCCGCCGCGTGCTTTTTTGCCACTCGGTTTTTTGTAGGCTGGCGGCGGCGGAGCGACGCGCGGCAAATAAATTTGCACGGTCGTGCCTTTACCTTCTTCGCTCTCGACCCGGAGATGGCCGCGGCTTTGATGAACAATTCCGTAACAGGTCGCCAAGCCGAGTCCGCTTCGTTGATTGTCCAGCTTCGTGCTGAAAAAAGGTTCGAACAGGTGGGCTTTGACTTCCTCACTCATTCCAATGCCGGTATCGGTGATGCTGATGGTGATGAATTTCCCAGAGACGCGTTCGCCGCATTCAAAGGCACATTTCTTTTCCGCTTCGAGATCGCACACGCTCGTTTCGATGGTGAGCTGGCCGCCTTTCGGCATGGCGTCGCGCGCATTCACCGCGAGGTTCATGATAATTTGCGTGATCTGACTCGGGTCAGCCTTGATGTGCGCGCCCTCTTTTTCGTGGTGCAGATGACAAACGACGGAAATGTTTTCGCCGATCAATCGAAGCAACGAGCGCTCAAGATTTGTGATGATGGAATTAACTTCGACAATCGCGGGTTCGAGCGGTTGGCGCCGGCTGAACGCGAGAAGCTGCTGAGTCAATGCGGACGCGCGCCCCGCGGCCGCGCGAATCTCGGTGACGTGCTCAGCAAGAGTTCCTTTAATGTGGCGTTCGCCGAGTAACAGATCGCTGTAGCCGAGAATCGTGGTGAGAAAATTATTGAAGTCGTGAGCGACCCCGCCGGCCAACTGGCCGAAGGCTTCCATTTTTTGGGAACGACAAAGTTGATCCTGCAATTGCTTGCGCGCAGTCACGTCCATCAACGAACCGATAAGACGCTCGGCCTGGCCATTTGCGTCACGCAAAATCAGCGCGCGCTCGAGGACGTTGATGTGGGCGCCGTTAGCTCGACGAAATCGGTATTCGCCGGTCCAATGAGGCGCGGAACCGCTGAGCGCTTCTTGAATCGAGGAGGCGATGCGCGTGCGATCGCCCGGATAAACATTTTTCAGCCAGAACGAGATCTTGTTGCAGTGCGCGGAGGAATTGTCGTAGCCGAGGAGCGATTGCAGACCCTGCGGCCAATTGAGCGCGCCACTTTTTACATTCCAATCCCGAACCGCATCGTTTGTAGCCCGGGTAACAAACGCAAGATAGTCATCGCGTGACGCCGGACATTCTTCAGACAGGACGTGAGAGGTTTTGTTTTCATCGGAGATTTGCGGGAGGGAAGGCAACGAAGAATTCGAAGCCAATGGAGACGAAGTCGTAAGCTGTTCCCCTTCTTGCAAGCGCATGCGTCAACCCAAACAAAGATGGCGATTTAAAAGCTAGTTCCATGCCTTTGAAATTTTGTAGCGCGGTCTAAATGCAGAACATTTTTCAGCGCATTCGCGCGACGAAAAATTACTGATTTTGTTTCGTCCAAAGTGCGCCGACAGACGTGATCAAGTGCAAATCAAGATCGCGATGAAGCACGGAAAGCTTGGAATCGCTTGCCGCGGCCAGAAAGGAAGTGCGAAACGGATCGGAGATTCGCGCCGAATCCTGCGCGAGTTTCTCTACTTTGAATGAAAGCCTGACGAATTTTGTTTCCACTCCCAAGATCGACAATTTGAAAAGTCGCTTGTGTGCGAAGGGAATAATTCCATCCACTTCGGTCCATTTCGGGCTGTCGGCCGGAAGTGGCGCATCGGAAACGGCGATGCGCAGCTCGCCGCACGCCGCGACATTCTCATTAAGAAAAACGAAACGATCCGAGCCGGAGTTTTTCGGCAGCTCGATGATGAAAGTCGTTTGCCCGTCGCGCAAAGCGCAGCTGATCGTGTCGCGATCGATAAATGTGGCGCTGGTTTTATGACCGGCGATCGTCTTGCCGCTGACCGCGGCCAATTGTCCATCAGGGGCAATGTATTCGATCTGCGGATCTTGTTGCTCCGCCATTCCGGTGCTGCGGGAATTGGGAACGGCAACCAAAAATGCCAAGGCCAGAGCAAGGACGAAGAGGCTTTGTGATCGAGGCGTGATTCGGCGATAGCTCCAGCACATGCCCCGTCTGAAAGCTTAGATTGGGCCAACTTGCCCCGCATTTTGCCCCGTGGCTTGCTTCCCGGACAGGCTCGAGCCTTCAAGTGCTTTTCCGGGGAGAGTTCCAAAGACACCCGTTTTTGCTTGCCTAGGCTAGGGGATTTCTCGTAAAACATTCCTCGTAAATTGATAATGAGATAAGGAAGTTCGTCTCGAGCCGGCGTAGCACAGAAGTGCAACATCGGGTTGAGATTTTTGAATGGTACCACAACTGCTTAAACCCTTAACCTGATCACCTGCTTATGATTCGCCGCCGTATTGTCTCCTTAAAACGTGATCAATTTTCTACGGCAGGGGCCTTAGCGTTCCTCATGTCGATCGTCGCGGCGACGAGCCTTTGCGCGCAAGATGCGATTCGCCCGTCGTTGGCCGGCCAGGAAGCTTCCGAAGCGCGTCAGGAAGATATTGCCCGAATTCCTTATAATCTTTTGTTCGGTCCGGTCCGGTTTCGCATCGGTGCAACGGTCGGCGTCGAGTACAACGACAACGTCAATTACGCGGAAGTAAACTCGCAGGAAGATGTGATCGTCACGCCGCATCTTAGTTTGGATGCGATCTGGCCGATCACGCAGCTCAACACTTTGCGGTTCGATATCGGCATCGGTTATTCATTTTACCTGGATCACGATCAGTACAACACCGATAGCGTGCTGATTGCGCCAAAATCACAGTTGGCATTCGACATTTTTGTCGGCGATTTGCGAATTAATATCCATGACCGCTTCCAATTGCAGCAGGACCCGATTCAAGTCGGCGCTTTGAGCAACGTGGCGGATTACGGCCGCTTTGAGAACACGGCCGGTATCTCAGTGCTGTGGGATCTAAACAAAATCCTGCTGCAGGTTGGCTACGATCATTACAACTACATTTCGACCACGAACAATTTCGATTATCTCAATCGCAATGCCGAGATCGTTTACGGCTCATTGGCGTTCATTGTGAATCCGACAATCACAGTGGGCGCGGAAGGTAACGCCATCTTTACGCGCTACGACCATGGCGATGCGTTCGGCAACCTGAACGACAACCAAAATTACAGTGCGGGCGGGTTCATTGAAGCCGCAATCACGAGCAACATTAAGGTCCGCGCGGCCGGTGGTTATCAGTGGATCGACTTCGACCAAAACTTTGTTCGGTTCGCGTTGGGGCCATTCCTCTTTCAATTTCCCGATCATAAGAATCTCGAAGATTATTACGTGAACGGCTTGCTCGCGCATCGCATCAACGCGCAGTTGAGCCAGACCATTAGTGCCGGCCATGAAAACCAGCTCGGCATCCAGTCCAACTTCATCACCTTGAATTACGTCCGGCACACCTTGACCTGGAACTTGATCCGGAACGTCCTGCTCTCGACCGAATTCTTCTTCGAAGACGCGGAGGAATCCGGCGGACCATTGAATGCCACGCCATTCTCTGTGGGAACCGGCCAAAGAGCGGGCGAACATTTTCAGCGTATCGGCGGAGCTATCACCCTTGGGTATCAACTGACACCCCACGTCACCCTTGGACTCCGCTATCAGGGCACGAGCAAAGATTCAGACGTGTTTCTGCGTGACTACAATCAGAATCGGGTATCGCTGGACGGCACATACAGTTTCTAAAAAACACAAAAAAGGGGTAAATTGGGGGTCAACATGAGATTCAGTCTGTCTGCGTCTTTCGCGGCTATTTGCGTTTTGTCCGTTCGTTTGGCACTCGCTCAAGACAACTCGAGCCCGCCACCTGCCACGCCGCCGAAACCTGCCTCGCCGGACCTCCCATCCACCGCGACGAGCACGGTCATGCGGACAAACTCGATGACGGTGCTCGACGACAAAAAGAAACTTGGCTCCAACGATTACATCAGCTTTCGCGTCGTCGAAGATCGCGATAACGAATCGCAGCGCTTACGCGTCAATGATAACGGCGAATTAGAAGTCCCGTACGTCGGCCTTGTTCCAGCTCGCGGCAAGTCGTGCAAGGAACTTGCTTACACGATCAAATCGTTGCTGGAAAAAGAATATTATTATCATGCGACAGTCATTCTCGCGGTCGACAAGGTTAGCGAAAAATCGCGCGGCCGCGTTTACGTTTACGGTCAGGTGAAAGCGCAAGGCCCACAGGAAATTCCTCCGGACGAGACCTACACCGTCAGCAAAGCGATCATTCGTGCCGGCGGTTTCGGGGACTTTGGCGACAAGCGCCGAGTGAAATTGACACACAAAAATGGCGAGACTGTCAGTGTCGATCTTAAGGACGTCATCGAGCGTGGTCGGACCGATCAGGACGTTGAAGTTATGCCCGACGACCAGATCTTCGTGCCTGCCCGAACCGTGAACTGGTAACATGCAAGCCGCCACGACTCGTCTCCAAAGTCTTTCGACCTCCTGGTCGGCCGCGTTCATCACACGGCTGCATCGTTACAAATCGCTCCTCATGCGCCGCTGGTGGATCCCAGTTTTAACGATTTGCCTCGGCTTGTTTGTCGAAGCGTTTCTCATTTATCAAACGCCGCCGCAATATCAGTCGATCAGCAAAATGATGCTCGCCGGCAAATTGAACCTCGCGCAAGGCGCGGTTTACAGCGAGGACAGCGTCAATTTCTACGGAACGCAAGTTCAACTGATGCAGAGCGCGGAAGTGAAACACAGCGCCGAAGCGCTCGTTCGTTCCGCGCACCCTGAATTGCAGCCGGTCCCCGTGGAGATTTTCGTCATTCAAAAACCGCGCACTTCCATTTTTGATCTCTCCGCCATCGGCAGCTCGCCCGAGTACACTCAGGCTTTCCTCAACGCGGTGATGCAGAAATATATCGATTTCAAACGCGGGATGCGTGAGGACCGCGGTCACGAAATCACTACCGGCATCACCGAGCAGCTTATCCAGGTCGAAAAAGATTTGCGCAACAGCGAAGACGAGATGCTCGAGTTTCAAAAGCAGAACAATATCGGCTTCGTTCAGGAAGACAGCACCAGCGCCGCTGCCTATCTCGTGAAACTGAATCAACAATACGCGCAGCTCAAAACCGAATACGCGCTGCTCAACCTCCTCGACCTCGACCAGAATTTGGACCGCGCCCAGGTGAAGCTCGATAACGTCGGCTCTCAGGGAAATGATAATCAGGGTTTGCCGTTCGCGGATGTCGGACCCGAGGCCGATTACCTCAAGGCCAAACAGCAAGCGCAACTTCTGAAAGCGGAGCGTGACACCTTAGCGAGAGATTTGCGGCCAAACCATCCGAAGATCACCAAGCTCAACGACGAGATCACGAAACAAGACAAACTGATCGAGCTTTTCCGTGCCGACACTCTCGAAAGATTAAAAACCCGCCGCGAATCGATCGGCAAGCAGATGGAAAATTTGCAGGGCAACATCAAGGAGTGGGAAGCCAAAGCGCTCGATCTCAGCCAGCGGCTCGCCCAGTTCAATCGCATTAAAGGAAAATCCGACCGCCTGAAAACTTTGTACGATCGCCTGACGAACAATTTGAAAGAGATCAACGTTTCACAAGTCGTTGGCGGTGAAGATCAGGTCTCGATCATGGAAATGGCCACCACGCCAGTCTCGGTTCGGCCAGGTTTGATCAAAAGCCTGCTGATCGGTTTTGGCGCGGGCGCACTTCTCGGATTAGGCATTCTCATCTTGCTGGATCGCATCGACGATCGAATGGCCTCTTTCAGTGAGTTTCAACATCACTTTTCCGAAAACGTTCTTGGCCAGATTCCAAAGGAAAAAGGAAAAGGACGGGTCGAGCTGCTTCAACCTGACGATCAGCGCCACGTTTTCGCGGAATCGTATCGCAACATCCGCTCCTCGATTTTCTTCATGCCTTATGATGGTCCGCGGCCGAAGAGCTTCTTGGTCACGAGCGCGGTTCCGAGTGAAGGCAAATCCACCGTCTCCTCAAATCTCGCCATCACCATGGCGCATTCCGGCGCGAAAACTTTGTTGATTGATTGCGATCTTCGCCGCGGCGCCATTCGCGAGGCGTTCGGAATCGATTCCAAGATCGGTTTCTCTGAAGTTTTAAAGGGCGAAGTGAATTGGCGCGAAGTCGTGGTCCCCACTGCTTACGAAACCCTTTTCGTTCTGCCGCGTGGCAAAACCCTCGGCCAGCCAAGCGAACATCTCTTGCGCGATTCGACCGACACCATTTTGAAAGAGATTTATCAACACTACGACTACGTCATTATCGACAGCTCACCGATTCTCGCGGCGGACGACACCACAAGTCTCGCGCCGAAAATCGATGCGACGCTTTTTGTCGTGCGGCTTGCTTACACTTCTGCGCGATTGACCAAAAAAGCGCTCGAGCTTCTCTATAACCGGCAAGTCAATGTTCCGGGAGTGATCCTCAATTTTGTCGATACTTCTTTGCCGGAATATTACTACTACCAATACTCAGAGTACTATTCGACGCCGAGCGTGCCTGAAGCCGAGGTCGAACCGGTTCCTCCGCCGATACGTCGTCAGCGTCCGAAGCCGATCGAGACCAAGCTTTAGATCGACATCGATAGTCTCGCTGCGATTCCAAACTACTCGCCGATTGCTGCGCGGCGCTTTGGTGGCACTATTCCACACGTGACCGCGCAATGATCAGCCGCCAGTCCGGCTCGGATTTCGTCCCGGCCGCCACGCCCGTTTTGGACGAATCTTCACCGCCAATGCTCAGGCGTGCATTCGATCACGCGCGTCGTATTGGCAATTACGCGCTCGTCCAAACCGCCGTCCAGATCATTGCCTTCGCCAGTGGAATTCTTCTCGTTCGTTGGCTGCCGCAACGCGAGTACGCCTTCTTTACCATCGCCAACGCGATGCAGGCCACGCTCATGTTGCTCGCCGACATCGGCATCAGCACTGGAATGCTTTCGATCGGCGGTCGCGTCTGGCAAGATCGACATCGCTTCGGGGAGCTGATCAATACCGCCCTCGCTCTTCGCCGCAAACTCGCGCTCGCCGCGATTATCATCGTCGCTCCGATTTTGTATTCGATGCTCGCCAAGAATGGCGCATCGCCCGTTTACACGCTGTTGCTCGTCGCTCTTGTCCTCGCCGGTTTCGCCTTACAGATTTCGATCGACATCTTCAGCGTCGTCCCGCG
>DATBCV010000017.1:0-11953 GCA_036270275.1 Chthoniobacterales bacterium | reverse complement strand
CGTGATTGCTGCGAAAGCGGTTTGTTTTCACGAAGCATTGCAACCGGGCTTCCGCGATTATCAACGCCAAGTCGTGATCAACGCGAAAGCGCTCGCCGCCGGCCTAACGAAACACGGTTACCGAATTACTTCCGGCGGCACCGACAATCACCTCATGCTTGTCGATCTTCGCCCGAAAGATCTGAACGGCAAAGACGCGCAGGAAACGCTCGATCGCGCCGGCATCACCGTGAACAAGAACGCGATCCCGTTCGACACCAGCTCGCCCTTCAAACCCGGCGGCATCCGCGTCGGCACTCCGGCCGTCACCACGCGCGGCATGCGCGAAGAAGAAATGCTCGAGATCAGCGATCTCATGGCCGAAGCCCTAACGAATCGCACCGACGAAGCCGCCTTGAATCGCGTTCGGGATAAGGTGCGCGACATGACGCGAAGGTTTCCGCTGCCTTAGTAGGCCCTGAGATTTGTTCCGAAACAATCGGGGCTAACTAAGGATGTTCGAAAAATTGTTTGCTCCGGTTGCTCGCTGAGTAAATCACCGATCAGTCGCCAATATCGGCGATTTAGCGTCGCTGCCGCGACACAGTATAGCCCGCTTAACTCGAGTCGTGGCAGCGCCGTAAATATATTTAGATCGAGCCGCATGCGGCGATTCAAGTAAAGGCAGACGGTCAGATCAGCTGAATCGACATACTTCTGTAACTTTTGGATGATGTCGATGACACTCTCGCGGGCATTCAGTCGCGCGGGTACGAGCTCCTTTAACTGCACTGGCATGAAAAGCGGCCCAAGTGCATCGCTTCGCCGAATCACAGCGTCGTAATCTTGTCGCTCGGTCATGGCAACATCGAATGAAAATCCCGGCATTTGACGTGATAGCCCTAAAGCAAACAATGCGGCCTGACGCTCTTGGCCCCAACGTCGCATCTTATGTGTTCGAAGAGTGCGCGCGTGATAACTAAGATTGGTACGAACCACCAACGGTTCGATTTCTCCTAATGCGCGCAGAAAAGTAGATGGATCGCGATAATCATACGTCGAGAACTCGCGATTTCTGCTGCTCACTTTTTGTCAATCTAGGGTGGTCGCGCCGATACGGATAGTGACCCGAGGCTCACGAACCTTCCGGCTCGCGCACACGCGCAATCTCGCTTTCGGCGATATCGAGTTCGACCTTGGCCTTATCCCATGGAATTAGCGGCTTGTCCGCGTTTTCTGCGATCGCAGTTTCGAGGTCCCGCAGATCTTCGAGATCTTCGACGCGCTGCTTGAGCTTCGCCACAGCTTCGTTGAGCATGTCGATCTTCTTCAGAATAGCAGCCTCAGTCATACGCTTGCTTGCGATCTTTCACAGCATAAACCTGAACTGCGTCCCCGGCGAGAACGAAGAGAACACGAAAGGTACCGACGCGAAGTCGGTAGCGATTGCCTTTGTCCCGCAGTTTTACGACGTCACCGTGCAAATCGTCGCGCATGAGTTCCATTCGATAGCCAATCGTGCGGCGAATATCCTTTGGCATCGCGCGAAGTTGTTCCCGCGCTTTTTCGCTGATCTCGATTCGATAACGCACGCCGTATACTCTTTCGCGCCGCTCGCGTAATGACAAGACGATGTCGATCTAAGAATGGCCACACGGATCCGCTGACGAAGTCTCGCTGCCTTAATGCCTTTGTTATTTGTCGAGAAGTCCGCTAAAGAAAAGCCGCTGATGCCGACCGAATCGACCGAAGAGCGCAAGCTGGCCGCGATCATGTTTACCGACATGGTCGGCTACAGCGCGATGGCACAGCGCGATGACAAGGTCGCGCTCGAGTTGTTGGAGGAACATCGCCGGTTGTTGCGCGGAATTTTCCCGCGCTTTCATGGAACGGAAATCAAAACCATCGGCGACGCGTTTCTGGTCGAATTCGGGAGCGCGTTGGAAGCGGCGCAATGCGCGATCGAAATCCAACGCGCGCTGGCCAAGCGCAACACCGATGTCGCGGCCGACCGGCACATCGCGATCAAGATCGGCATTCACATCGGCGACGTGATCCATCGCGACGGTGACGTTTACGGCGACGGCGTGAACATCGCGTCGCGGATCGAGGCGCTGGCCGGGGCGGGCGGGATTTGCGTGTCGATGGATGTAGAACGGCAGATTCGCAACGCACTTGAAGCGCGCTTTGAAAAATTCGGATCGGCGGATTTGAAAAATATCAAGTTGCCGATGGAGCTATTCCGGATCGTTCTGCCATGGGAATCAGGCGTGAAAGCGCAACGGCCTGGCGCTTCGACAAAATCGCGATTGCCGCTGGTGATTTCGGCGGCTGCGCTATTGGCGCTCGCGCTACTCGCGGCGTGGTGGTGGACGCGATCAAGCGCAAAACAGCCATCGCTCGCGGCCGATGCAAGATCGACATCTCCAGCCAAAGCGCCCGATCAAAAATCGGTCGCCGTTCTCCCGTTCGTTAATCTGAGTGATGACAAGGGAAGCGAATATTTTTCCGATGGAGTGAGTGAAGAGCTGCTCACTGTTCTGCAAAAAATTCCCGAGATGCACGTCGCGGCGCGCACTTCCGCGTTTTCGTTCAAAGGGAAAAATGCGACCGCGCAAGAGATCGGACAAAAGCTCGGCGTTGCGCATCTGGTCGAGGGAAGTGTGCGGAAGGCCGGCGACATGGTGCGGATCGCAGCTCGGCTCACGCGCGCCGACACGGGCGAGGAGCTGTGGTCGGAAAATTACACGCGCAATTTGAAAGACGTCTTCGCGGTCCAGAGCGAGCTCGCGCAAACGATCGTTGAACAATTGCGCGGTCGATTTGGCGCCGCGGACGTGGGATCAACCGCCAAAGAAAAAATCGAAGCCGAAGTGAAGGCCGCGCAAAAAGGCGGCACGAAAAACGTCGAAGCGCACGAGTTGTATCTGCACGGGCGCTTTTATGAGAACCGGCACTCCGACAAAAACACGCGCGACGCTCTGGCTGCTTACCAACGGGCGGTCGAACTTGATCCGCGGTTCGCGCTGGCTTGGGCCGGAGTCGCGGGCACGAACATCTGGCTCGCCGGTTTTTCGAGTGAGGGCGGCCAAAAAAAGTTCGATGCGCGTTTGGTCGCCGGGCGTGACGCAGTGTCGCGCGCGTTGGCCATCGAGCCGGACTTACCTGAGGCACTTTACGATCAAGCCTGGATCGAGACGAATTTCGATTTTAATTGGAAGGCAGCGGCACAAACGGTGAGCAAACTGCTAGCACTCGCTCCCGCTGATCCGAATGTGCTGATCGCAGCGGCCAACCTCAAAACGTCGCTCGGAAACAGTGATCGCGGAATCGAACTTTTACGCAAAGCGGTCGAGCTCGATCCGGTCAATGCGCAAGGCCGGTCGTATCTCGCGTTTGGCCTCGCAGCGTCTAAACAATTCGAGGAAGCGCGCGCCGAATACGCGCGGGTGGTGGAGCTCAATCCATCAGCGCCGTGGGCCCATGCTGGTCTTGGTTTGGCCTATCTGTTGCAGAATAAATTTGAAGAAGCCGCAACTGAGGCTCAAGCCGACGCTGGCGAATGGGCACGGCTCCTCATCGTGAGCTGCGCGCGTTGGGCACAAAAGCGCGTCCAGGAATCCGATGCGGCGGTTAACCAGCTAATCAAGGACGCCGGCGAGGTAGCCGCCTATCAAATTGCGGAAACGTACGCGTATCGCGGGGAAAACGACAAAGCGTTCGAATGGTTGGAGCGCGCGCGGCGGCAACGCGATCCGGGGCTGGCTGGCTCACACAAGGACCCGCTGCTCGAGAACCTGCACGCCGACTCGCGGTGGAACGCATTTCTCCACAACATGGGTTTGGCCGACGATCAATTGAAAACAATCGCGCCGTAGTTCGCGAAATTAGATCGCGATTGGGAATAATCCGCAAAGGATTCCTCAACCCAGGGCGGCGGCAATCGCAAAGCGACCTGCACGCGTATTCGCTGCGAATTATTATTGGAAGGAACTCTTGCCTTATGGCGTTACTGAAGAAGAAAACTCGGAAGCAGATTCGGAAGATTGTGCAGAAAGCAGTGAACAAGCATGGACCGCTCGTCGCCGAACATCTGGCAACCGCGGTCGTGGCGGCGCTCGCGACTTACATTGGAGCTGAAGGCAATGAAGCGCCGAAGAAATTGAAGAAGGCCGTCAAAGATCTTGGCAAGAAAAGCAAGATCGCGAACGCCGTTGTCTCGAGCATCCCCGCGTTGTCGGATTACGCGCATCACAAAAAGGGGCGGAACGGAGACGCGCACGATGACGACGAGGACCGTGAAAAAAAATCGAAAGCGGCCTGAGCGCATCGGGCCGTCAGGAGTCATCGAAAGGTCTATTTCGCCGCTCGAAGGACGCGACCCTGGAATTTGCTGTGCGCCACGCGCTAAATAAGAAGCTGCGGCATATCGGTGAGATTACCGAGCTGAGCCTCAACACGAAGAAGTGCTGCGTTTCGTTGGTGATCGAGCTCGCGGGCGAAGATGAAGCGGTCGAGATCGAGATTGAGCGTTACTCGATTCGCCGGAACGAAAACTCGGCGAGCGTGGTGATCGAAAAGGCGAGCGCATCACGGGAATGGCTCGATGCCGCGCTGGAAGACTTCGTGATCGGCCGGCGGTTCCCGATTCCGCCAATGGCGGCGGAATGGATCGACATGTTAACGTAGCGTCCGCGCATCGCGGCAATTCTTGGGAAGGATTATTTAGTTTCGACAGTAAGCGAGCGCCGCTAGAGTTTCGATCATGAACCGAGCGGCGGAAAAATCCGAGACGAATCCTTTACGCGAAGGACTTTCCGCGCGCGCGGTGCCGCAGCCATGCAGCATTGTGATTTTTGGCGCGACCGGCGATCTCACGCACCGGAAACTTCTGCCGGCGCTTTACAATCTCGCGGCTGACGGCGAGCTCCCGCCCGCGGTCGCGGTGATCGGTTTCGCCCGCCGCCCGAAAAATGACGACGAATTCCGGAAAGAAATGGAAGAGGCCGTCAAGAAATTCTCGCGCCAAACCGTGCGCGACGAGATTTGGAAAACATTTTCGCAATCGCTCTTTTATCACCAAAGCGATTTCAGCGACGAATCCGGTTTCAAAAAGTTGGCCGAACGGCTGGACAAGATCGATAAGGACCGCGGCACACGCGGCAATCGGCTTTTCTATTTCGCGGTCGGGCCCGATCAATTCGAACCGATCCTGAAACATCTCAAGGCCGCGGGATTGAACAAAGCTAAAGAAGGAAGCTGGGCCCGCGTTATTGTGGAGAAGCCGTTCGGCAAGGACCTGGAGTCAGCGCGCGAGCTCAATCGCGTGATCAGCGATTCGTTTAGCGAAGAGCAGACTTACCGGATCGATCATTTTCTCGGCAAAGAAACCGCGCAGAACATTTTGGTGCTGCGTTTCGCCAACGCGATTTTCGAACCGCTTTGGAACACGCGCTACATCGATCATGTTCAGATCACGGCCGCGGAAACGCTCGGAGTTGAAGGCCGCGCCGGTTATTACGAAACGGCCGGGGCGCTGCGCGACATGGTGCAAAATCATTTGCTCCAATTGCTTTGCCTTGTCGCGATGGAAGCGCCGAGCGATTTGAGCGCGGACAGCATTCGCGACGAAAAAGTAAAAGTGGTGAGCTCGCTGCGGCGGATGAGCCCCGACGAAGTGGCCAGCAATGTCGTGCGGGCGCAATACGCGGAAGGCGCGATCAACGGCAAACCCGTTCCGGCTTATCGCGCGGAACAGAATGTCAATCCGAAGTCGATGACCGACACCTTCGTCGCGCTCAAACTCAACATCGACAATTGGCGCTGGTGGGACGTGCCGATTTACATGCGCGTCGGCAAACGTTTGCCGAAATCGGCCACCGAGATCTCGGTTCATTTCAAAAAAGCGCCGATGGTTTTGTTCAACAAGGAAACCAACGACGCGAACGTGCTCGTGATCCGGATTCAACCGGACGAAGGAATTTCGCTGCGAATGCAGGCGAAGATGCCGGGGACCAGTTTCCGGATTGAGCCGGTGAAGATGGATTTTCATTACGGCACGTCGTTCGGCAAAGCCAGCCCGGAGGCTTACGAACGTTTGTTGCTCGACGCGATGAGCGGCGACGCGACGCTGTTCGCGCGGCGCGACGAAGTCGAGCAGGCGTGGGCGTTCATCGATCGAATCGAAGAGGCCTGGTCGGCAAAGAAAAATGCGCCCGAGTTGTATTTTTATCCCGCGGGTTCATGGGGGCCGGAAAAAGCGGACGAACTTCTCGCGCGCGACGGGCGGTCGTGGAGGAGATTATGAGGCCGAGCATTCCGGGTAACGCACGCGTCTCGCGTGTTGGTTTTGGCGTCTCACCCAAACAATCTTTCAGAAAAGTCCGCGATGACGAGACGTCATCGCCAGCACACGAGACGTGTGCGCTACCCAGACACTGAACATGGCCGCGACTACTGAAAGTTATTCGTTAGGCGAGCCGGTTGAGATCAATCAGATCGGGCAGGCGTTGAAAAAACTTTGGCCGGAGAGCAATGGATCGACAACGCGCGCGTCGCTGATCAATCTCGCGGTTTACAGCGAAAAGCCCGGCTCGCTCGAGAAGAACACGCAGCTCTTGGCGAGGATCACCGAGAACCACGCCTGCCGCGCGCTCGTCATCGGCGCGAATCGAAATTCCAACGAGAACCGCGTGGCCGCGTGGGTCAACGCGCATTGCCATGTCACGCACGCCGGCCGAAAACAGATCTGCTCCGAACAGATTTCATTTTCGATCGAAGGCCCATGCGTCGATTTCCTGCCGAACACCGTCTTCTCGCATCTCGATTCCGATTTGCCACTTTACCTTTGGTGGCAGGACGAGTTTCCCGAAAAAATGGATCCGCAGCTTTGGGCCTGGGTCGATCGATTGATCTTCGACACTCAAAGCTGGAAAAATTTCAACGAGCAAATGGGGCGCGTCGAGACCGCGCAGCAGGAAGCGAAACAGCGCATTGTGCTTTGCGATCTCAATTGGACGCGCCTCGACAAAGTCCGTTACGCGATCGCGCAATTTTTCGATCATCCCGCGTCGCATCATCATTTCTCGAAAATCGAAAAGGTCACGGTCGATTACGCACCGGAATATAAATCGACCGCGATTTTTTTCATTGGCTGGCTCGCGGCGCAGCTGAATTGGAAAACGAACCAGCAGCAGATGAATGGAAGCTGTCGATTTCTCGACGCAAACAATCGCAAGATCGACATCGAGCTGCGCGAGCGGGCAGGCGCGCCGATTGGCGAAGTTGTCATCGAATCGAGCATTCGCTTTTGTGTCCGGCCGGCCGAATGCGGCGACCTTCTCGAGATTTCACGCGGCGCTGAAAATGAAAATGCAATCCCGCAGATGATGCCGGGCCAAACCAACGATCCGGTCGATTTGTTAACGCAGGAACTTCTTCGCGGCGGCCCGCATCGAGTTTATCTGCGCGCGGTAAACAGCGTCCGATCTTTGCTTTGACTGTAGGGGCCGCTGTCCTCAGCGGCGGTGCAATGATTTCCGCCGAGACGGCGGACACTACAGGCAAACCTCGCATGGCTTCTGCTCTTAAAGACGCCGTGCACAAGAAAACCCTGCTTCTCCTATTGGCCTTCGCTATTGGTTTTGATTTCACCGGTTGCGTCTCAATGAGTCCGCAAGCCCGCCGCGAACGCGCTTACCGCCATTACGTCGCCAAGCAAATGAAGAAGCGGCAGAAAGAAATGGCGCGCGCGCAAAAGGCGGCGAACCGCGAGATGAAGCTGAAAATGAAAAATGTGCAGCCGAGCGAGCCGCACGTGACCACGAGCGTGCAGGAAGTTTCCGAGTATCCGTCCGTGTTCCAACCGGTCGCGGAATCGCAACCGCAGCCTTCATCGCAAGTTGCGTCCGAACCCGCGCCCGCTTTTAAAGAACCGACTGTCGATCCAATCACAGTTTCTGCGTCGTCAACGTTCCCGGCGGAATCTGATTCGGCGCCGCAGCAACCTTAACCGCGCTCAACCGGCGTCGGTTTGCCGTCTGCGCCGAGCGCCACGTAAGTAAAGACGCCGCTCGTCACTTTCACGCGCTCGCCCGTTCGGTAACGCGTCGCCCAAACGTCGATGCAAATTCTCATCGACGTGCGTCCGATTTTATCCAGCCAGGCATAACACGCGACTGTATCGCCGACTCGCACCGGATTCAGGAATGACATCGCTTCAATCGCGACGGTGACGACGCGCGACTTGGCGATCTTTCCGGCCAGAATCGCGCTTCCCAAATCCATTTGCGAAACAATCCAGCCGCCGAAAATATCGCCGTCGCGGTTCGTGTCCTTCGGCATCGCGATCGTCTGAATCACGAGCTCGCCTTGCGGTTGATCGACCTCCGCCATTTGCGCCGAGAATAACGTTACAAGATCAACATGCAATCGCCGTAACTGTAAAAGCGGTAGCGCTCGCGAATCGCTTCCGCGTACGCGCGCAGCAGAAATTCGCGGCCGCCAAACGCGCTCACGAGCATGAGCAAAGTCGAGCGTGGCAAATGAAAATTCGTCAGCAGCGCATCGACAACGCCGAATTCGAACGGCGGATAAATAAAAATGTCGGTCGATCCATCTTTAATTGGAGGGATGCGCCCCGTCGCGTCCCACACTTTTTCTTTGGACGACCCGGAGGTCGACGCTCCAGACCGGACCGCCGATTCCAAAACGCGCACGGTCGTTGTGCCGACAGCCACGACCCTTTTCGCATTGTCGATCTTTGCCGCGGCGTCCGCGGAAATCGAAAAGGATTCGGAATGCATCTCGTGCTGGGAAATATTTTCCGAGTGCACTGGCCGAAACGTTCCCGGCCCGACGTGAAGCGTCACGAATGTGTGTGGGATTTCCGCGAGAATTTCCGGCGTGAAATGAAGACCGGCCGTGGGCGCTGCGACTGCGCCCGCTTCGCGAGCGAAGACGGTTTGATAGCGTTCGATGTCCGCGATGTCGCTTTCGCGATGAAGATAGGGCGGCAGCGGCATGGAACCGTGCGCGTAAAGATCGACATCTTCATCGAGGACGACGATTCGCTCGCCGCCCGCTATAATTTCTTCGACGCGCAATTCGACGTTGTCGATCTTGGTCGTCGCGCCGACGCGCATTTTGCGTCCGGGTTTGACCAAACATTTCCAGCGCGCCGACCCGAGCTTCTCCAGAAACAAAAAGTCGATCGCGTGATCGTCGGAAAACCTGCGCGCGGCCAGAACGCGCGTGTTATTGAGCACGAGCACATCGCCGTTGCGCAAAAAACTTTTCAGCTCGCGAAACTGTCGATGCTCAATGGTCTGCGAATCCCGATGCAGGACCATCATACGCGATTGATCGCGCTGGGGCAGTGGCCGTTTCGCAATCAAATCCTGCGGCAGCGGATAATCGTAATCGCTCAGCTTCGAACTCACGCGAAGATTCTACCGCAGAGATCGCCGAGAACGCAGAGATGAAATGTATTTTCCTCCGAGACCTCTGCGTGCTCGGCGGTAAAAACAATTGCGCGCGAACGCAAAGTTTCCCATGATCCCCTATGCAATTTCCGCAGGCGCTCGAAACCGTTTTGGAAACTCTTGAGCGCATGCGTGACGAACGCACGCATCGTCCGTGCGCGTCCAAAACTTCACTAATCAAATTGCAAAACGTCGCGCGGGCGATTGAGGGCAATCGCCCCTACCCTCGCCCGGAAAACTTTCGCGAAGCGCAGAACATCGTGGAGGCCGTCGCGCTGTCGGCGCCCAAAATTGATTTGGGCGCGAGCCGGACCGGCGCCGACAGCGCGGCGCCCTCCAAAAACAAAGTCGACGCCTTGGCGGCGATCAACGAGCGCGTCAGCGCTTGCGTGAAATGTCCGCACCTCGCAAATTCGCGGACGCAAACCGTTTTCGGCGTCGGAAACGCGGATGCGGATGTCATGTTCGTGGGTGAAGCGCCCGGCGCGGATGAAGACGCGCAGGGCGAGCCGTTTGTTGGTCGCGCTGGTCAATTGCTCACGAAAATTATCAAGGCGATGGGATTCGCGCGCGAAGAAGTTTACATCGCGAATGTTTTGAAATGCCGACCGGACACGCCCGGCAGCAAATTTGGAAATCGCCCGCCGACGCCGCAGGAGATGCAAACATGCCGGCCGTTTTTGACGGAGCAGATCGATATCATTCAACCGCAGGTGATCGTCGCGCTCGGCGCAGTCGCGGTTGAAGGACTTCTAGGCACGCGCGCGCCAATGCATCGATTGCGCGGGAACTGGAAGTCGTTCAACGAAACGCCGTTGATGATCACTTATCATCCGGCGTATCTGTTGCGAAACCAATCGCCGCAAGAGAAACGGAAAGTTTGGGAAGACATGATGCTCGTGCTCGAGCGACTCGAAAAACCGATCAGCGAAAAGCAGCGAAATTATTTTTTGTAAGGTCCGCGGCCACTGGTTAATTGAAATCGCCCCCGATGAACCAGCTGCAAAATGGTAGGGACGGCGCGCTGCGCCGTCCGCGTAAAATCCGCCCCACCCGAAAACAACTCCCGCATGACGTACCCGATTGGGTCGATTCCGATGCAGCGATTTATTTCATTACGATCTGTTGTCAGACGCGTGGCGTAAGTCAGCTCACACAGCCCGATATCTCTCAGCGATTATTAGATTCGATAGAACATCGACACCGGAAGGCCGAGTGGTTCATGCATTTGGCGCTGCTGATGCCCGATCACGCTCATTTCATCATCTCCTTCCCAGAGAGGGTCAGAAATATGAAAACGGTCATCAGCAAATGGAAGGAATGGACCGCCAAGTCTCTCAAAATCCGATGGCAGCGTGATTTTTTCGAGCACCGACTTCGTAGAGATGAGAGCTTCGATGAAAAGGCGGATTATGTTCGAGGGAATCCTGTCCGAGGGGGTTTAGTAGCTAACGAAGAGAACTGGCCGCATATCTTTTCCGAAGATACAAATTAAAGCGCGGACGCCGCAGCGCGGCGTCCCTACCAATTCTGATCAGATCGCCGTGGCGGTTCGGTGAATCGCCCCTATCTGGAGAGCTCGCGGTAGAGCGTGTTGATCCTGGCGCGCGAGCCGAGACTCAAGATTAGCGACGTCACAATCGCGCGAATTTCTTTGCGCGAAACTTTTACATGTCGATGTAGCGCAGTTGCCCGCGCGTCGCGGATCAGCGCGAGGGTGCGCGCGCCAATGAGGGCGGGAAGAACGGTTGCGATACGGACGCGGCGATTGCGAATTGAATCCGCGTATTTAATTCCGGCGGCGATCCCCTGCTCCGCTTTCTCGCGCCAATTGCGATAGATTGGGAGAAAGCGCTGCGGTTCGCGCACGATTTGCGACGGCTCCATCGCGATCGCGGCGAGCTCTTCATTCGGAAAATAACAACGGCCCGCGCGAAGATCCTCGCCGGCGTCACGCAAAATGTTGATCAACTGCAACCCCATTCCGTAACGCTTCGCGAGCGTGAGCATTTCGGACTCACTCCGCGACGAAAATTTCGGGAGATGGCGAAAACAGAGCCGCGTCCAGAATTCGCCCGCGCTGCTAGCGACAAGATAAGTGTATTCGTCGAGCTCGGCCGCGGTCTCAAGCGCGTTGATCTGTTTTGGATTTGGGAAACGCTCGAGATCGAGAAGCTGGCCGCGATTAATCAACTGCAGAACGCCGCGAACATCTGCGCGATCCGCCTCGTCGATCTGCTCGAGCCAATCGAGACACGATTGCAGAGACTCAATCAGCGCGCGTTCGGCTTCGTTTTTCTGCAAGGGCGCAATCGACCCGCAAAGATCGACAACGCCGAACGGATCGGGACTCGCGAAGGCTTTCGCAGTTGCATCGCCGAGCGCTTCGCCCTGGATTGCGCGGGCGAGCTGGCGCAGTTTTTCGATCCGCAACGCAACGGGAATTTCGGCTGTGTCCGCGATGGTGTCGGACGCTCGCGCGAGCAAATAGC
>DATBCV010000016.1:0-7304 GCA_036270275.1 Chthoniobacterales bacterium | reverse complement strand
GAACGACGAAGAGGTGCAGGGTTTCATGGTCAAGCCGCCGGGATTCGATCCGAACAAGAAGTATCCGCTGAAATTTTTGATCCATGGCGGGCCGCAAGGGGCGTGGGGAAATTCGTGGACGTATCGCTGGAACGCGGAGTTGTTCGCGGCCAACTCCGAAAGGTTTCGCGAGCAAGGCGGCTACGTGGTGGTGATGATCAATTTCCACGGCTCGACCGGTTACGGGCAGAAGTTTACCGATTCGATCAGTGGCGATTGGGGCGGCAAACCGTATGTCGATCTGATGAAGGGGCTCGACTACGTGGAGAAGACGTATCCGTTCATCGACAAGAACCGCGAGGCCGCGCTCGGCGCGAGCTATGGCGGTTACATGGCGAACTGGTTGTTAGGCCATACCGATCGATTCAAATGCATCGTGTCGCACGACGGCGTGTTTAATACCGAATCGGCTTACGGCACGACGGAAGAGCTTTGGTTCAACGAATGGGAGTTCAAAGGGCCGCCGTGGAAGAACCGCGAGCTGTATCGGAAATGGTCGCCGCATTTGTTCGCGGACAAATTTAAAACGCCGACGCTGGTGGTGCACGGCCAGCTCGATTACCGGCTCGACGTGACCGAAGGCTTTCAACTCTTCACCACGCTTCAGCGATTAAAGATCCCGTCGAAGATGTTGTATTTCCCGGACGAAGGTCACTGGGTGCTGAAGCCGCAAAATTCGCGGCTCTGGTACAAAACGGTGAATGATTGGGTGGATCAGTGGTGTGGCAAATCAGAAAACGCTCAACGCTCAACGTCCAACACTCAACGCTAGAACGTTAGCGTTCGTGCCGCACGAGCGCGGCGGCTTCGCGATCGATTGCGGCCTGATCCAACTTTCTCGGCTTGATGTAGAACTCGTCGATCACGATTTGGACGAGCGCGGCCGCGGGAACGGCGAGGATCGCGCCGAGGATTCCGAACGAAGTCGCCATCGCGATGGTGAAGAAGAGAATGTTGACCGGATGCAAGCGCATCTCTTTGCCGAGCACGAACGGCACTAGAAAATTTAGTTCGATCTGATAGACGAGCAGGATCACGCCGACTGCGAGCCAGAATTTTGTCGCGCCCATGCTCAGTGCGACGAAGAGAATCGGGATCGACACAAAAAAGGCGCCGATGTTCGGCAGAAATTCGCCGAGGAACGCAAACGCGCCAAACATCAGCGCGGGCTGAATTCCGATGAGCCACAAAAGAAAACCGATCGAGACGCCGGTGATCGCGCCGTTAATCGCGACGCCGCGCGCCCACATCACCATTTGATGCATCAAACGCTCGAGCGTGCGTTTCGCTTCGTTGCGATAACGCGTTGGCGCGAGCGCGAGATAACCCGCGACGAGCGGTTTCGGGTTCGCCAAGATGAAAATAAGCAGCAGGATCGCGAGCGCGGCGCTGAAAACGCCGCCGACAAAACCGATTGTCGACCTTAATAGGATGTTGCCGACGGTGCCGGCGGCGGCGGCGATGCGGCTGACAATTTCATCGGTCTGCGGAAGCGCGTCGCGGACCGCGGGATAATTTTGGCCAAGCACGTTCATTCGAGCACGAATGCCGTCCCAGACGTGGGGCGCAGTTTGGATAAGGCTGTTGATCTGTTGCGCGAGGGGCGGAATCGCAAACAAAACGACGGTGCCGACAACAACGATCAAACCGAGAATCACGAGCGCGACCGCAACTCCGCGCGGCAAACGGCGGCGTTCCAGCCAGACGACGATCGGATTGAGGACCATCGCGACGAGAAAAACGATCGCGAAGAGCAAGAGGACCGATTGAAGCTCGCGCAAAATAAACGCGATGATGACGAGCAGGATTACGAGCCCGAGGAGTTGGCGCGCGCCGCGGTAACTCAGCGGCGCGTCAGGATCGATGGAGCGATGGGCCGGTTCCATGTTTTGTATCAACTGCGCGAGATTGCGCGGCAGACTCCCGTTCTAGCAGCCGACGCCTTCGATAACAAGCGACTTACGTTTCTTCTGTGGCGGCAGGCGTCTCGCCTGCAAATTCCACAGTCAGTGCAGCCGAGGACGGCTGCCACCACAGAAGATTGGCACTACCGGCGTCTTCGTCCGTACGAATAACCGCGATGACTTCGTCCGCCGCCAATCGCGCGCCGTCCGCCGCTAGCTGATTCCGGTTCGAAGAGCACGGTGTATTTATACGGGAAATTGTCGATCTTCAGGCGCGGGATTTTTTGTCCGATGAAATGTTCGATCGCCTGGAGTGAGGCAACTTCTTCGCCGTTCATGAGCGTGAACGCGTCGCCGACATTCTGGGCGCGGCCGGTCCGCCCGATGCGGTGGACGTAATCTTCAGCGTGCTCAGGCACGTCGTAGTTGATGACGTGACTCACGCCGGCAATGTCGAGTCCGCGCGCCGCGATATCGGTTGCGACCATGACTTCGTATTTGCCGCTCTTAAAACCTTCGAGCGCTTCGATCCGCTCGCGCTGGGTGCGGTTGGAATGCAAAACCGCCACGGAATGATTTCCCTGTTTCAATTTGTGCGCGATTTTATCGGCGCCGTGCTTGGTTCGAGAAAAGATGAGCGCGCTGTCGAAATTCGTTCGTTCGAGCAAGGTCATCAGTAAATCGAACTTTTGTTCGGCTGCGACCGGATAGACCGCGTGGGTCACCGTTTCCGCGGGCGAACGGCGAACACCAATCTCCACCATCTCGGGATCGCGCAGGACCCAGGCCGCGAGCCGTTCGATTTCTGGCGGCAGCGTTGCGGAGAATAAAAGTGTCTGTCGATCCTGCGAAATTTTTTCGACGATGCGGCGCACGTCCGGGAGAAAGCCCATGTCGAGCATCCGATCGACCTCGTCGAGCACAAGAATATTCACGTCGCGGAAATGCAGCGTTTTTTGTTCGAGATGATCTAGTAAGCGGCCGGGCGTCGCGACGACGACATCGACGCCGCGTTTCAAATCTTCGCGTTGTTTGCCGTAACCGACGCCACCGTGCACAACCGTCGCGCGGATATCGGTGAAGCGTCCGTAATCGCGGAACGCGGTCTCCACTTGAGCCGCGAGCTCACGCGTCGGCTCCAAAACAAGACAGCGAAACTTTCCGTGCTTGGCGAGCAGGGTCAGGATCGGCAACGCGAAGGCGGCGGTTTTGCCTGTGCCGGTTTGGGCGGTGCCGATTAGATCTTTTCCGGCAAGGATGATAGGGAACGCGCGGAGTTGGATTGGCGTCGGCTCGGAGAAGCCCATGGCCTGGGTCCCGCGCACGACTTCGGAGGAAAGTTCGAAATTGTTAAATGACACCGGCACAAACTAAGGAGCGATTGGCTTGAAGCAATCGGGATGGTGAGGGCGGAGGCCGATGCCCGGTGAGTTGCTGAGCGCGCCGTTTTCTGCAAGACTTTCCGCCGCTGTGGAAAAATATGTGTCGGATCTGATGGGCTGGGTCAAAGCGAAGAACCCGGGCGAACAGGAATTTCACCAAGCGGTCCAGGAGGTCGCCGAATCGCTGACTCTGGTGTTGGATCGACATCCGCAATATCGAAAGGCAAAAATCCTCGAGCGGATCATCGAACCGGAACGGGTGATCATGTTCCGGGTGCCGTGGCAGGACGATCAAGGCGAGCTGCACGTCAATCGCGGGTTCCGGATCCAGATGAACAGCGCGATCGGCCCTTACAAAGGCGGTTTGCGATTTCATCCGACCGTGAATTTGGGGATCCTCAAGTTTCTCGCGTTCGAACAAGTTTTTAAAAACGCGCTGACTACGTTGCCGATGGGCGGCGGCAAAGGTGGCTCGGATTTCGATCCCCACGGCAGGAGCGATGGCGAAGTGATGCGGTTTTGCCAGGCGTTCATGTGCGAATTGTGGCGGCACATCGGCCCGAACACAGACGTGCCTGCCGGAGACATCGGCGTGGGCGCGCGCGAGATCGGTTACCTGTTCGGAATGTACAAAAAACTCAAAGCCGAATTTACCGGCGTGATGACAGGCAAAGGTCTGACCTGGGGCGGCTCGGTGATTCGTCCGGAAGCGACTGGTTATGGCGCGGTGTATTTCGCGGAAGAAATGTTGAAAACGCGCAAGGAAGATTTGAAAGGCAAGACCGCGCTCGTGTCGGGCAGCGGCAATGTTGCGCAATACACGGCGGAGAAATTGATCACGCTCGGCGCGAAGCCGGTGACGTTGTCGGACTCGACCGGTTACATTTTCGACGAAGCGGGAATCGATCGGGACAAGTTGATGTTCGTGATGGATCTGAAAAACAATCGGCGCGGCCGGATTTCCGAATACGCGAACAAATTCAAAGGCGCGGTATTCACGCCGGTCGATCCCAAACTCGATTACAACCCGCTTTGGGATCACAAAGCGGAGTGCGCATTCCCGAGCGCGACTCAGAACGAGATCAACGGAAAGGACGCGGCGAATATGTTGCGCAACGGTTGCTACGTCGTGAGCGAAGGCGCGAACATGCCGAGCACAATCGACGCGGTGAACCAGTTTCTCGACGCGAAGATTCTTTTCGGACCGGGCAAAGCGGCGAATGCCGGCGGCGTTGCGACCTCAGGATTGGAAATGGCGCAGAACAGCATGCGCATTCGTTGGACACGTGAAGAAGTCGACGCGCGCTTGTTCAACATTATGAAAACCATTCACGCATCGTGCGCCTACACCGCGGAGAAGTACGGCACGCCGGGCAACTACGTGAACGGCGCGAACATCGCGGGGTTTACGAAAGTGGCCGACGCGATGCTGGACCAGGGGCTGGTGTAATTTTGGTAGGGACGTTTCTCCGAAACGTCCGACGAATTTTACGGACGGCTCGGAAAGCCATCCCTACCTAAAAGATTATGAGCGACCGCAAATTTCCGAAGAGCCCGCGGGAAATGACCAAGGGCATGATGTATTTCCCGCGGATGATCGACAAGATCCGCCTGCATTTAAGCGGCGAGCTGCACGAAGATTACCGGGAGAATTTTGGAACACCGCAGACCGGCGACAGCATGCTGTGTAATTTTCTGCGGATTCATCACCGAGATCTCATCGAACGGGTAAAACAAGGCGGGACCGACGAGGAAATTCTCGAATGGTGTTTTGAGAAAGGCCGTGAGCTCAATGAAGCTGACATCTTTGTTTGGAACGGCTTCATTTCCAAACTCGGCTGGCGCGATCGAGTCGCACCGCGACTGGAAGCACGAAAAAAGGAATTTGGAATCGCGCATCGAGACGACATTCAATGCATCCCGGACCTGATCGATTTCGACGAGCAAAGAATTAAGTGACGAGCGACAGCTAACGCGTGACGAGATTGTCGATCCAAATATTCTTTAGCTGCGTCAATCTGCTTGCGAGTCGCGCTCTCTTTGCGGGCGATGCGGTGGCGGTCGGTTACAACAAAGAGGGCGTCTGGACTTCGGTCACCTATTACTCGTCATCATCGGCCAAAGGCGGAAAGGATTACAAAACGGAAGCGGAAGCGCGTGAGGAAGCGCTCCGCGATTTGCGCAAACGCGGCGGCGACGAAACGGCGCGCGTTGAAATCCTCGCTTCATCCGACTCGACCGGCTTCGCGGCGATCGCTCGCGGCAAGGAAAAATCCGGCAAGGATGTGAATGTTGTTGGCCGCGGAAAATCGCAGGGCGACGCGGACAAGAACGCGTTTGAGAAGTTGAACGCAGCTGGCGCGACAAAACATCAAAAGATCGTTTACCGTTATTTTTCTCACGGCGCGGATTCGAATTGAGCGACAGGCTTGTCATTGCCGCGGAAGTCGACAATGTCGTTGAATGCGAAGCTGGCGATTCGTTTTTGTTGCCGGATTTTTCCTGACGACTCTGTCTGTTTTCGGACAAAGTGAAAGCCCCGCAAAAGGATCGACATCTGAAAACGGCTTGTCCGAAAGCGCGACGCCAACGCCGACCGCGACGCCAAATGTCTTCTCCCCGCAAACGCTTGGCGATTTAAAACGGATTCAACAAGCAGCTTTGAGCAACGATTACGCTTACAAACAAGTCGCGCATCTTGCCAACAACATCGGACCGCGGCTGACTGGATCGCCGCAAGCGGCCAAAGCAGTCGAGTATGTCGCGAGCGAATTGAAAGCGCTCGGCTGCGAAGTGCAGTTGGAGAAAGTGGTGGTCCCCCATTGGGTGCGCGGTGAAGAAACGGCCGCGCTCGTGAGCTGGCCCGGCATGGCGGATGGAACGACGCAGAAAATTCTGCTCTGCGCGCTCGGCGAAAGTGTTGGCACTCCGAAAGAAGGAATCACCGCCGAACTGGTCACGGTAAAAAATTTTGAGGAGATCAAAGCGATCCCGCGCGAGAAGATCGCCGGGAAGATCGTGCTCTTTGATTATCCGTTCGACAAAGAAATGGCGGCGCAAGGTCGCGCGGGCGAAGCGTACGGAGAAGCAGTAGAATATCGAAGCGATGGACCGAGCGCGGCGGCACGACAAGGCGCAGTCGCGTGTCTGATCCGGTCGGTCGGCGGCGCCGATTACCGAATTCCACACACCGGCCAGACGAAATACGCGGCGGACGCGCCGAAAATTCCGGCGGCCGCGGTCACGGCCGAGGACGCGCAGTTGATTGTCGATCTTGTGAAGCAGGGCCCGGTGAAAATGAAACTGGTGCTGACGCCGCAGACGTTGCCGGACGCGGAAAGCGCGAACGTCATCGGCGATTTCAAGGGGAGCGAACATCCGGAGCAAGTTGTCATTGTCTCCGGCCATCTTGATTCGTGGGACCTTGGCACGGGCGCGATCGACGATGGCGCCGGCGTCGCGGTTTCGATGGAAGTCGCGAACGTGATTCGCAAATTAAATTTGAAACCGAAGCGCACGATTCGCGTTATCGCGTGGATGAATGAAGAGAACGGTCTCGCGGGTGCGAAACAGTACGCGAAAGATCACGAGAAAGATTGGGCGAACCATTTTGCGTGCATGGAAACCGACGGCGGCGCGGATCATCCGGTTGGATTGCACATCAAAGCCAAGCCGGAAGTGAAAGCGATGTTGAAAGCAGTCGGCGCAATTTTGCAGGAATCAGGCGCGGGCGCCCTCGAGTTGAGCGAGCACGCCGGCGCGGACATCGGCCCGATGGAAAAAGCAGGAGTCCCTGCATTCGCGCCGATCCAGGACGGCCGTTTCTATTTTAATTATCATCACACTGCCGCGGACACGCTCGATAAGATCAATCCAAAATATCTGGCGGAAACTTCGGCCGTCGTCGCGGTCGCGGCTTACGCACTGGCGAATTCAGAGCAGCCGTTGCCAAGGTAGGGTCGGCGCGCTGCGCCGACCG
>DATBCV010000015.1:0-23671 GCA_036270275.1 Chthoniobacterales bacterium | reverse complement strand
GCCGCGATGCTGCTCATGATCACGTTTGTCGGGCTTTGGATTTTTGTTTTCAGCATCGGCTACATGGCGGACGACAAAAATTTCTCGCGCTTCTTCGCTTATCTTTCTTTTTTCTCCGGCGCAATGCTGGGCGTGGTCGTCGCCAACAGTTTGCTTCTGCTCTTTGTTTTCTGGGAGCTGGTGGGACTCGCTTCGTATTTGTTGATTGGATTTTGGATTGAGCGCCCGAGCGCCGCCGCCGCCGCGAAGAAAGCATTCATCACGACGCGCATCGGCGACATGGGTTTCTTTTTGGGAATCCTGTGGCTCTATCATGCGAGCGGCACCTTGCTGTTCTACGACGCGGGACATGGTTGTCTCGAAACGGTCACGGTGCTCGGCGCGAGCGCGACCTTCATCGCGCTGCTGATTTTCTGCGGCGCTGTCGGCAAATCGGGACAATTCCCGCTTCACGTTTGGTTGCCGGACGCGATGGAAGGCCCGACCCCCGTCAGCGCGCTGATCCACGCCGCGACAATGGTTGCTGCCGGCGTCTTTCTCGTCGCGCGCGTGTATCCGATTTTTTCCGCCGGCGCGATCAATGGCGTGACGCCGTCGCTTGAGGTCGTCGTTTGGATCGGCGTCGTCACTGGTTTGATGGCGGCGTTGATTGCGGTCGCGCAATCGGACATCAAACGCATCCTCGCTTACTCCACCGTTTCACAATTGGGATTAATGATGGTCTCGCTGGGCGTCGGCGGCGTCGCTGCGGGCATGATGCACTTGCTGGCGCACGGATTTTTCAAAGCGCTCCTCTTTCTTGGCGCCGGCTCGGTCATTCACGGCCTGCATCACGAACAGGACATTCGAAGAATGGGCGGCTTGCGCGCATCGATGCCGGTGACGTTCGCGACTTACGCCGTTGGCATGATGGCGCTCAGCGGCGTGCCACTCTTATTTTCCGGCGGTTGGACAAAGGAAGAAGTTTTGCACGCGACGTCGCACTGGCCGCGCTCGCACGTCCCGTATTATCTGCTTTTGCTCGGAGTGGTTTTGACCGCGCTCTACATGACGCGCCAGGTCATTTACGTTTTCTTCGGCAAACCGCGCGTCGGATTGAGCCACGCTCACGAAAGTCCGCGCGTCATGACGATTCCGCTGATCGTGCTCGCGGCTTGCGCCATTCTTCTCAGCATCGTGCTCACCCCGGCCTGGCCCTGGCTCGAGAGTTATTTGAGCGGACACGCTGCGAACTCCGATCCGCATCTGCTCTTTCAACCGGTAATATTGTTATCGCTCGTGCTCGTCGGCGCTGGCATCGGACTCGGTGTTTGGATGTATCGCAACGCCGGCGGCGAAGTCGATCCGATCCAACGCGCGCAGCCCGCGCTCTTCAGTTTTCTCGAAAACAAAATGTGGATCGACGAACTCTACGATCGCACCATCATCGCGCTCGCCGCTATTTTCGCGCGCATGTCGGACTGGATGGATCGACATGTATGGGACGGCATCGTGCGCGATGTTGGAAAGATTGGAGAATTTTTTGGCGGCCTCACTGCCGGCACTGACGAACGTGTCATTAACGCCGGCGTTGATGAAAGCACCATTGGCGCGCAAGGGTTCGCGCGTCTGGTCTCGCGCTGGCACTCGGGACAAATCCAAAATTATCTGGGCGCGATCGCTCTTGGCATGCTCGCGCTCATTTTTCTTTACGCATGGTTGGGCTAATCACATTTCTCATCGTCATTCCGGTTGTCGGCGCGCTCACGCTCTACATCGGCCGTCCGCGAAACGCGCGGGCGGTCGCGCTCATCTTCAATGCGCTCTCGGGATTTTACGCGCTCATGCTTTGGCAAAAGTTCGATCACACCTCTCCGCTGATGCAGGCGGTCGAGCGTCACGCTTGGATCCCATCGCTCGGCGGCGAATATTTCGTCGGGGTCGATGGACTCAGTTTGCTCCTCGTTTTGCTGACCTCGCTCGTTTTTCCATTCGCGTTCGCTGCGCAAAAACTCGAACGCGGTGCGTGTGCACTCATGCTCGTCATGCAAGCCGCGCTTTACGGCACGTTCACCGCGCAAAATTTTATTCTCTGGTTTTTGTTTTACGAGATGAGCCTCGTCCCGGCGTTTTTGCTCATCAAAATCTACGGCGGCGAAAATCGTGATTACGCCGCCGTAAAATTTTTCATCTACACATTTCTCGGCAGCGTCGCGATGCTGCTCTCTTTCATCGCGATTCTTTTCGCAAAAGGGACCCTGGACTTCGCGACGCTCGCGGCGCAGGGCAAAAACGGATTGCTCGCCGGCAATCTGCGCTGGCTCGTCTTCGGCGGAATTTTTCTCGGCCTCGCGGTCAAGGTCCCGCTCTTTCCGTTTCACACCTGGCTGCCGGACGCGTATCAAACCGCGCCGACCGGTGTTTCGATGGTGCTGACCGGCGCGCTTTCCAAAATGGGCGTCTACGGTTTCATCCGTTTGCTCCTTCCGCTCTTTCCGAGCGAAATCAAAATCGCCAGACCATGGATTCTCGGACTGGTCGTCTGCTCCATCGTTCTCGCGCCGCTCGCCGCCTGGGCGCAACGCGATCTCAAACGCATGGTCGCGTATTTGTCGATCAATCACCTCGGCTATTGCCTGCTCGGTCTATTCGCGATCGCGGCAAGATCGACATCCTCCGTCATCGATCGCGACGCCGCGCTCAGTGGCGTTTTTTTGCAAATCTTCAACCACGGAATCACCGCGGCCGCGCTTTTCTATTTCGTCGGCTTGCTCGAACAACGTCGCGGCCTGCGCGGAATCGACGACTTCGGCGGACTGATGCAGCGCACGCCGCTGCTTTGCGGTTGGATGAGCGTCGCAATGTTCTCATCGCTCGGCTTGCCTGGCCTGAACGGATTCATCGGCGAATTCCTGATCTTCAAAGGCTCGTTCGCGGTCGCGGCGACATTTACCGCAATCGCAGTGCTGGGACTTCTCTTTACCGCGATCACTTTCATGCGCGCGATGCAATCGCTCTTCAGCGGCCCGCTCGCCGAAACGTGCAGCGGTTTTCCTGATCTCTTACGCGGCGAAAAATTCGTCGTCGTGCCGGTCACGCTGCTGATGTTCGCGATCGGCATAAATCCGCAATTCATTCTGAAAATCTTCAACGCCACCGTCGTTTCCATGGCGCGCTTGTTTGCATGAGCAAAGCAATCATTCCGATTCAACAGATCGCGCGCTCAATTTATCTCCTGCGTGGTCAGAAGGTAATGCTTGGCCAGGATTTGGCCGCGCTGTATAGCGTGACGGTCAGCGCGCTCACGCAGGCGGTTAAACGAAATCGGTATCGCTTTCCAGAGGACTTTGTATTTCAGCTTACGCATGAAGAGTTTACAAACTTGAAATCACAATTTGTGACTTCAAGTTGGGGCGGCCTTCGGACTCGCCCGTACGCTTTCACTGAGCAAGGCGTGGCCATGCTCTCCAGCGTCTTAAACAGCGAACGCGCCGTAAAAGTGAACATCGCGATCATGCGAGCGTTTGTCAGGTTGCGCGAAACGTTGGACACGAATCGAGAACTGGCGCGAAAGTTCAACCAACTGGAACGGCGCGTCGGCAAACACGACGAAGAGATCATTGCGATCCTCGATGCAATTCGACAACTGATGTCGCCACCAAAAAAGCCACGACGGGAGATTGGATTCCATGCTCGTGAAAACCCCGGACGTTATCGAGCGCGTAACGGCAGATGATCGCCTGGACGATTTACATCACGTTCGGTGGCGCGGTTGCGATTTTGTTGTTGCCGCGGATCTGCGCGAAATGGATCGCGCTACTGATCAGCGCCGGCGGGTTGGCGATCAGCGTGGCCATGTTTTTTTGTGACGATGTCGATCTTGCGCACTTCACAACCATCGTCCGAGCGCCATGGGTGCCGGCACTCGGCATCAATTATCATCTCGCGCTCGATGGAATCAGCCTCACCCTCACCTTGGTGACCGGAATCGTCGCCGTCAGCTCAGTTTTGTTTTCATGGGACGTTGAAGATCGCGCGAAGGAATTCTTTTTCTGGCTCTTGCTCGTGGTCGGAGGCTGTTACGGCGTTTTTCTGAGCGCTGATCTCTTCCTCCTATTTGTTTTCTACGAGCTCGTCATCGTTCCAAAATATTTCCTGATCGCGATCTTCGGTTCCACAAACAAGGAATACGGCGCGATGAAGCTCACGCTCTACTCGTTCCTCGGCGGCGCACTCGTTTTTCTCGGAATCATCGCCGTCTACGTCGCCGGCGGTTCGCTCGATTTAATTCAACTCGCGCAATTCAAGTTCTCCGTTCCGCTGCAAACCTGGGTGTTTCCCGTTTTATTTTTAGGCTTTGCCGTGCTCGCCGGCATTTGGCCGTTGCACACCTGGGCGCCGACCGGTCACGTCGCCGCGCCGACCGCGGGCTCAATGTTGCTCGCTGGAATCGTCATGAAACTCGGCGCGTATGCCGCGCTGCGCGTCGCGATTCTTCTTTTGCCGATCGGCTTTTTAATGTGGCGCACATGGATCGTCGTCTTCGCGGTAATCGGAATTGTTTACGCGGCGGCAGTCGCTTTGCGCCAACGCGATCTCAAATTCGTCATCGGTTATTCGAGCGTGAGTCACATGGGTTTCGTCCTTCTTGGATTCGCGAGCACTACGGTTTGGGGCGTTTCAGGTGCCGTGCTGCAAATGTTTTCCCACGGCGTCATCGGGGCTCTGCTCTTCGCCGTCGCCGGACGCATGATCTATCGCCGCACGCACACGCGCGAGCTCGATGCCCTCGCCAAAATGAATCTCGCCCGAGCGTTGCCCTTCGCCGCATTTACGTTCGTCATCGCGACCGCCGCGTTGATGGGAATTCCCGGGTTCAGTGGGTTCGCCGCGGAGGTCACAATTTTGATCGGCGCGTGGAGATATTATCCAATCGCGGTCTGGATCACCGGTCTCGGAATGGTCATGGTCGCGGCGTTCACCTTGCGCGCGTTGAAGCGCGCGTTCTTCGATGTCGATCTTGTTCAAGACGCGCCCGAGCCCGCTGAACTTCCGCCGATCACCATTCCCGAAAAACTCGGCGCCGGCTTGCTCATGCTCACCACGCTGGCAGTCGGCATTTATCCACGAATCTTGTTCGATCGGATTCAGCCCGCGGTCGAAGCGATGCGCATTTTCAAATGAGCTATTTGCAAATACTTCGCCTCGCCGCGCCCGAAACGATCATCGTTGTCGCCGCGCTCGGGGTGCTGACCTTCGGGTTAGTCAGCGACCGTGCCCGAATTCTTTGCCCTATCGTGGCCGCGATCGGAATTCTCGCCGCAATCTTTGCGATCTTGAAATTGCCGCCGCACGCGAACCTCTTTGGCGGAATGCTCGTTGTTTCGCCATTGAACTCGCTCTTCAAAATCGTCTGCCTCGTCCTTGCGCTCGTCACAATCCCGCTCGCGGCCGGCGAAAAATCTTTGCCGAATCCGGGCGAATACATTGCGCTGCTCCTGCTCGGTTCGTTCGGGCTGATGTTGCTCGTTGGAAGCGAAGAGCTGCTCATGATCTTCATCGGCCTCGAGCTGCTCGGCTTGTCGCTGTATGTGATGACCGCGTTCGACAAGATCGACATCCGCTCCGCCGAGGCTGGGCTGAAATATTTTTTGTTCGGCAGCACCGCGAGTGCGTTCACGCTTTTCGGCATCAGTCTGGTTTATGGAATGTCGGGAACAACTGCGCTGGCGCCGATCGCGCAGAAATTAGCCGGCGCTTCGCTCCAACCGTTGCTCGCAGTTGCCGTCGTCATGACGCTGATCGGCTTCGCATTCAAAATCGCGGCCGCGCCATTTCATCTGTGGGCGCCCGATGCTTATCAAGGCGCTCCGGTTCCAAGCGCCGCGTTCATTGCGTCCGGTTCGAAGGTCGCGTCTTTTGTCGTGCTCGGAAAAATTGTGCTGATCGGTTTCGCGCCAATTCGCGGAAGCGCGGACTGGCACGCGATGCTTGCCGGCTGGTCGCCCGTGCTCGCCGCGCTCGCCGCGTTGTCGATCTTGCTCGGTAATTTCGTCGCGCTCGCGCAGACCAACGTTCGCCGCCTGCTCGCTTATTCGGCGGTTGCGCACGGCGGCTACACTTTGCTCGGAATCATCGCCGGCGGGCGCGAGGGATTTTCAGCCGCGCTTTTTTACACCAGCATTTACGCGGTCACACTCGTTGGCGCGTTCGCGGTTGTTCAAGTCGTTCGGCGCGAAACCGGCGGCGACGATTTGCTAAATTTTGCCGGCCTGGTTCAACGCTCGCCGCTTCTCGCCGCTACGATGTCGATCTTTCTGTTGTCTCTTGCCGGATTGCCGCCGCTTGCCGGATTTTTTGGAAAATTTTATCTCTTCAGCGTCGCATTTCGATCAGGAGCAAATCACGGATTGCTCTGGCTCGTCGCGCTCGCACTCTTCGGCAGTTTCGTTTCGCTCTATTATTATTTAATCCCGGTCAAAGTGATGTTTGTCGATCGACCGTCCGACGCAGAGTCTCATCACCCGTCACTCATTACTCGTCACTGGGTCAGCGATGTCACAATCGCCACCCTCGCCATCGCCGTTCTCTTTTTTGGACTGATGCCGCAGACTTTGGCCGAACGAATCATCGCCTCTCTCCCTTAACTTTTTTTCGTTAGACCAAAAAAAATGCGTGATCATTTGTTGAAAACAGCGTTATAGCTTTTTTGTGCAGCGACAGCGGACAAACCAAGCCGCCGGCGTTCGCCGCGCGAAAGCGGGGCCGATTAGCGAATTCATCGATCGACATTATCGGCACTTCAACGCCGCGGTGTTGAAAGACGCGGCCGACGCTTACAACGTTCATCTCGAGAACGGCGGCAAAATCATGATCACTCTCGCCGGCGCAATGAGCACGGCAGAGCTCGGCGTTTCACTCGCGGAAATGATTCGGCAGGACAAAGTGCACGCGATCGCCTGCACCGGCGCAAATTTGGAAGAGGACCTTTTCAATCTCGTCGCTCGCACCAAGTACGAGCGCCTTCCCAACTACCGTGAGCTCGGGCCGGAGAAAGAGGAAGAGCTTTTGAGCCGGCATCTCAACCGGGTAACCGACACCTGCATTCCCGAAGAGGAAGCAATCCGTCGCATCGAGCGTTTCGTCATCGATGATTGGATTCTCGCCGCAAAAAGCGGCGAACGAAAATTCCCGCACGAATTTCTGTTCAAGATTCTGCGCGAATGCCGATTGAAACAATTTTACGAAATTGATCCGGCCGATAGTTGGATGATGGCCGCGGCGCAGAAAAATTTGCCGATGTTCGTTCCCGGTTGGGAAGATTCCACGCTCGGAAACATTTACGCGGCGCGCTGCATCACCGGGCACATCAGCAATGTGCACACCGTCCGTTCCGGGATCGAGTACATGATGGAGCTGGTGAGTTGGTACAAGCGCGAGTCGAAAGAAGCGTCGATCGGTTTCTTTCAAATCGGCGGCGGCATCGCGGGCGATTTCCCGATTTGCGTTGTGCCGTTGTTAAATCAGGACCTCGTGACCGAGCCGGTGCCAGAGTGGGGTTACTTTTGCCAAATCAGCGATTCTACGACGAGCTACGGCTCTTATTCCGGCGCGGTGCCGAATGAAAAAATTACCTGGGGCAAACTTCGCTCGACGACTCCGCGATTCATCATCGAATCGGACGCGACGATCATCGCGCCATTAATCTTTGCGAAAGTCTTGGGCTGGTAACTCGACTGTTTGTGCGCCTGCCGTCGGCTCTGACTTGTCACTTGTCACGCGTCACTCCTCGCTGGCAAAATACCGCATATGAAAACTTCCCTGATCGTTACCGTGTTTTTGTCAGCGATTTCACTCGCTCTCTCATCGTTTGGGCAAAGTTCGCCCGCGCCCGGCGGTAAAGTTTCCAATAGCGGACAAGTCGCGGTTCCCGCCAATCCCGGCGCTGGCGCGACTGCCTCTGCCCCCTCCGGCGAGCCGAACTCGGCCGACATGATGAAAGCAATGATGGAAATGTCGAAGCTGAACGAAAATCACAAACTGCTTTCCAGCCTCGATGGCAGTTGGGATTACGCCATCAAGTTTTGGATGAATCCCGACCCGAATGCGAAACCACAGGAATCCAAAGGCACCGCTACGCGCAAATCGATCATGGGCGGCCGCTACAGCATGATGGACGTGAGCGGAAACATGCAGATGCCGGGTCCGGATGGAAAAATGAAAACGATGCAATTCAAGGGAATGGGGATCGAAGGTTACGACAACGTGAAGAAAAAATTCGTCGCGTCGTGGATCGACAATATGGGCACGGGAATCGAATTCTCCGAAGGCAGCTACGATCCTGCATCAAAAACGTTCACCTACACGAGCGAGATGGAACCCGTCCCCGGAATGAAAACGCAAGTGCGCGAAGTCGTGAAGGTTCCCGACAACACTCACATGATGCTCGAGTGGTACGAAAATCAGGGCGGCCAGGAAAAGAAAACAATGGAGATCAATTACACAAAGAAGAAGTAATCTTCTCTGCCGGAATCTTTGAGAGCGCCCGCGGAAACCTGCGGGCGCTTTTGTTTCTGATTTAGTCCGCCGACAAGACAAAGCGATTGCCTTCGCTGTCCTTAAACATCGCGTAGGTGCCCCAAGGCTGTTTCTGCGGCGGGCCCTCAAATTCCACTCCGCGTTTGCTCAGCTCCGCATAAGTCTTTTCAAGATCGTCGCACGTGTAAGACATGTTCATGAGCGAGCCGATCCGTTTCTCGTCGCCTTCGGCGGTAAACAACACCACTCGCGTCTCCGCTTTCGGGATTCGCAATTCGATCCAGCGCTGCTTCTCATCGAACGGCTGATCCGTGATGATGGTGAATCCGAGCTTGTCCGTGTAAAAGTCCAGCGCGCGCTTTTGGTCCGCCACCGGGATGCTGACGAATTTGATTTGCTTGATCATGATGGCGCAAAATTAATTCGCGCCGCACGCGTCCGTCCAGAGTCAGGCGCGCTCCCGCATTAAAAAGTGTTGTCCGTTTATCGGTATAGGTGGTAGATCGACATCGTGCCGCGATTCAAAGCCAGCATTCCCATCGACGATTACGTTCTCGATGTTTTAATGCGCGACCTGATTGGCCACGATCAAAAAGCCGCCGCTTATCTCGTTTACCTTTTTCTCTACGGGCAAAGCGTTCGCAAAGGATGGCGTCCGGTGCCGGCAAGCTTGCGCACTCTCGCGGAGTCGACCGGACTTTCCAAAAGCGCCATTCACACTGCGCTCGCGCATTTACGCCGCCGAAAGTTAATCGTCAGCACCCGAGATCGCGCCGCCACCGCGCGGCATCACATTCTCCGGCATTGGCGGCAATAGAACGCAGTTCGCTCGCGGTCCGCGATAATTTCGCGAAAGATTTTAGTCCGCGGCCCGAATAATCGATCATGCGATGTCGATCTTTGTTCTTCTACGTGATCCGCAACTTTTACTTCCTGCTTTGCATTTGAGCTCATGACTGACGAGACATCGTCCGTTTCAGTCGATCCGCGCTTCGAGGATCGTGCGCGCCAGCCAGGCCTCGATCTGCTGCGCGCCGTCGCCATTGTCATCGTCGTCATTTACCACGCCGGCATCATGGGCTTTCCATTGCCCGGCCGCGTCCATCGTTGGGGCTGGATCGGTGTCGATCTTTTCTTCGTTCTAAGCGGTTATCTAATCGGCGGGCAATTGCTCGCGGAACTCGCGCGCGCTCGACATCTGAAGCTTGGCCGATTTTTTGCGCGCCGCGCGTTTCGAATCATGCCGGCCTACTTCGTCGTACTCGCGATTTATTTTTTGCTCCCGTCCTGGCGCGAATATCCGGAAATGGCGCAGCCGCTCTGGAAATTTCTGTTGTCGATCCAAAACGTCGCGCTCCACGGCGGCACCGCGTTCTCACATGCCTGGTCGCTCGCGGTTGAAGATCAATTTTATCTCGCACTGCCCTTCATTCTCCTTCTGCTCGGTCGGTCGCGGCGCGCGTCGATTCTGCTTCCCTGCTTCATCGTTGCCGGCGGGATCGCGCTGCGAACGTTGTTCGCGCATCAAAATCTAAATGACACCGGCGGCGTTTCGTTCCGCGGTTTTCAAGCGTGGATTTATTATCCCACCTGGACCCGGCTCGATCCCCTCGTCTTCGGCGTTGCGCTTGCCGCGATTGAAAAATTTCGGCCGCAATGGTGGACGCGTCTCACCGATCTCGCCATTTGGATTTGGCTGCCCGCGCTTGCGCTCATCGTTTACGCGCTCTGGCTCGGTGAAACGGAAAATCTCACCGTCACTGCGTGCGTCTGGCAATTTCCGATGATCGCGATCGGCATGGCCATGCTTCTCGTTTGCGCCCTCAGTCCGCGATCCTTCCTGTCCCGAAAGAAAATTCCCGGCGCCGCTTTCATCGCGAGCATTGCCTACAGCGCCTATCTTGTGCAGAAACTTGTCATCCACGCGGTCGGCGAATTTTGCCGCGCCCACAATGTCGATCTTATCTCCGCGCCTGCATTGATCGCAGTTGAGCTCTGCGTTTACGCAGCTGCCACGATTTTATTTTTCGCAATCGAGCGTCCGTTTTTGCAATTACGCAAGAGAATCGCTCCACGCAGCTCCGGCGCTAGATCTCCTCTCCCTCAGGGAGAGGAATAAGGTGAGGGTGCCGTTGCTCGTCACTGTCACAAGTCACTCGTCACTTCTTCCCTTCGCCACGGCGAAATTTTTCCGATCAGTTCGCTAATGTCTTCCAGTTTCGAGAGACCGCTGTCCCGCGCCGCTTCCCAGATTTTTCTAACCACAAGCGCGCCCTGCTCGCGCACGATTCGCCCAAGATGCTGCACCGCGGCCGCGGTCGCGGATTTGCGGATCAATTCGGGGGAGCGGCGCGATGTTAGTGCACAATAATGCCGCGCTACTTCGCCCACTCGCAGTGTCAGAAACGCGTTGGCCGCGCCATTCGACACGCATTTCACGAGCAACGCCGAAATCCCGCTTAATCCCGGAATGCCGCCCTTAAGCGCAGGCACCACCGAGGTCGCGAGTGGCGCGACCATTTCGCCGAGATCGAGTGATTCGAGTCCGCTCGAGATGAACGCGGTGCCGGCGACGTTCACATACAGTCGCAGCAATTCGCGCGGCGGCGGTCGCTGCACATACACGCGCGCGACACGCGTCACCATTTGGATTTGGGTGAAAAGAAGAATCAGTGCGTCGAGCCGTCCGTTTTGCATCAACGCGGTCGTGAGAAAAACCGTGCTCGCCGTTTTGCGCACCACGATGTCGGCTTCGATCGACAAAATTTGCAGAGCGCTTTCGATTTCCGGTTCTGTGGCGACGGGCAAACCCCGCGTGCGCGGATTAACAGAAAGCCGCGCGCGAAGCGCTTCCAAATACGCGTCGTGTTTCGGACCAGATGTTTCCTTCGGAGGAATGAGCGCGCTCGGAAGTTTCGCGTAGGCGATCGCGCAGTAGAGCGCGAAGAGCGCCGCCGTCAGCACGACCGTCCAAAAGACAATTGCGCCCGCGACCGGATGAATCCTGTCTGCCAGCGAAATCAAACTCGTTAGGCCGGCAATGATCAGCGAGACCACGCAGACGCTGAGCAGAACAACGCTGACAATGATGATCTTCCTCACGCCCGGGCTGTCAGTCGTGACCGGCATAGGTGAACATTAGTCTCAATCAGCGGGTTTCCTGTTCAAATTAATCACGCTCCCTTCCTCTCCCTTGTTCGGGAGAGGATCGAGGTGAGGGTGTTTGGATTTTCTTATGTCCAAGAGCGATGAACTAATTCAAGCGGCGCAGCAGCTCAGCACGCGTGTGCGCAGATTGAAATTCGCTCCGCCCGTCACCCACGTTTACAACCCGCTCGATTACGCCTGGCGCGCACACGAAATTTATTTGCGTCGTTTCGGCAACACGACCAAGCGCGTCATTTTTCTCGGAATGAATCCCGGGCCGTTCGGCATGGCGCAGACCGGCGTTCCGTTCGGACAAATCGCCGCCGTCCGCGACTGGCTCGGCATTGAAGCGAAGATCGACAAGCCGCGAAAAGAAAATCCGAAACGGCCGGTTCTCGGGTTCGATTGTCACCGAAGCGAGATCAGTGGCGAACGTTTGTGGGGATTATTTCGGAAACGCTTCGGCACCGCAGATAAATTTTTCCGCGAGCACATCGTGATGAACTATTGCCCGCTCGCGTTTGTCGAGAAAAGCGGCCGCAATTGCACGCCGGATAAACTTCCACCGCGTGAGCGCGAAAAATTATTTGCCGCCTGTGACGAACATTTGCGCGAGATCGTCCGCATTCTGCAACCGGAATGGCTCATCGGCGTCGGTGACTTCGCCGCGAAACGCGCGAACGCAGTGATTGTCGATCCTGCGCCGCGCCTCGGACAGATTCTCCATCCGAGCCCCGCTTGTCCCGCATCAAACAACGATTGGGCCGGCACGGTCACCGCGCAGTTACGCAAGCTCGGCGTATGGTGATTCTCAGGCGGCACCGATTCCCATGAGCAATCCGTTTTCGAGCACGGATGGATTGATCGTGAGAAACAAAACCACGCCGTCCACCGGCGAAACAATCTTCTCGAGCGTATCGCCAAACAAATCGCCAACGTGGCCAATCTCCTTTCCCTGTTTCACCTGATCGCCCGCCCCGATTTTCGGATACCACATTCCGACGTGCTTCGTGTAAACCCACTCAAACTTCGTCAGCACTTTGGTTTTTTCGCCTTTTGCCTTCTGCCTTTTGCTCCGGACCATTCCCAAATGCTCCATCACTCGATGCACTCCATTCACCAGCAATTCCACCGCATCTTCCTGCAACTGACCAACTCCTCCGGCTTCGGCGAGAATCGATGGAACCATTTTCTCCGCCGCCGCGGCGTAACTCGATTGCCCTTTGCTCGGTTGCACCGGTTTTGAAACAGTCAGCACATATGGCAATCCAAAAACCTGCGCGAGTTCTTTTGATCTTTTCGAAATTTCATCATCACCCGCTCTGCAAATAACAAACGGCACGAGCGCTTCCGGAATATCGCCGCCGTGAAGATCGACATATGCGTCGGCGTGCACGACGAACTCGTTGATTAACGCGTGCGTCATCTGTTCGGAATAACTTCCTTTCGGATCGCCCGGGAAGACGCGATTCGGATTCACATTATCGACCGGGCAAACGAACGGCGTCCGCGTCCGAAACGCCGGCAGGTTCAAGCACGGCATCAAAATCACCGTGCCTGAAATCTTTTTTGGGTCGAGTGTCTTGCTCAATCGGATCACCGCTTCGACCGCCGGATACTCGGCACCGTGCACGCCGCCATTCACGAACAACAGCGGTCCCGGTTGCGCACCCGTGATTGAAATGACCGGCCGCGGCTCATCCTTCGCCAGCGCGTCGCCCGGCAGCTTAATCAAATGCCGTTGCGTCGTGCCGGCTGTAAGCTCACCCAAAATCGGAATCATGAAAAAGTATAATATTAGGAAAACAGGAATTCAGGAAAAGAAGGGCGGTTGGTTTTGCTCTCGTTTCTGTTCCACTCTGCGAACTCGGCGGTTAAAGGCTGCTCGGTAATCGCGGAGACGAAAGCAGTTTCCCGAATTCACTCCACTTCTTTTCGGAATCATTGCCAGCTCGCTTCTCGATGTAACGCTTCACCATGTCTTCGCCGAGATTGTAGTTGATCACGTAACTCCGATATTTCTGGATGAATTTCACTCGCTGCTGCGCGCGCGCCGGTTCCATCACCGCGTATTTTTGCAACCATTGCACCGCGGCGTTCTCGTCGATCTCGCCGTTGATCAATCTGCGTGCGGCCTCGTTTACCGCGTAGTTGAGATCTTTCATCAAATCCTGCACCGCGTAATATTCATCCGCGCGCGCCGCATCGATCCCCGCCGCCGGAAACAAAACTTCCTTCTCGAATTTCATTCGCTCGGCCTTCGTCGGAAACGCAACCTCGCGGCCGAAGTTCGCTGTGCCCTCCGCGATCAACGATTGCGGCGCGAAGAGCGCGTAAACCGAAAATTCCATCCAGCCGCGATCGCGCACGAGATTTTTTTCCAGGAGCGAATTGTAAACGTGATGACCGGGATAACCTTCGTGGGCCGCAAGATCGACCGCGCGATCGATAAAGATCGGTAGATCGGTGTTCACCTGGATCACGCTGTGGAAATTTCCTTTGAACCAATTGTAACCGCCCCACGGCTTACTGGTCACATACTCGACCGTGAAACTCTCGTTCGGAGGCAGCGCGATGTGCGCCAGCGTCCGCGCGCGACATTCTTTGATCGCCGCTTGAAAAACCGCGTCGAGTTTGTCTTTCGGAATTGCGAAAGGCTTCCGCCATTCCTCGTAACGTTTCCACAAGTCCGAGCCGGACTGTCCGTTTTTCACCGGAATCTTCGCGTCAAGCTGCTTGATGATTCCATCGAAGTGCGAATCCGGGTAAGTCGGCGCGACCGCGTCATAAAGCGCGCGCGATTCCTCATCGAACTTTAATTTCTCTCCCTTCAACATCCGCACCCGCGCCGCGAGCGCGGAAATCTGTTTCTCCAAATATTCCCGGCGCAGTTCAGTGAGATCGCTGTCCGTTGCGGCCGCGTCGCTGCTCGACGCCACTCCTTCTCCGCCTCGCCCTTTGGGAGAGGATTGAGGTGAGGGCTTCTCTTGATTCAGAACCTTCACCAACTCCGCCGCTTCAGCCCCAATCGCATCCAGCGATTTCTTTTCCTTCTCCGCCTGCGTCTTCCACTCCGCCGGTCCGTAAAACGCATCCACATAATCCGGATCATGTTGACCAAGCGCCAACACCAGATGCGCGTACTTCTCGCCGATCGCATTCATCGGCTCGGCCGCTCGCGACCCAACGCCCGACGTTACTAACCCGCAAAAAAGAACGGCAAGGGCGATGAAAGGCTTCTTCATTTCAAATGGCTTTCCTGACACATTGAACAGAATTTTGCAGAATGTTTTGATCTGATTCGGTTAATTTTGTTCATTCGGTCCCGTAGGTCTAAATTCCTGGGTTCCTGGATTCCTAATTAACCTCTCTGTGTTGCCATGGTGAAGTTCCTTTTTCCCACCGCGTTCCTCGCGATTTGTTCTCTCACTACCGCGATGGCGCAGGACGACCTGTCCTGGAAAACCGCGATCAAAAATTATCGTCAACAAATCAAGACCTACCACTTCGCCGACGCCTACGCAGGAATGAACAACCTGACCGTGGAGCGAGATTCATGGAAGCAATCGCGCTCGCTCATGATGACAACCGCACAGCGATTGATGAAGTGGAAAAAACTGCTGATCACCGACCTCAACGATCGACATTACTTCGCCCCTGTCCGCGACAAATTCGGAATTCGATACCAGGGAATCCAAAGCGCCACCGAACAGTCTTTGTCGGTAAAAGTTCCTTACGGAACCGAGCAATTGCCGTGGACGAAGTTTAGAAGCGAAACGCTAATCAGCGTCGCGAATTCTTTTATCCGGAAAGGCTCACCCGACGCCTTCGCTCGCGCATCGCTTTCTCAACTCGCCGCCGCTGAGCTCGCTCATCCCGCAGCCGGTCTCTTAACGACCGTGCACACAGAAACCGCGGAGACCACGATCGAACCTCTCAGGAAATAAAGAAGGCCGCCGCTCTGCGGTGTTAATGCGTTGGTCGCTTGCGCCGCGCCGCGTGCCAAAAGCGCAGAATCCGCACATGGCGCCGTTCATCATCCAGTCGGTAAATGATCAGGTACGAACCGACCGGAAAGAATCTTGCGGTCGGTCTTTGTGGCAGAGATGGGCCCATCTCCGGCGTATCTGCCAAAGATTCGGCTTGTGCGATTAACTTCGACCCAAATCGCTCCGCGGCCGCTGCATCGTCACGAGCAATAAATTTTACGATCTGCTCGAGATCAGTTCTGCTGCGCGCAGAAAAGATTACTTCCCAAGCCATGAGCGCACTGCCTGGCGGAGTTGATCCCCGTTGCAAGTTCGCCCTTCATCAATATCGCGCTCGGCTTCGTCGAGTGACGCGATCAATTCCGCGCGCGCGGCTTCGCTCAGCGCGTCCAACCCGCATCTCCGCGCGAGCAATCTCGATTCCAAGGCGTCTCGCTCAGCCGGGGGCAACTGTTCGATCGCTTGTTCGATCTGCTCAATGCTCACGATGTCGATCTTACCACGGGTTGATGCAACCTTCTAGGCTCCGGATGTTCGGAACTCTCAACTAAAGCGAGCAGCGCGAGCGTTCCATCAACCATCAACTTCTGCCCGCCTGCCACCTCGACGACGCCGAAACCCGGAATTTGTCTATCTCTTCAACCAAAGGTCGCGATGCAAGCGTTCTATCAAGCATCAACTTCTTCTGCGAATGTTGAATCTTTAATTACGACCCCGTGTTTTTCGCAAGCCGCATTGGAAGCCGCTTATGATGCAGCGCTTCGCAGGTGCGAACTTTACGGCGGGAACGTGCTACCACGAAAAAATTATTTGATTCCAGCTAACCAGCTGCTCTAGCAGGTCACGTACAAGTCCAAGTCTAACCTGCCACTGCACACCCGTTTTTTCGGAATATTTTTCAGCGATGAATTGTTTCGGCTGAGACAGCACCAGAGAAACCTCTTGGTGCATCATTAGAAAAAGCAGTGTGCCTAAATGCTGCGCTTTGCTACCAGTTGTCGCAATTGTCAGGGATTCAATAAACCGTCGTTCGCTCCAAAGGTTATGCAAAACGAGTAGTATTTCTTTGTACTGGAGTGTTGATGCCTCGTGCTTGTGATGCGGCTTATCGAACATTTGCCACAATGCGTCATGCCTCCAACCATTGCGCTCGCGATCTGGCGGAACGCCAATAATCCAATCATATCTGTCTCGCGGCACGCTATACTTTTCTGAAGTAAAATCGATCATTCGGTTGACGCGTTCGAACGCGAAATTTGGCACGAGGACAACCGAGCTGGGCAATCGGTCAGGGTTGTGTCCAGTAAACGGCGCGCACTCGAATACCACTTCCACTCCTGATGATTGGAAGTGTTGCTCGTCGAACAATCGAGATCGTTCATATAAGTCGAGTTCGCTGACTTTTGCCTGAAACGATTCCCATTCGACGCGTTTTGGAAAATAATCCGCCGCTTCCGAATAGCAGATGTCTAGTAACGAGTCCGGTAACGCGTTGATGACGGCAGCTAAAACTGGGAACAACGCAAACGATGCAAGCGAACTCAAATCGACGGCAACGACCGACTTGTCGGCGATTGTCCGCGTAAGTCCGATAACGGCACCGTAAAGGCTGCGTTGATCGTACGGTAATTTTATCACGTTTACTCCATTGTGCGCGGCCGCCTCATCAAAGCGAGCCTCCTGCACTTCGTTCTCAGTTCGATTGAATGGATATTCGATCAATATCGCGGTGCGCTTTTTCTGACTTTTCTCTGCGCACCAACTTTCGAAGCATGCAGGTGAACGATCCTCAAATCCCATCGCTGCGATGAACAGTGTCGCAGATCCGACTCCTGAGAAGGATTGCCAATCCTCTAGGGACGCTAGCATGTCCGCAAACACACTATCGTCAATCGCGGGCATATTTGAGGCGCAAACGCGCTTGCTTGTCGAATTCTTCGCGAACGAATGAATGCGGCTCTTGCAGAAGGAATTGAAGCTTATGAACGTGGTCTAACTTGATCGCATCTTTGCGCCCGAGCGGAGTGACGGTTTTCGCAAGCAGGATTCGCCGCACCTGATAACGTTCCGTTCCTTCCTTGTGAATTCGAGATCGACTCGTGTCGAGACTGAAGAGGACGCCGCGCTTCTCCATCTCAAGCAATAACTCACGGCAATCTTCTGGCAGTTGTGCTACCGCCTGCAATGCGATGTCCAGGTGGGTTTTTATCATCGGTTCAGGCGTGCCCGTCTTCATTGACGTCTTCTCGCATGCGCATTGATGTGCGAGCCAACAGAGGGCTCCGACAACTTCCGACATTGCCTTACCGTGTTTAGCGAAATAACGCACATACATGTGTTCGCGATCGGCGTATCGATGAATGATTGCGTGCTGCTGCGCCGCGCTAACCGCTTGTTTGGGCGGGAATGCATCGACAGTCATATAGATTTGCTTTACGAGGTCCAGCGCCATGGCGACATCGCCTGAGCAAATATCCGCAACGGTATCAATGCCGTAATAATAAAACGGTTTTCCATCCTCATGGCACTTGCGGATTGCACGTGCCAACGGCAGACCTGGATTTAAGCCGCTCCGTCCGAGGAGCGCGTCAACCGTTGTGTCGACATCAGTGCGCTTGAAACGAATATCGAGTACGTCTTCGAGAAATGCACCGCGTTCCGCATCGTTAAGCTCGACATATTCCCATCCGAAATTTACCTCAACGACTTCACGGCCCTCTTGAATTCCATCCAGGTCGACACCGAAATACTCCGATGAAACTTTGAAAATTGGATTGCCCTGTTTCGCAAATGAAATCGTCTGATTGAGTCGACGCTGTAACTCAGCTGGAATGCGCTGGTTCGAATAATCGTCGAGCAAAAAAGCTATGTGCTTTTGTTTTAGCAGCGGCAATGCTTCCTCAATCGATTTGCATAGTTCGAACAGCAAAGAGGGATTTGGTGTTGTGCGTGAAGGGTTTGTCAGTATTCGGCGCCAAACGATTTGTCGGTGAAGTGACAATTCCTTCCGCGCGAATGTTAGCCACGATACGCCACCAAGCTTTAGGTCGATTCCAGGAATACTGAAGTGTTCAAATACTTTTTCGGCGATCGCTCGCGCGGCATCGTTGGTCAAGCCCACCGTATGCCCAAGACGCAATTCACAGTTGCCATCACGAAGCAATTCGAGTGTGTCGAGCAAAGCTTCGACTAACAACATCGTAAAGAATAGTACGACGTCGCCTTCGATTTGATCGTACTCTTGTTTGGGGAAAAGCCAAAATCGTGATCGCAGTTCACTGCTACATGACATGTAGACGCCGATGTATGGCATCTTCGCAAATTGTTCGGCTGCGTCCGACGTTGCTAGCACAGCTGGTAACGAGATTCGTCTTAAGACTGTTGATTTCCCACAGCCGCGCGGTCCGTAGATGTAAACGGGGTCCGTCGTGGAACACTTTGCTAACCAAGGCGCCTTCTCGCTGAACAATGCATTCAATTGGTCGTCACTTCGAATGAGCTCTGCTGAAATTAAATCGAACGGTCCCATCATTGCCGATGACGCAGGTGTATTGACCTTTTTCCACAGCAACTCGATTTCATCAAACATTTGTGCCGGATCGGAAAGACGCATATGCGGGTCCGGATCGAGCATCCGGGACAAGACTGGTGTGATGTCTTGCAGAAATCGCCGCTGATTTAGAGGCAGGCGATCGTCTCTACGACGCATGCGTGATATCAATGCACAAAGGTGATAAACAACCCATTCCTGGTCGGTTCGTGAAAACCAGCTGATCCAGTCTTCCAATTGCGCAATTCGAGCACCTATGTTGTCACCGTTGTCCTGTTTGAGCTGTTGCAATGTGGCAACTTCGGTTCGCCACGAATCCAAAATGCTTTGGTGCCGCTCGATCGTCTTAAGCGATCCTGTATCAATCACGCGAAGAACTCGTTGTGGCTGAAGCCGCGGCCCGGTTGCTTCCGTTGTAACAATGAGATTTTCCGCGTGTAAATCATTATGAACGAGCTCATGCTCCTTAAGAAGCGCGAGCATCTCACACAGGTCGCGTGCGATTTCGAGAAATTCCGGAACTTCCAGTCGCTCTCCTTCTTGGGCTGCGAAAGAGGCAAACGATGGACCATCTATCCAGTCGGTTACGATCGCATACAGCTTCATCTCGCCGTTCTTCGCAAAAGTCTTTTCGAACGCTGGCTCGCCGTACCACGTGATTTGACTGAACCGCCTCGTGAGCCTCCGGACTCGAAGAAGCTCTGCTTCAATCGTGTGATGCTTGTAATAATCCTGTGGAACGAATTTGATCGCATGTTGACGACCGAAAGTATCGATCGCGTTGAACGTGACCGACGTGCTTCCCGGCCCTGCGGCGGTTCCGAGCGTGAACTGCTGCGCGGCACCATTTTTATAACTGACGGTCACCACAGTCTCGTTGAGCTTGGCTTCGCGAATTTCTCGCAATATGTCTTCTCTCAGCATCGGATTGGATGGGCGGCGAATTCAAACAATCGTCGTCGCGTCGCCGCGTTGAGGCCGTATAAAAACATCAATTTTGGTTGTTGCGAGTTTGAATGCGCATCACCGCTTTTTTTAAAGCCTCGCGTTTGCCCCACAGCAATCCAGTTCGCAGCCTTGTAGCAAGTTCCTTCAAAGCGCGAAGGTTCAACAAAGGTTTCAACGATTCGTGGCCGAATCGAATAGTAACGATACCAATCGTCCGCCACGCGAGAAGTCGCTAATCGGAGTATGCGTGATGCAAGATTAAGCACGCCTTTCTTCGCAAGAATTAGGAACCGGCTATTATTAATCACAAGATCTCGGATCTCCCAAGGGGGGATGCCAATATGCTGGAGAACAAGGTTGCGCTGTTCGATGCCCCAAGCTGCGGACGCGAATGATATGGCAGCAACATAGTTGTCACGTTGCCTCACCAGGTATTTGACTGATCTACCCACGGTAATGCGGTGCCCTCGATAGTGGCGAGTCTGAACAAAAGCGTTCCAGGTTTTTTCAAGCGCGTTACCTTTCGCCCAAAGAAGAGTGAGATCCTGGTAGCTGTGATTCACTGGAACAAAAGTCCGTCTTCCGCAAGGGTTTCGACGACGGCGACATGGTCGCCTATTGCGCTGTACTGGGGGAAGTTCGATATACCCCAACTCTTCTAATTTTCGAAGGGCAGCTCGGCAAGCGCGATCTTTGATCCATCCGTTCGGCTGGCGCCAACGCAGCCTTCGGCAAATCGTAACCGAGATGTGAGTGCGCCCACTTTCGTAGTGCATCCTTACGCACCTTTGCACCGCGCGAATCGTGGCCAGGGTAAAGCGCCGCCCGCGAATCACCAATGGTTTCGGTTGAAGAGCACGACAATGTGGCATTAAACGTTTTACTTCGTGCGGCATCCGCGAATGATACGGAACTTGCGCGGCAACGTCACGATGTTCGATCGATCTTCCGCTTCCGTCGTGCTTTTTCCCGATTTAGAAGTCTATTCAGCGAATCGCGCATTTCATGGATAGCGATGTGCGCTCGTTCAATCGCCTCCTCCGACCAACCAACAGGATCCGCCCAATACTGCGATTTTGCGTGACAACGCTTGGCAAGTTCAAAATCGACTACTGGAAGTTCCTCGGACGCTTCGCGCCAGAGCCTTGAGAGTTCCTCTTCGCGATCGCGATCCTTATCCGAATCGCGCAGTGTTCCATAATAAATCTCAGTCTCGCCTAACGCGCGGAGAAACATTTTCAAAGCGTGGCCTCGGCGATTGTCTTCTTCTTGTTCACGCCTATCTTGCTCTAACTCTAGGAGCCTCTCTAGAACCCAGTGTGATCCTTGCATAGATCTTCCCTGTTTGTAGGATGCTTCCCGCTCGGCAACAAGCAAAACAGCCGAGCCCTTGCGAGCTCGGCTGTTTGTAATTGTTGTTTCGGTTGACGCTTAGTAATCCATGCCGCCCATTGACTCGTTCTCTCCCGATCACTCGCCCGTTCGGGCTTTGTCCATCTCGCTCGCGTCCCCGCGGCTCGATTCCGCTTCGAGGCATTGGCTAAAAACAAAACGGCCGGATCCGAAGATCCGGCCGCTATAATTTTTTGTGGTATCGACTTAGTAGTCCATGCCGCCCATGCCGCCCGGAGGCATTGGTGGGGCTTTTTCCTTTTCAGGAACTTCGGTGACCAATGCTTCGGTGGTGAGCAATAGACCCGCGATCGACGCGGCGTTTTGTAACGCGCTGCGTGTGACCTTGGTTGGATCGACAATGCCGGCCTTCACTAGATCGACATATTCGCCTTTAGCGACGTCGTAACCTTCGTTGCCTTTGCGCTTCCTGACTTCCTCGACGATGAGCGCGCCTTCCGTGCCGGCATTGTCAGCCAGTTGCCGCAACGGCTCTTCCACCGCGCGACGCACGATTTGAACGCCGACTTTTTCGTCTTCATTCAAGCCGCGCATTCCTTCGAGCGCTTTCTGGGCCCGAATCAATGCGACACCGCCACCCGCGACGATGCCTTCCTCGACCGCCGCACGCGTGGCGTGCAACGCATCTTCGACGCGCGCCTTCTTCTCTTTCATCTCGGTCTCGGTCGCTGCGCCGACGTTGATGACGGCCACACCGCCCGCGAGTTTCGCGAGTCGCTCTTGCAATTTCTCTTTGTCGTAATCGCTGGTCGTCTCTTCAATCTGACGACGGATCTGCGCGACGCGCGCCTGGATATCGGAGTTCTTGCCACCGCCTTCGACGATGGTTGTGTTTTCCTTGTCGATAGTGACGCGCTTGGCTTTGCCGAGGTCCTCGATCTTGATGTTCTCGAGTTTAATCCCGAGATCTTCGGAGATCAGTTTGCCGCCGGTCAGCACCGCAATGTCTTCCAGCATCGCTTTGCGACGATCGCCGAAGCCAGGAGCTTTGACTGCGCAGACTTGCAACGTCCCGCGCAATTTGTTCACGACCAAAGTCGCGAGCGCTTCGCCTTCCACGTCTTCCGCGATGATGAGCAACGGACGTCCGGCTTTCGCGACTTTTTCAAGCAACGGAAGCAGGTCCTTCAAGCTCGAGATTTTTTTCTCGTAGATGAGGATGTAAGGATTATCGAGCACCGCTTCCATCGCTTCCGCGTTGGTCACGAAGTAAGGCGAGAGATAGCCTTTATCGAATTGCATGCCTTCGACCACTTCGAGCGTCGTGTCGATGGAACGCGCTTCCTCGACTGTGATTGTGCCGTCCTTGCCGACTTTGTCCATCGCGTCGGCAATGATCTCGCCGATCGTTTTGTCCCAGTTGGCCGAAACGGTCGCGACCTGCGCGATCTCGGTGCGATCGCTTACTTTCTTGGAGATTTTTTTCAGCTCCTCGGTGATCGCTTCGACGGCTTTCATGATGCCGCGTTGCAACGACGTCGGGTTGGCGCCGGCGGTGACGTTGCGGAGACCTTCGCGGTAAATGGATTCCGCGAGCACAGTCGCCGTGGTCGTGCCGTCGCCCGCGACGTCGGAGGTTTTGGACGCGACTTCGCGAACGAGCTGCGCGCCCATATTTTCATACGGATCTTCGAGCTCGATTTCTTTCGCGACCGTCACACCGTCCTTGGTGATCGTCGGGCTGCCGAATTTCTTATCGAGAATCACGTTGCGACCGCTCGGTCCGAGGGTGGCCTTGACGGCCTTCGCCAGTTTCTCGACTCCGCGCAGCAAAGTGTGCCGCGCTGCTTCATCGAATTGTAATTGTTTAGCTGCCATATTCTTTAGTTGAGTAGTTGAGTTGTTGAAATGTTGAGACGTTGAGCCTTATCCAATGATGCCGAGGATGTCGTCCTCGCGCATAATCAGGAACATATCGCCGTCGATTTTGATTTCGGTGCCGCCGTATTTCGAAATGAGGACCTTGTCCCCTTTCTTGACGGTGAAATCCACTTTTTTGCCCTCCTCGTTTACCTTACCGGTACCGAGAGCGACCACTTTACCTTCCTGCGGTTTTTCTTTTGCAGTATCGGGAATGATGATCCCGCCTTTTTTTGTTTCCTGCTCT
>DATBCV010000014.1:0-1856 GCA_036270275.1 Chthoniobacterales bacterium | reverse complement strand
CCGATGTAGTGATTTCGAACGAACGCGTGCTCGAACGGAATTTTCAATTCCTCAGCGAAACCCAGCGCTGCGTAATTGCCCGAGTCCGGCACGGGCACCACGATGTCCGCTTCGACTGGAAATTTTCGGGCAAGCTCGCGTCCCATTTCGGTGCGGACTTTGCCGACATTCACGCCGCCAATGATGCTGTCCGGCCGCGCGAAATAAACGTACTCGAACATGCAGAACGCCGGCTGCTGCGGTTGAAATGGGAATTCCGAGCGCGGACCGTTTTCGTCGATGATCAAAACTTCGCCGGGCTCGACGTCGCGAATAAATTCCGCGTGAATCAAATCGAACGCGCAAGTTTCGGACGCGAGCACGTAAGCATCGTCAAGCTTGCCCAGTGAGAGCGGTCGCCAGCCGAACGGATCCCGAACCGCGATCAACTCCCGCTCGGTCATCATCAAGAGCGAAAATGCCCCCTGGATCTTTCGCAATGGCGCGAGTGCGCTGCTCCCGTTGTCGAGCGGTTGCGCCAGGAGATGCAAAATGATTTCGCTGTCGGCGGTTGTTTGAAAAATGGAACCCTTGCGCTCGAGCTCTAATCGCAGGACGTCCGCGTTGATGAGATTTCCGTTGTGCGCGATCGCCATTTGCCCGCGCAAACAATCGACCACGAACGGTTGCGCGTTCTTGATCGTGCTCGTGCCGGTCGTGGAATAACGGGTGTGACCAAGCGCGCGTGTGCCTTTGAGTTGCTCGAGCTCGCGCTGGCCGAACACTTGCGAGACCAAACCCATGTCTTTGTGAATCAGGAACGACGTGCCAGGGCCGTTGCTCGTAACGATTCCCGCACTCTCCTGTCCGCGATGTTGGAGCGCGAAAAGTCCGTAATAGGTCAGGACCGCCGCGTTAGGATGGCCGAACACGCCGAAAAGTCCGCACTCGTGCTGCGGATACATCTCTCTCGCGTTGAGATTGTCGATCTTCACCTGCGAGGATTGATCGGAATTGTTGGGAGCGGCCACACGAATACTTCCACGCATTCAGGGTTCATTCAAACTCGTTTGCGTTACAAACTTGGAATGCCTTCGGCGCACGTGTCGCTTTCGACCAAACGTCGAATCGAGTTCCACCAATCATCGTAAAGATCGGCGATCGGCCAGGAAAGTTTTTCGTTGGAAACTTCAATGCGCAATTCATCGCCGCCGACTTTGCCAAGCTGCTGAAACGGCACGCCGGCCTTTTCCAAGATCGACATCGTCTTCTTCAAATTTTCCGGCGCGACCGAGATCACGACCCGCGACTGCGATTCATTGAAGAGAATTGTAGCCGCTTCGCTGTGCGAAGCGTCTGCGTCGTCGCCCGCAGGGCGACGGCTACAAGCAATCTCTGCCCCAAATCGCCGCTTCGGATTAAAACAACATTCCGCCAACGCAACCGCCAGTCCGCCTTCGCTGCAATCGTGCGCGCTTTTGACCAAACCTGCCCGAATCAAATCGCGAACCGCGTTTTGAATTTTGATTTCGTGGGCAAGATCGACATGTGGCGGCGGGCCGATCTTTTTCCCGTGGCAAACTTTCAAAAAGCGCGAGCCGCCAAGCTCATCGCCAATATTGCCCACCAAAATAATTTCGTCGCCCGCGTTCTTGAACCATTGCGTGGTGATGTGCTCCTCCTTCTCGATCAAACCGACCATCCCGATCGTTGGAGTCGGATCGACCACGCCGGCCGGGCTCTCATTATATAGAGAGACATTTCCGCCGGTCACTGGCGTGTCGAACGCCCGGCATGCTTCCGCCGCCCCTTCGACCGCTTCGCGCAGCTGCCAGAAGTTCTCCGGCTTGTAAGGGTTTCCGAAATTCAAATTGTCC
>DATBCV010000013.1:0-44571 GCA_036270275.1 Chthoniobacterales bacterium | reverse complement strand
CGCGGATTGACCTGGATCGCGCGCGGCGCTTTATCGCGATTGTTTGGTTTATCGGCGGCGGACTTTGCTTTGCCCTGATGATTTTCCAATCGATCATCGGGCGTTTTGCAGGCATGGCTCAGGATATGTGGTCGTGGTTTACTCCAACGATCGTTCCGACACTTGGATTGATCGTCGGAGTTCTCGCCAGCACCGCGCTTGAAGACGACAGCGGTCGAACCGTAAAAAAGTTTTTCTATCATGTGTCGGTCGGATTATCGATCGTTTATCTTGTCGTTCTTTTACTGACCATGTTGCTCGAGCCACTCGCCGGCACGCACAACATGGATTACTTCAAATTTTCCAATTTCTGGCTGACACCGATGCAGGGTCTGGTCGTCGCCGCGCTCGGCGCGCTCTTTAACTCGCGCAAAAAGACCGACGCTTGATTGCGATCTTAGCGCGTGCGACTCAACGCGCCGAGCAAGCCCGATTTTTCCAAATGGGTGTGGCCGGTGATTTCGCTCGGCTCGACAAATTTCGCTTCACCGCCGCCCAAGCTTTTGAATTCGTAGACCAACACTGTGCACGTGTAGTCATCGGTGAAATCGCGGTCGCCGATTTTCTTTGGCAGTTGGTTGAGACCTTTCCTCACCCAACTCTTCGCTTCGTCGGAATTTACTTTGACGTCCGTCTGTTGAAACGGGTGATTCGTGACGACAAAGACAACCACGCGAAAATGTCCGGCCCGCGTTTGAAACAACGCGTGCAAATAAGATTCGATCGAGAAACTTTTCATCGCGGCGGTTTGGAGCGACCAACGGTTCGCGTTGAAGCTGCCGTCGTCGTTGATTTGTTCCAGGCGCGACGCCATTGCGAAACCATCGGGCACGGCATAAAAACTTTTTTCGCCGTAACCGCATTTGGCGAATGCCCTGCTCAAAACTGCATCGACATCTTTCAATTTCGGGCCGGTCTTTTCCGCAACGAGCAGTTCGCGCGGGATCTCATCTGAAGCGGATGCCTGCGGCGGCGGAAACGGAAATTGCGGAATTTCCGGCTCAGGCGCCGGCGCACCTTCCCCAACTTCTAAACCGCCGCCCAAATCTTCCGGTGGCGCGCCTCCTCCAACGAGCGGTGCGACGGACGCGGCTACGCTCGGTCGCGGAGAAACCGGCGGCGCTGCCGCGGTCCGCCAATTGTGCGGATTCAACGGACTGGAGCTCGGCTGGACAATCGGTCTATCGCTGGTGACAGGCGCGCGCACGGTCAAACTTTGTTGATAGCCGGCGCGGCGTCCGTTTTGATCGACAACGACAATTCCGGCGAGGTTTACGGAAACACTCATTGGCCTTTGCAATTGCGGAAAGGCGAGATCGATCGCGCGAGCCATTCGTTGTTTTAAATGTCGCAGGCGAAACGGCACCGGTTGATGCGTGACTGCATCAGTAACTTGGATGAGCCGCTCGTTTTCGAACGCGGGCGAATTCGACGCGATAGAAAATCCGGCGCGGTCGACTTGAATGTGAACGAGCCAATGTTCCGGCCCCTTTGTCCACGACGCCTTCAGCTCAACGTCCGCGGCCGAGGCGAAGCTCGTGAGCAAGATCGACAACGCAAAGGCGAGCCGGCGAATCAGGGGAACCATCTGGTCATGCTATCGCGGTTGCCACGCGCGTGACAATCACGATTCGGCTCGTGATGGCACAAGGATGGCGTCGCGCATGCCGTGCACGAATTTTTTGTCGGCCGGAACAATCGTCGCCAGTGCGCCGTGCAGTTTCACTTTGTCCTGCTCGACAAAATAATAGGGGCAAAGCCGAACGCGTCCTTTCATCGTCTTTAATTCGCGCGACTCGGAATCAAAGTAGTGATGTTCGACCAAGCGCCCTTTGTGGAAGCGCTGCATGATCGTCGGTGACGAATCAAACGTCGCGAGCGCATTCTCGATTCTCTTTTCCCATTCGCCGTGCGCGAGATCGGAGCCGAGCGAAATCCCGCGACTGCCCCAACCGAGCGGCGAAAATCCGCTAATCTTCAAAAGTAAGTCGCGATCGCGTTGGCTGAACTTCGCCGCTTCGCGCCAATCGTGAATTTCCAATCGCGGAATGACGCCGTGCTGCGGCAACGGCATTGGATCGAGCAACCACGAGTAGGGAATCACTTGCTGAAGCTTCGCAAAATATTTTTCGCCGAGCTCGCGCCTCCAAAATTCGTGCAGCGGCTTCAACCAAAAAAGCGCAAACCACATTTTCTCCTCGAGGAATGGTTTGATCGGCGGAGTGATCGCCACCCGGCCTTCTGCATTCGCGCGCAAAAGATTGTCGATCTTCGGAATGTTCGGCAGATCGAACAGCTCAAAGAAGCGATAAACGTCACGCCCGTCTTTCGGCTCGTAATTTTCCGCGGCAACGACTTCCCAATTGGGCGTTGAACGTTGGGCGTTGGGCGTTGAGCGTTGATTTAACTGACCCGTCAGCCATTCCATTTCCGGCCGATACGTCGCGGCCTCTTGCGAGATCACAATGTCGCCGCCGTTTGGCAATACGCTTTGAAATCCTTCCAGCATTCCATCGGCGCGGCCAATGATCTCGTTGTCGAACTTCGAATAAGTTTGATTCAGCCAGCCGGTCACTCCGATTCCGCCCGGAACTGAATCGATCTCGGCGATGATGTAACCGTCGTCGGTCAGAATCAGATCGGGCCGGATCACACGCGGCAAATCGTCGCGGATTTCTTTCCGTCGCGAAAACTCGATCAGCTCTTTCGGTTTCCCCGCGTCCAAGTAGCGCGCGACCCACTCCGGCTGTTTTCCTTTAACGCTGAGTTGATAGAGCTGATTGCACGCGCGCTGGAAAACGAAAAGCCGATGACCGAGCTGCTCGAGCTCTGCTAGAAATTTTTTCTCGATCGGAAACGCGTCGGGCGAAAGCAGCCAATCCTTTTCCGCAAAGAGACCCTCTTTGGGAAAAGCATGCCGAATTGCGCTGAGTCTATCCTGTTGAACCAGCATTAAGGAAGCAAACGCTCAACGCTCAACTTTCAACGTCCAATTCAGACTCTGCAATTGAAGTATTGGGCGTCGGGCGTTGGGCGTTGAGCGTTGAGCATTTGCTTCGCAAAGTGACTATCTACCCGCCGCGATCTTCTTGAGCGCGAGCTTTACCAATTCCTCCGCCGAGTCCGCCTGTCCCTGCAAATCCCGCACCGCTTTGTGCGCGTCCACTTGTTTGTAACCGAGTGCAATCAACGCGAGCACCGCTTCGTTTGCTTGTTCCTGCTCCGGCGTGGGCGCATGCGCGGCCGTAGCCGCTTCCCAAGCCGCTGCGACTCCGAGTTTGTCTTTCAATTCGAGAACGATCCGCTCGGCAGTTTTTTTCCCCAGCCCGCTGATCTTGGAGAGCGCGGCGACGTCGGAATTCACCACCGCCGCTTTAAAATTCGTCACGCTCATTCCGCTTAACACTGCCAGCGCGAGCTTCGGACCGATCCCGCTCACGTTGTTCACGAGCAATCGAAACAAATCGCGCTCGGCCGCAGTCATGAATCCGTAAAGAATGTGCGCGTCCTCGCGGACCGCGAGATGCGTCAGGATGTGGATCGCTTGTCCGACCGGCGGAAGTTTGTCGTAACTCGAAAGCGGGATGAAAACTTCGTAGCCGACGCCGTTCACATCGACAATTGCCTGCGTCGGTAACGCGCCGACCAGTTTGCCATCCAGGAAAGTAATCATCGCAGGTTGGATTTACCACAGAGGTCGCGGAGTTCGCAGAGAATAAATAAAAAAGGATTTCCCCCGTGATCTCTGTGCCCTCCGCGGTTAATTATTCGGGTTTTAGAACCAACGTTAGATCGACATGTTTGCCTTTCGCGACATTGAATCCCGAAGTTGAATAAATCTTCCAGGTTGCCGGAAAATCCGGAAAGGTTTTCGAAACCGCTTCAGTTGGAACAATGACAAAACGCGCTCCAGTTCTTTGCATGAATTCGGCCGCGTTCTTCGGCTTCAGCGCCGTCATCCAACCTTTAGCGCGCGATCGGAAATACCAGACAAGGCTCGGTTCCTGGAAATCAACCGCACCGAATTCCATTTCAGGTTTCAAATCATTGCGAGCTTCTCGATAAAGCTGAGCGGCAGGAAAAAATTGCGCGGCGGCCGGCCCGGCGACAAATCCGAGCGCGAGATAGAGACAGATCGCAACCGTTGCTGCGCTTTTTAGAAAACGTTCGCTTTCAATGTGCCGTGCCGCCAGCAGCGCGAGCAACGGAAACGCCGGAATCGTGTAATGCGGCAATTTGGTTTTGATCAAACTGAAGATGACGAAAATAATTACGACGCCGCAGAGAAGGTAGGTGTCAATGTAATCGCCGAGTCGGTCCTCGCGCCGCTTAAGCCGCAGCTTTTTTATCAAGACCGGCGTGTAAATCGTCCACGGCAAGAAACTGATCAGAATCGTCACTGAATAAAATGGGAGGAGCAAAAGATAGATCCAGAGCGAATTCGATCCGTGACTCTCCATCGCGCTGAAGGAGCGGCCGATGACGTGGCGGCCGATTCCGATCCGCAGAAATTCGCCGTGTGTTTGAATCAGCGCCGGAATTCCCCAAAGCGCGACGATTGCCAGCATCAGCAAAATCCCGCGAACAAATTTGAAACGGTTCGCAAGATCGACATCGCGCGAGAAATACTTCGCCGCCGCGACTGTCAGAAGCGGCGTCCACGCGATCGGACCTTTCGCGAGAAATCCGAGCGCGAGCGAAACATAGAACGTGAGCCACCAAAACCATTGAGCGTTGAGCGTTGAGCGTTGAGCGTTGGGCGTTGACCGTTTTCCGAAAAATAATTCGTACCCGGCCCAATGCGCCGTTGTCATAAAGAGGACAAGCCACATGTCCGCGACTGCGGCTTTGGCGTGAAGAAATGTTTGAAGCGATAGCGTGAAAATAATTGCCGCCCACCAGGCGACGCGCTGACCGCCCATTTGTTTTCCCCAAGCAAAGATCGACATCGCGACGAGCGCGGCCGCAATTGCGGACGGAAAACGTGAAGCAAAATCGTTTTCGCCAAAAATCTTGAAGCTCGCGACTTGCGCCCAATAGGCGAGGGGAGGCTTGTCGAGGCGAAGCTGATTATTGAAACGCGGAACGATGTAATCGCCGCGCTCGATCATCTCGCGCGACGCTTCGGCGAATCGCGGCTCGTCGCGATCGATCAGCGGAATGCTCCACGTCCCGATGATGTGGAAGAGGATGCAGCCGAAAAAGAGCAGCGCATATTTCGCGATGGGCGATTTTATCGGGCTCATGCTCCTGCTCCTGCTCGTTTTGTCTCGATCAAGAGCAGGAGCATGAGCAGAGTAAGAGTTTAGTTTTTGTGAAAGGCAAAGCTCTTTTTTACTGGTCGATTGGCATTGTCATAGTCGTGGCGTGCGTCGTCGCTGCGTTTTGTTTCGATGCTGTGGTCGCGCAGTTCATGGCGGACCATCAAAACCGCGGCCTGCGTCGTTTCATGGAAACCGTCAGCCGGTTTAGCGATTGGCCTGAACATTTTGTCGTCGGGCTCGCGCTCGCCGGCGTCGCCTGGAAACGCGGCAATAAAAAATGGGCGCGAATTTTTCTCGCGATGGTCATCGCGCTCTCGATCTCCGGGATCATCGGGCGCGTGATCAAAATCTCAACGGCGCGCGCGCGGCCATCGGTAAAGTCCGAGCAGGTTTGGTGGAATGCGCAACGTTGGAGCTCGAAATATCATTCGTTTCCTTCGGGTCACGTCGATGCCTCAACGGCGTTTTTTGTTGTCCTGGCGTTTGCAAATCGGCGAATCGGTCTGCCGTGTCTCGCAATCCCAGCGCTTATTGGTTTTTCGCGAATGTATCTCGGCGCGCACTACCTGTCCGACGTAGTCTGTGCCGCCGTCCTCGGTCTGCTCAGCGCAATTGTCGTCACGCATTTTTTCCTGCGCCGCCGCGAGAAGGATTCGACCGCCGTCTAGTGACCACTGCGATGTCGATCTTTAATGATTTAGAAAACCCTTTTTCATTCGCGATTTGACCGGCGTTCGAACGCAGTTGCGCTTGCTGATGCGCAACGCAGTGGCACAATTCCGCGAGCGATCTTCGGGAGGGGTGGCAGAGCGGTTGAATGCGCCGGTCTTGAAAACCGGAAGGCCGAAAGGCCTCGTGAGTTCGAATCTCACCCCCTCCGCCATTTCATTTTCGATTTCCGATTTCAGATTGCCGATTGGCAAAGTCCGCGGAGCGGGCGCAAAACTTCTCGACATTTGATACGTTCATGCGAACATAAAGGATGGCCACGCCGAAATTTCGGCCCGTGATCGAAGAAACACCGCAAAGCCTCGAGGCTATCTGCGGCCGCGGCGCTTCGTGGAGCCCGGCGAACCGGTTCGAGAAGCTTCATGTCGATCTTACCGATGTCGATTTTGTCGATGACGATCCCGATTCGGAAGAAAAACCGCGCCGCGCAACTCAATACTTTGATGACAAAACGAAGACGATCATCGCGCACAATCAGAGTCCCGATGTCGGATTTGAAACGAGCATTAATCCGTACCGCGGTTGCGAGCACGGCTGCATTTATTGTTTCGCGCGGCCGACGCATGAGTATCTCGGATTCTCCGCGGGACTCGACTTCGAATCGCGGATCATGGTGAAGCGCGAGGCGCCAAGATTGCTTGAAGCGGAATTGTCTTCGGCAAAATGGAAACCGCAACTCATGATGATGAGCGGCGTGACCGATTGTTATCAACCGATCGAGCGCAAATTAAAAATCACTCGCGGCTGTTTGGAAGTGCTCGCGAAATTCCGCAACCCCGTCGGCATTCTGACGAAAAACCGACTCGTCACGCGCGACATCGACATTTTGTCCGAGCTCGCGCGCGACAAATGCGCGGTTGTTAATCTCTCGATCACCAGTCTCGATGTCGATCTTCAGCGGATCCTTGAACCGCGAACGTCCGCGCCGGCCGCGCGGCTGGATGCAGTCGCGCAATTGCGCGCGGCCGGAATCCCGGTTGGCGTGATGGTCGCGCCGGTCATTCCGGGAATCAACGATCATGAAATCCCAAAGATCGTTGAAGCATGCGCGAAAGCGGGCGCGCAGTTTGCCGGTCACGTAATTTTGCGATTGCCGTGGGCGGTCGCGCCGCTGTTCGAGCATTGGCTGGACGAACACTTTCCCGAGCGAAAAGCGAAAGTGCTCGATCGCGTCCGCGCGACGCGCGGCGGGAAAAAGCTGTACGACTCGCGCTGGCGCAAGCGGCAGATCGGCGAAGGAATTTTTGCCGAACAAATCTCCAAAATGTTCGAAGTCGCCTGCCGGCGCGCTGGCATGACGGAGCGGCCGAAACTTTCGATCGCGGCATTCCGTCGGCCTAACGAGCAACTCGAGATGTTGTAAACCGCGGGCGATTTAGGTGAATCGCCCCTACCTTTTCGCGGCGGAGTCCTGTTCGGCCATGAATTTTCTCGTCGCGGCGGGCAACTCGTTCCAGATTTTTGCGGCAATAAGCCCACCGGCAAGCGCGAACGGCATCAAGAAAATCGGCCACCATTGCCAGCTATGGCCGACGAGGTAACCGACGGAGACGGATTGGACGCTGCTGCCAAGATACACACAGCCGTCGACGACGCCGGAACAAGTCGCGGTTGCTTTGCGGCCGCCGAAATCGGCCGCGGCCGTTCCAGACATGAGCGAATGCACTCCGGTCACGGCGGCCACGATTAAAAGCGCAGCTACTCCAACGAGAAAGGGTCGAGAAAACAATATCATCGACATCACCGCCGCGAGCATGAGCATGAATGCGCAGAAAATTGCGGTTGGAGGTCCGCGTCGCGATTGGAAAAATTTGTCGGAGACTAATCCGCCCGCGAAGCCGCCGGTGATTCCGAACAAGCAGAGCAGCAAGCCCCACTGTTTCACGATTCCTTCGGCGCCGGGTTGCGGCACTTGATGCGCGAAGACGGTGTACCATTGCATGATTCCGTTGCGCAACACTCCGGCGGTCAATTCGATCCCGCCGAGCAGCAACATCAGCGGGTTCATGAAAACTTTTTTCAATAAATCGAGTGCAGTGTAGGTCTCGTGCATCAGGCCGTGCGACGCGTCGTGCGTTTCGAGATAAGGAAAACCGGCATGCTCCGGCGTTTCGCGAATGAGCCAAAGATCGAGAATAGCCCAGCCGATCAAAATGATTGCGGGCATAAAAAACACGGCCCAAGTGGCGTCGATGGTTTGTCCCGGCCTAACGAACAAATCGTGCAAAGTGCGACTGAGCCAGCCCGCGTCGCTCGGCGGGTGCGCCTTCGTCATATCGACAACCGCCGGTCCCCATTCGAATGCGAAGTAGACCCCAAAGGAGATGAGCGTTCCGAAAATTGCGCCGAACACACCGCGCTCACGGACATGAAACCAGTTGGCCTTTACCTTGATGATGGAAACCGCGCCGTAACTTTGAAAATACATGTTCAGCGCGTAGCAAACGACAAAGGGCCAGAACAGCGGCACATCAGTGCGCTTCGTAAGAACGAGCCAGGTGATGACGCCGAGAATGATGTTGCCGGTCGCAGCGCCCAGCGCGGCGATGAGAATTCCAGCCTTGCCGCCAATGCGATCGACCAAAGGTCCGTTAATTAGAAACGAGAACGCGTAAACGGCGGTGCCGGCCGCGAAGATCAGGCCGAAGGCTTCGTTCGACATGAGCGCGCCGAACGCGTTTTTTGCGACCGTGAGATTGTAGCGCCCCATGTAGAGGAAGGCGTAAGTCATGCCGAGCGGGAACCAGTTGATGAAACGCCGGCTCAGAAACCACCGCCCGTGCCGCATTGGATTGTTGTAAAAATAAATCCAGACGACGATGGCGAGGCAGACTGCGACGATGCTCAGCGAGGACATTCGCGCCGAGAATGCGAAGTTGGTCCCGCGACTGCAAATAGTTTCGCACCACGCGACTCGCAAAACTCATTTAAGAAATCCAAATGCGCGCTAGAGGGTTCGAACCTCTGACTTCTTGCGTGTGAAGCAAGCGCTCTACCACTGAGCTAAGCGCGCGCTTTGAAGAGTGATAAGTGACCAGTGATAAGTGATCAGTCAAGCGAAGCGCTTGCCCGAAACCGCGTCGCGTTCTATTTAGAAGATATGTCCGAACACAAAATGACTCTCACCTGGACGCGCGGCGATGCGCCGTTCGAGTACCAGAAATATCCGCGCAATCATACCTGGAAATTTGATGGCGGCCATGAGATGACCGCATCCGCCGCGCCGGCGTATCTGGGCGATCCGAAGAATGTCGATCCAGAAGAAGCGTTCGTCGCTTCACTCTCGGCTTGTCACATGCTCACGTTTCTCGCGATCGCCGCGAAGCAGAAGTTCGTGCTCGATGAATATGTCGATGAAGCGGTTGGTCACATGGAAAAAAATCCCGAAGGCAAAATGGCGATCACGAAAGTCGAGCTTCATCCCAAATTAAAATGGTCCGGCGACAAAACTCCGACCGCCGAGGAGCTCGACAAAATGCATCACGCCGCGCACGAGAATTGTTTCATCGCCAACTCGGTGAAGACCGAGGTCACGGTGCAGCACTGAGCGGTTCTTAGGAAAGCAAGAACGCAGGAAAAGACAGGATTTTGTTTTTGAGTAATTCCTGCTTTCCTGAGTTCCTAGGATATATATGAGCGCGTCCGATTCACAGCGGATGGAGAGGATCGTCAGCTTGTGCAAGCGGCGCGGCTTTATTTTTCAATCGAGCGAAATTTATGGCGGACTGAATGGACTGTGGGATTACGGGCCGCTCGGCGTCGAATTGAAGCGCAATCTGAAGGATTACTGGTGGCGCGTCATGGTCCACGAGCGCGACGACGTCGTCGGCATGGACGGCTCGATTCTGATGAACCGCCTGGTTTGGAAAGCGAGCGGGCACGAAGACACCTTCACCGACCCGATGATCGATTGTCGATCTTGCAAAGCCCGATTGCGCGCGGATCAGATCATCGACAAGGGAAAAGGCAAACAATGTCCGGTTTGCGGAGGAAAAGATCTGACCGAGCCGCGTTCGTTCAATTTGATGTTCAAGACTTACGTCGGCGCCACTGAAGATGAATCGAGCGCGACTTATCTTCGGCCGGAAACCGCGCAGGCGATTTTCGTGCAGTTCAAGAATGTGCTGGATACATCGCGCAAAAAATTGCCGTTCGGCATCGCGCAGATTGGAAAAGCGTTTCGGAACGAAATTAATCCGCGCAACTTCACGTTTCGATCGCGCGAGTTCGAGCAGATGGAGTTGGAATATTTTTGCCGGCCGGAGGAGGGGATGAAGCTGCTCGAGTATTGGAAGGAAGAGCGGCTCAAGTTTTACGAAAACATTGGCCTCGCGCGGGAGAAGCTCCACGTGCTCGACGTTCCGGACGAAGAGCGCGCGTTTTATTCCAAAGGCACTTACGACATCGAATACGAATTTCCGTTTGGCCGGCAGGAGCTTGAAGGCGTCGCTTATCGAACCGATTACGATTTGTCGCAACATCAGAAGGCGAGCGGCAAGTCGCTCGAGTATTTCGATGAGGAAGCGAAGCAGAAATTTATCCCGCACGTTGTCGAGCCGAGCGCGGGCGTGGATCGCACTGTGCTTGCGCTGATTTGCGAAGCGTATTCCGAAGACGAAGCGCCGGATGAAAAAGGAAAAATGGAAACGCGAACCGTGCTGCGTTTTCATCCGCGGATGGCGCCGATCAAATGCGCGGTCTTCCCGCTTTTGAAAAACAAAGAGCCGCTGGTCGCCAAGGCCAAAGAGATTGTCGATCTTCTCCGACCGCACATGTTCGTTTTTTACGATGAATCGGGCGCGATTGGCCGCCGTTATCGACGCCAGGACGAAATCGGAACTCCGTTCGGCGTCACTGTCGATTTCGAAACGCTCGGCGAAAAGGACGCGGCCTTGAAGGAAACCGTCACACTGCGTGAGCGCGATTCGATGAAACAAGAGCGCGTCGCGATCAAGGATTTGGTCGGAATTTTAGCAGAGCGAATCCGGTGATTTTCTGTAGCGGCGCTCTAAGAGCGTCGAGTCGGCGGTCGTAGACCGCCGCTAAAACTAAAGATGAATCTCGAACAGTTTCGCGAATACTGCCTGAGCAAACCTGACGCGACTGAAGGGACGCCGTTTGGGCCGAGCGTTGTCGTCTTCAAAGTCGCAGGCAAGATGTTTGCGCTAGCGTCGCTCGAGGAAGTTCCCACGACCGCGAATTTAAAATGCGATCCCGATCTCGCGCTCGAGCTGCGCGACCGCTACGAGCAAGTCCGCCCCGGTTATCACATGAACAAAAAACATTGGAACACGATCGACATCGAAGAAGGAATTCCGGACACGGAGATTCGTAGAATGATCGATCACTCGTACGAATTGGTCGCGAAGCGTAAGCGCGGTAGCCGCGCTTCACCGAAGCGCGATGGCGATTGAGGTCAATCGCTTCTACCTATTCGGCCAATCTTTGCCTTTCATCGCCCGCCACCACCCGAGCGCTTGGAATTGCCGATATCGCAGCGCGAATGATTTTCCGTCGACATTATTCGCCGGTTGGCCATGCAGATCCTGGGGATGCGTCGGATCGCTCACTTTCAAAATAAAATCGGACCCGATCACTGCGTTACATCCAAAGCCCGCTTCCAATTGCGACGGTTGAAGCAAGTCGCGTCCAAGCGCGTGATATTCGAAACCCGCAGGTGCGGCGAGATCGATGAGCGTCGGCAAAACATCAAGGTGACTTCCCGCAATATTTTCCGGCGGGCGCACATTTTCGAGCGCTTTACGTCCGTAAATGACAAGCGGCACGGAAAGCTGCTCGAAAAGCGTGTGCACCGGCCTCGCGGAAACGTATTGCTTGCGCGAATAATGATCGCCCGTGACAACAAACACCGGGCGTTCGAGCTTCTGCTCGCCCTGCAATGCGAATTCGGAAACAGATTTGTCCGAGTACCAAAGATGTCCGAGCACGCGCAGTTGTTGCTTCGATAATCCGGCACCGATCGCGCTCGCTTTGAGTCGACTCGGATCAAAGCCCTTTTTCTCCACGTCAACGCTGTAAGGCGGATGATACGACGTGCTCATGATCACATTGAACGTTGGCTCGGGGCCGGTGTGGTCGAGCACGAACCGGAAAAGATCTTCGTCGTCGACGCCCCATTCGTTGCCGTGTTGTTTCAAACCCATTTGATCGCCGCCGAAAACTTCGTCGAAACCTTGCTCGCGGCAGAATTGGCCGATGCGCTGCCAACTCAGGAAGCCGCCGTAGAAAAATCGCGGACGATAGCCAAGCCGTTTGAAGATCGGCGCGCTCGCGGTTGGCACTCCGTCGCGCACCACTGGTTGATAATTCACGAAAACGCGCGCGAAGGGCAAGCCAGTGATCAACACGCCGAGCGTTTCGATCGTGCTAATGCCGGATGAAATGAAGCTGTGGACGTGCAAACCATTCTTCGCGAGATCGCGCACACCGTCGGTTAAGTGCAGATCCGCGTACTCCGGCTCCAACGACCACGCGTCGTAACTCTCCATCACGACGATGAAAATGTGCGTCGGGCGTTGATTAGGATTCCCCGGCGCGATGCGTTTCACGCAATCGTCCAGGTTCGCGGCGCTTTGCGCTTCCGGATACAAGGCCATCGCCGCGGCGCGAACATCGCCGTCCGGCAAAAATGTTTTCAGCCCGATCGATTTTTCCATCGTCGTCTGTTGCGAGATCGCGAACCGCAGCGCGAGAAACGGATTGAGCACGATCTTGTTCAAGAAAACGTCGCCCGTGGTGGCCGCGTTCTTCAGTCCGGCCAAATTTCTGCCGAGCCAAACTTTCGCTCCAACGAATGCCCACACTGCGATGATGAGAACGGTGATTGCGCGCGCGAGTTTCGTTCTTAGAAAATCTGGGACATCGGCCGACGCAGCCGCGCGACATAGTTTAGTCAGCAACCAACCGGCGATTGTCACCGCTACGACGCAGCTCAACACCAAAACGATCACTGGATAGCTCTTCCAAATCGTTGTGACGATCGCGCGCCGGTCGTCGTAGATGAGCCCGAAAATCCAATGATCGAACTGATTGTCGTACTCGGCGAAATAACCAACGTCCGCGACAAACACGACTGCGCACAAAGTTAGAATGACGAAGATCGACAATCGCCGGACGCGCTCGTGCCAACTCCCGAGCGGACGAACAAAGCCGATCAGCGTGAGTGTGAGCGATGGCAACACGGCCCAGGTCGCTGCGCAGACATCGGAGCGCAGCCCGGTTTCGAAACATCGGCGGAACGCGTGAAGGCTCGGCATTTGTTCGAGCTCGCCACGAAACAAGCGGAACAACACGATTCGAAACGCGAAGAACAACAGGACCAGCGTTAACCACAGAACCAAGTCCGCGATCAACTGCGCGAGTGGTTCAGTCGAGCGCGACTGCTGGTTTGGTATTCTTTCTGAACTCAAGCGCGAATCTTCGAACTCGGAATCTGCGCTAATCTTTCGGCACGCCCATGTCCATGATGATTTTCCAAGAACCGTCGGCTTGTCGCTTCCAAATCGTGACGTAACGGCCAGCTTCCGTGACCGGCTTGCCCTTCTCCTGAAATTGGTAGCTGTATTTTCCAGTTTCGTACGCCGTCTCGCCGTCCAACCAAAGATCGACAGTCGTCACGGTCGCTTTCACGCCTTTGCCAGCGCTTTCCATCAACGTCTTCTGTCGTTCGAAAATCTGTTTCGGCCCTTTGAAAAACTTTCCATTGCGTCCCAACAGGACTCCGTCTTCCGCAAAAAGCGCGGCAATGAGCGAAGCATCCGCTTTGTCCCAGGCGTCGACCCACTGCGCGTTGCCTTTGTCGATTGCTTTGCGCGCCTCGGCGATCCCCGTTTCGTTTTTGTTTTCCTGCGCCACTGCAATGAGTGCGGTGGCCATTGTTGCGACGAATAAGAGAGCAGCGGTTCGTCTCATAATTTTTTTCGGTTCGGTTTTAGGGCAGGGCGCGTAACTCGATCTCGCCAAAATTTAATTGCAAGGCGTCGCGCGCGATGCCGAGAAAAGTATCAGGTGCATCGGTGAGAGCGAGATCAAGTTTGCCGTTGTTCAACGGCGCCGCGCGCAGCGATTGTCGATCCAGCATCTCTTCCACCGCGCGCGCGCAATTGTAGGCCGAATCGACGATCATGATCTGGCGTTTGAGGAGACGCGACATTGCCTGCGTCAGCAACGGATAATGCGTGCAGCCAAGAACCAGTGTGTCGATCTCCTCCGAGAGCAGCGGATCGATGTAGCGCAAAATCATTCGGTCTGTCACTTCGTCATTGAGCAATCCTTCTTCAATAAATGGCACGAGCAACGGACAAGCCTGGCTGCTGACTTCCACCTTCGGGTCCGCCGCGCGCAGCGCTTTCTCGTACGCGCCGCTCCGAATTGTCGCGCGTGTTCCGATCACGCCGATTTTTCGATTTCGACTCGCCTCCAACGCCGCGCGCGCGCCCGGCTCGATAACGCCGATCACCGGCACTGGAAATTTTTTTGTTAACGTCGGCAGCGCGACCGACGAAACGGTGTTGCACGCCACGACCAGCGCTTTTGCATCTTTCTCCATCAACATGCTCGCGAGCTCGACCGCGTAGCGTTGCACCGTCTCCGGACTTTTGGTTCCGTACGGCACCCGCGCGGTGTCGCCGAGATAAGAAATATTTTCGTTCGGCAATAGCTCGCGCAACGCCTTCACCACAGTGAGGCCGCCAATGCCGGAATCGAAAACGCCAATCGGTCGATCGTCGCTCATGCAGCGCTGAAACTCATCGTGTTCGACACGCGCTGCAAGTACAGGTAGGGGCGATTGCCCTCAATCGCCCGCAACACAGTCAGAATCGGGCGGGTCGGGGGACAGCGCCCTACCTCTTGCAAACACGCTCTGCTTCTCGATGATTGAACGCGATGGCGGAGCTTTCCAAAACCTACGATCCGAAAACGGTTGAACCGAAATGGTATCAACGTTGGATCGACAATCACGACTTCGAGGCGGACGCGAACTCGAAGAAAAAGCCGTTCTCGATCGTGATGCCGCCGCCGAACATCACCGGCGTTCTCACGCTCGGGCATGTTCTTAATAATAGTATCCAGGACATTCTCGCGCGCCGCGCGCGGATGCAGGGTCTCGAAGTTCTTTGGCTGCCCGGCATGGATCACGCCGGAATTGGAACACAAACCGCCGTCGAAAAATGGCTAAAGAAAAATGAAGGCGTCACGCGCCACGATCTCGGCCGCGAAAAATTTCTCCAGCGCGTGCTCGAATGGCAGGACAAACACGGCGGCATCATTATTCAACAGCTCAAACGCCTTGGCTGTTCGTGCGATTGGTCGCGTCAGCGTTACACGATGGACGAATCTTACGCGCGCGCCGTCGCCGAGGTGTTTGTCGATCTATATAAGAAGGATCTCATTTATCGCGGACGCCGCATGATCAACTGGGACCCGGCGGCGCAAACCGCGCTCTCGGACGAGGAAGTCGTCAACAAACCGCAGCGCGGAAATTTGTATTATGTGCGCTACGAGATTGTCGATCAGCCTGGAAAATTTTTGGAAGTCGCAACTACGCGGCCGGAGACAATCATGGCCGACACCGGCGTTGCGGTTCACCCGAAAGACAAACGATATGTCGATCTTGTCGGCAAAGAAGTTTGGCGACCGATGCCACGCGAGAAAATTCCGGTCGTTGCGGACGACGCGATCGATCCTGAATTCGGCACGGGTGTTTTAAAAGTCACGCCCGCGCACGACAAACTCGATTTCGAGATCGGTCAGCGTCACAAGATGGCCGTCATCGATGTTCTAACGCCCGACGGGAAAATAAATTGCCCGGCAGTTCCGGAATTGCATGGGCTCGATCGTTTCGAAGCGCGCAAAAAAGCGGCGGAATTGTTGGAGGCGAGGGGCCTTCTCGCAAAAGCCGAGCCGCACGAAAACAACGTCGGCTTCAGCGATCGCAGCGATGTGCCGATCGAGCCGCGCTTGAGCGAGCAGTGGTTCTTAAAATATCCAAAGACGAAAGAAGCGCTCGCGGTCGTGAAGCGACATATCATCCGCTTCTATCCGAAACATTGGGAAAAAGTTTACGAACAGTGGATCAATAACATTCAAGACTGGTGCATCAGCCGGCAGGTTTGGTGGGGACATCGGATTCCGGCTTGGTATCGCAGAAATTCTGGAACTGTGGAGGCAGGCGTCTCGCCTGCGGGAAAAGAAAAGCAGCCGGGGACGGCTGCCGCCACAGAAGAAGTTCGCGTCCAAATCGGATCGCCCGGTGAAGGCTGGCGGCGAGACGATGACACGCTCGACACTTGGTTTTCGTCCTGGCTGTGGGCCTTCGAAACAATGGATGAGAAGACTCGGAAGAAATTTTATCCGACAAGCGCGCTAGTGACAGGGCCGGACATCATTTTCTTCTGGGTCGCGCGAATGATTTTCGCTGGGCTCGAATTCAAACCGGGCAAGACGAAAAAGATCGAAGACAACATTCCGTTCCACGACGTCTTCTTCACCAGCATCATTCGCGATAAGCAGGGCCGGAAAATGTCGAAGTCGTTGGGCAATTCGCCCGACCCGCTCGATTTGATCGACAAGTACGGCGCGGATGGACTGCGGTTCGGTTTGCTGCGGATCGCGCCGAGCGGTCAGGACATTCGTTTCGACGAAAAACAAATCGAAGAAGGCCGCAACTTCGCGACGAAGCTTTGGAACGTCTCGCGCTTCCGCCAAATGCACGGACCGAGCTCGGCCGAATCGAAGCTCGAGAACTTGTCGATCTACGCGATCGAAGTTCTCGCGAGGTTAAATGAAACGATCGACTCCATCGAGAGAGGTTATCGCGATTACGAGTTCAACCAGATCGCGCAACGGCTCTATGATTTTATCTGGAGCGATTATTGCGATTGGTTCGTGGAAGCGGCCAAGACCGAGATCTTCAGTGAAGATGAATCGAGAAAGAAATCGGCGCTCGCGGTGATGGATTATGTTTTGTCGGCGATCGTGCGGCTGCTTCATCCCTTCATGCCGCACATCACCGAAGAACTTTGGTCGCTGCTCGGCTTGGGCGAAGGATCAATTCAGTTCGCTACGCCGCCGAAGAAAATTGCTTTGAAAGATGTCGATCTTGCAAAGCGGAAACTCGTGGCTGCCATTTATGAAACCGTCCAGGCCGGTCGCAATTTGCGCGCGCTGGCAAAAATCCCGTCAAATCAGAAAGCAAAATACGCGCTGCGTTCGAATCAAAAAGGACTGGAGAGCGAACAAGAAACAATTACGCGGTTGCTGAACGCCTCCGAGGTAATCCTCGATCCAAAATTTCAATCTGGAGCCGGAACGCCGATCGCCACTACCGCGCTGGGCGAAATTCTCCTCATCGTCGATGTCGATCTTTCCGCGGAGCGCGAACGGCTCGACAAAGAGATCGCGAAAGTCGAAGCCGATCTGCGTATTGTGGAATCTAAGCTCGGAAACAAATCGTTCGTCGATCGCGCGCCGCGAGATGTGGTCGAGCTGAATCGGCATCGGCAAAAAAATTACACCGAGCAGCTAGCGAAGCTGAACGAGGCGCGGGCGAAGCTATAACTGAAATTTGTGGCGGCAGGCGTCTCGCCTGCACTCGCAAAAGTTGTTAGGATGGGTTGATGATCAAGCGTCGCCCCCAGCGTCTTGAGATAACTTTTTCGAACGAACCAGTCTATTTCGTGACGTTTTGTACACGAAACCGGCAGAAAATTCCTGATCTCGCAAAAGCCCAAGTTGCACTCGAAGCGTATGCGCAACGCGGCATCAACGAGTTTCGCGCCGCGATAGGACGGTATGTGATCATGCCGGACCACCTTCATCTGTTCGTTTCCGGCGATCGGGAATTTGTGTTATCGAATTGCGTATCGGGATTAAAACGGTCAATCTCAAAAGCGATCGGCATTCGCGGCGAATTCTGGCAGCCGACTTTCTTCGATCACATTCTGCGGAATGATGAAAGTTATTCGGGGAAATGGGAATATGTTTGGCAGAATCCGGTTCGAGCAGGATTAGTGAAGGAAGCGGACGAGTGGCCGTATCAAGGCGAGCCTGTACTAATCGATCGAGTTTGATTCGTTGCAGGCGAGACGCCTGCCGCCACAGCAGAGCAAAAGGTGCCGAACTTGGCGCGGTTAAACACCTCGGGTAAACTCAACACGCAATGTCTCTCTGGAAAAAGTTGCTCTGGGTTGCGGTGACGCTGCTTGGATTGGCGTCGATCGCAGTCCTGTCGCTTTCGCGCGGCGAACCGATCAGCGCGCTCTGGATTGTCACAGCGGGATTTTGCGCAGCGGCGATCAGTTACCGCTTCTATAGCAAATGGATTGCGGCAAAAATTCTTGTGCTCAACGACGACCGCGCGACGCCGGCGGTTGTTAAGAACGACGGCAAAGATTTTGTGCCGACGAATCGCTGGATGGTTTTCGGTCATCATTTCGCCGCGATTGCGGGACCGGGGCCGTTGGTTGGGCCCGTGCTCGCCGCGCAATTTGGATTTTTGCCGGGAACATTGTGGATCTTAATCGGCGCGACGCTCGGCGGCGCGGTCCACGACATGATCGTGCTCTTCGCATCGGTGCGGCGCGGCGGGAAAACACTCGGCCAAATGGTGAAAGAAGAAATTGGCGGCGGCGTCGGTGTGCTCGCGCTGATCAGTGTGCTCGCAATCATGATCATCTTGCTCGCGGTGCTCGCGCTGGTGGTCGTGCAAGCCCTCGCGAAAAGCCCGTGGGGCGTGTTCACGATCGCAATGACGATTCCAACCGCGCTCATCATGGGCTTCGGATTGCGCAGCGGAAGAGTGAATGTGACCGCGATCACGATTTTCGGATTGCTCGGTCTCGCGTTTGGAGTTTGGGGCGGACAATTCCTGGCAAACTTTCCAACGGTTGAAAACTGGTTTCGTCACGATGCGACGTGGATTGCGTGGGCGATTATGATTTACGGATTGGCCGCGTCGATTCTGCCGGTCTGGATGCTGCTCACGCCGCGCGATTACTTGAGCACGTTTCTGAAACTCGGAACCGTCGCCGCGCTCGCTGTCGCGGTCATTTTGATTCATCCGACGCTGCAGATGCCTTCGCTGACAAAATTCATCGGTGGGAGCGGGTTGGTTTTTGCCGGACCGGTCTTTCCATTCGTTTGCATCACGATCGCGTGCGGCGCGGTGTCGGGATTTCACTCGCTAATCGCATCCGGCACGACGCCGAAAATGCTCGGGCGCGAATCGCGAATCCGCGACATCGGCTACGGCGCGATGATTACCGAGATGATGGTCGCGCTGATGGCGTTAATCGCGGCCTGTGTGCTTCAGCCCGGTCAGTATTTCGCGATCAACATGAAAGGCGCGCCGACTGAAGTCGTGCAGAAAGTTTCCGCGGCCGGATTTCCGGTGACGGAAAGTGAGATGTCGATCTTAGCGAAGGATCTCGGCGAGCAAACGATGTATAACCGCGCCGGCGGCGCGCCGACATTTGCCGTCGGCATGGCGCACATGTTCGCGCGTGTTACGGCGAGTCCGACGGCGCTCGCGCTCTGGTATCACTTCGCCATCATGTTCGAGGCGCTCTTTATTTTGACGACGATCGATGCCGGCACGCGGGTCGGACGATTCTTATTACAGGATTTGTTGGGCAACGTGTGGCGACCACTTGGCAACACGCAATCGTGGAGCGCGAATTTTGTGACGAGCGTGCTCCTAGTCGCGGCCTGGGGTTGGTTTTTGTATCAAGGCGTTGTCGATCCGCTCGGCGGAATCAACACACTTTGGCCGTTGTTTGGTTTGGCGAACCAACTTCTTTCGGTGATCGCGCTCTGCCTGTGCACGACGATCCTGATCAAAATGCAGAAGACGCGTTATCTGTTCATTACGCTCGCGCCGCTCTGCTTCATGTGTGCAGTCACGTTCTCGGCCGGTTATCTGAAAATCTTCTCGGCTGATTCGAGGCTCGGCTTCTTGAGTGGCGCGCAATTGCTCGCCGGTCAGGCGAGTGGCATGAGCGATCTAACCAAGGCGGGCGAGCTGTTGCGGCAGGCGCGGGTCTGGCAATTTGACGCGATCGTTGCCGGATTTTTCATGTTGTTCGTGTTTCTGATCGTCGTCGGCTCCGCGGCGCAATGGTGGCAATTGATTCGGGGCACGAAGCCCGTCATGCTGCGCGAAAGCGAATTTGTGTCGCTGACCTCGGTTACGACATCGGGGACGATTGGTTAGGTATCACTTCGCACGCCTTAGCGCGTATTCGAGAGAGTCATCTTCCTTAATCCCAAAGCAGTCTTTTCCTGCCGAGCTAATTATGAGCTTACGAACTGGAGGCTCGGTCTCTTCGTACGATGCTTTGTCCGCTTGCCAAATTAATTCATGGTCCGAGATGTGCCACTTTCCACCACTCAATTGGCTCCATTGACTATCGATAAGACCATACATTTCGAGGCGGCCGTTGGGCAGGAGATTAAATTTGTAGTCGTGCGTGTTGTAATGCAGTTCCCACGATCCGAGCAGATCGCTGTCGCGGACAGCAGTTGCTTCAACTATCGGAACACCGTTACATAGTGGCATCTGAAATCGATGATACGTAACTATTTTATGGTCGGCGAAATTCATCATCGTGAAGCTGTCTTCCGTGACACTGCTCACTGTCCGTTTAATCTGCCTTTTCGTTTTATCGAACGTCAACGTTGCATCAAATCTCAGTTCGTTTGCTTGTTGCTGCCATGAGCCGACTTCGATTGCTACACTCGGCGTTGCAAGAATTTGCTTATAGGTAGTGAGTGATCTAAACGAATGGTCTGGCGTCAATGTAAGCTCCTCAACATTGTGTTCATCTTCCCAGCGCCAAGTGCCGACGATCTTCGAGTCAGTGGAACGATCGCAACTTGTGAATGAAACTGCACTGATAGTGATGATGACGATCGACGCAGTCTTCACGCGGGGGTTCTGAATTCGCCAAAGCTAAGCCTGTCTGCTCGCGCGAACAAGACATGTGGCGTCGGTGTTTTGTTAAGAAAAAGAAAACGCCGAACGCTCAACGTCCAACGCCCAATAAGAGTTAGTGTTTGCTGACGGGGAGGAAGGCGTGGTCGAAGACGTAGTTGGCGACGTTGCGGCCCTGGCTGATGGCCTCGGTTTTGTCGAACGACCAGTGGATGCCGAGATAAATCCGGCTCTGGCCGTTTTCTTCTTCGGCCTGGGAGAAATTGGCGAAGCTGCGCGGCATGTAGGGACGAACAGTGCCGGAGTTGTCTTTGGTCACGCCGTTGAATTCGTCGGAGACAAACGTGAACGCGACGTTGTCGGTGCCGAAAAATCTGCGCAGCGTTTGAAAGAGCGCGCCGCCGAATCCGCCGTGGCCGGAAGGGTAACTTGGAAATGGCGGCGTGAAATTCGGACCAGTGAGATTGCTCGCCGGAGCACCCATCGGTGTGAAACTCGCATCTTTCACGGTGTTCGGATTTCCATCGGTATCGGCTTCGCGGATGCCGCCGACCGGCCGCCAGAAATCGTAGAAGAATTTCGAATCCCAAACGGCCATGCCCGTGTCGGCCATGGCGGTGTTGGCGACGGCGAGCAGTCGGGCAAGATCGACAGTGCCGAGATGCATTTGGTCCGCGATGTGGACGATGATTTGGTTGTAAAGGCGCGGCGGCGCGCAAAGACTCGGAGTTCCATCATAAGCCCAGAAGACTCCGATAAAACTTTGCTCGGGCGTGCGCGTGCTCTGGGTGTGAAGGCCGTCGCCGCCTAACGACTTCGCTTCATTATAAGCCGCAGTGTATTCAGGACTATCCATCGCCGGTGGGGGCGGAACACGAAATTGATTGCCGGATTGGATGACAAACGGTTTGCATTCACCCCAATGCGCGCCGAGCGCGATTGGAAGCAAGCTGATCGGATCCTGGCGCCAATGCGCAGGTTGATCGCTCGTGAAATAATTAACTCCAAGTCGCGGCTCCGAAATCTGTGCGCCGTCGTTCGCGCGTAAAGCGAGAATCGCGGCCGCGGCGCGTTGGCCTAACGAAACGCCGTTTGCGCGCTCATTCTTGTTGTTGATTTTCGCGAGATCATCCGCGAGCAGCGAATCGAATGATGCGCCTTGAGAGGGAAACATGGCAACCAGCGTATCGTGCGCCGCTTGCGCTACCGCGGCGTCGAGCGACACCGGCGGCTTTACTGATGGAATGCCGGTGTAACTTTGATAGCCGCCGGCAACGGCATTGACAGAATCGAAGATGGCGATGTGCACGATGGCCATCGCACGACTGGCGCGGCCGGGCCCGAGTTGCTCGCCAAAAGTGCGGAGCTCACCAGGCGCGACTGGAGTGTGGTCAAGTCCGCTCGCGTCGACCGCGATCTGGTTCCAACGATGGATCGAGTCGAGCGCTTTTTTCGGCGCCAGATTTTTGGCAACCGAAGACGCCGGGTTGAAGCGCGAGCCAAAGAAATCGCGGAAGCTTAGGGCGGAAGCATCGCCGGCAAAGGCGAGACAAAGCCCGAGACAAAGGGCTGAAGAAGTTTTCATGATTCGTGGGTATTTGAGCAGCACCGAGCGCAAGGAGAGTGCCGTTTTCAGCGGAAAAACTCAATTGGAATCGCCGGTGCGGAGCGATTTAGCAGCAGGAAACAGGCGAGGCCGATCGCGCTTCGACAGAGCGGGCCGCTAAAACTATTTCCGGCGCAGCGGAACGACGATCTCTTCGTCTCGGCGCCCAAGAATCACGCGGCCGTCCTCGATTCGCTTGACGCTCACTTGATAAATCTGCGTGCCGATTTGGAGCCCAAATTGCTGACCTTCGGACATTGACTTGCCGTTGATGATGGCAAACTTCGTCGCGCCATCGACCGTGATGGTGCTCACGAGGAATGCACCTGGCGGAACTTCTCCCTGGTCTGTTCCTCCGGTCGCAACTTTACCGGTCGGTTTCCAACCGATCGGCCAAAACGGACTTCGCGTCGCCGGGTCGATGTTAAAAGAAGATTTGTTCTTGAGCGCGATCGACGCTGACTCATCGCCCGCTTTACTTTTGCTGTCGCCCGGCGGCATTTCTTGCGCGGGCTTGCTCGTGGCGTTGCCGGCCGGCGCTTGTGGCGGCTGTTTCACGCGCGGAGCAGCGGCAGCAGTTTTTTCCTCAGCGGCAACGAGCAATTGCGCTGCGAAGATCGACAATGAAATGAGGGCGAGAATTTTTTTCATCGTTTTTCGATTACCATCGTGGCAGCAATTGCGACTTGTTGAAACTGCGGCTGGTCGGGCAATGCGTGCATGCTTAATCTCGTGACCGAGAGCAACGGCTGGGTGTTCTCGAGCTCAGCGATTGCTTTACCGGTCGCGGCGAAATCGGCCTGAGGCAGCTCGATCAACCAGTTGTATTTCGTCCAGGCAGCAAGCTCGTTCTGTTTGAAATTGGTGTTGCTTTCCAAACGCGCCACCGCGCGATCGATTCCTTGATTGGCAAAAAATGTTTTCATTCGCGGCGGAAACCAGGCAATTGGCGCGCCTTCCGGGCCGAGACCTTTGAGCGCGGCGAAACGAGCCATCGCGTCTTTGGCCTGACGTTCGAGAGTCGCCGCCTTGGCCACTTCCGATTTGGAGGTGTCGATCTTCTTCTGCCGATCCGCGATTTCGTTGAGCGTGGCAGTGCGCGATCTCTGCAGCGGACCGAGAAAGAAACTGAAATAGACGTAGAGGAGAAACACGAATCCCATCCCGCTGAGGGCGAGTTTCTTGATTTGGTCCTTAGAAAATTTCGGAAGAGTCATTATTCGTCCTTTTTCGGTTTTCGTCGGCCGGCGGCGGGAGTCGCAGCGGGTTTGGCGCTGCCGTTTGGATTAAAACTGATGGAGAGAATGTAGCGGGCCATCGGCACCGTTGACCCGTTGATGCTGGCGACGGTTTCCACGTCCTCGAGCGTTTTGAATTCCGCTTTTACGTTTTGAAAATTTTTGCCGAGCTGCTCGAGCAACATTTGACGCACATCTTCCGCGGCGGAACGCGGCTCGCGCGCCGCAGCCACGCCATCAAGCGTGATGCTGACGCCTCCGCCCTTTTCTTCGTCGAGCAAATTGCCTTCCATGCTGGTGATCTGCGCATTCGGCGGCACGCACCGTGAGAGTTTTTCCAAAAATGGTCCCCAGAAAAAGCGATTGTCGATGTAATCATCCAGGACGCGCGTGGTATTGATGAGATTGGTCAATTCCGCCGAGCGCTTCTGCGCCGCGGTGACTTTCGGCTCGAGTTTTTTCCATTCCGCTTCAATCCCGCTGAGCTTCGATTTGATATTGAGAGTCTGGTAAGCGTTCCACGCGTAATAGAGGAACAAAAGCGCGCCGCACAGGCAGAGCACGACCATTCCAATCTTGAGCGGATCGCGCTGGCGCTGCCGCTGTTCGTGGATTTCCTCGTGTAGGAGATTGAGGTGAAGGGCCATCGGTGCTCGTCAACTGCGGGTCAGGTATTCGAAGGCCGCGCCGCACGCGACATTCAGCGAGACAAACTCGTTAGGCAGGGCCTGCCGTTTTGTAGCCGGAAGAGCCAGCTCGCAAGTCTCAAGCGGATCCCAGATTTCACACGGCAAAGTCAGCTCGTCGCTCAACGCTTGCAGAACCGTTTCCGCGCGAGCGAGTCCGCCGGAAACGAAAATGCGATTGATTCCCTCTTCGCGTTGGCCTTCAAAAAATCCGATCGAATTCCGGACCTCCATGCCCAAACGCGCGAGCGAGCCGCGGCAGATCTCCGTCATGCCCTCATCGCCCTGTTGAATCATGAGCCAGGCCGCATCCGCATCCAGCGCGTCTTCGGCGGTTAGCGCCTGCATCAAAGCTTTACCGCCGTAATCAATTCCGCGGACGAGCACGAGCTCGCCTTTGCTGCCGATGAGCACGGTGCTTTGCAAGTGTCCCATGTCCAGAAGCAGGAACGCTTCGTTTGCGAAAATTTCAGGATACGCGAACTCAAAGGCGTTGAACGAACAAACGGGCGCCACTTGAAGCAGCTCGGCCGACAATCGGATTTTGTTCGAGGCGGCGAGGATTTGTTTGATCTGGCTGCGCTGAATTCCTCCGACCAAATATTTCGTTTGTGTGAGAACGCCTGTGCCGCCGGCTGACGATTTTTCCGATGTCGATGTTTCCTCGGATTGATTCCCGACTGGCGCGACATCGAGCACGAAGTCTTTGCATTCCTGGTTCAAGACCGCGAGTCCATTCAAGCGCAACGCGGTCCGGAGCAGATCGAGCGGCGTGTCGGGCTGCTCGATGATGCGCAAAATCGCGGATGGATCGGAAACGGCGAAGGCCGCGGCTTTGGCGCTGCCGCCGAGATCCCGCAGAAGATGTTTAATTTCGCGGGAAAGATCATCCGCTGAGGCGAACTCTTCCGGCACAGGACGCGAGGCGAAATTGGTTACGATGAAACGCGAATCGTTTTTCCGCCGGAGCGCGACGCCTTTAAGGACGTGCTTTCCCAGATCGATGCCGACAACAGAATCTGCGCGTTTCGCCATGATGCTCGCGGGGTCATGTAGCGGGAAGTGTGCCTTGCGGTAGCGGTTTTTATGACAACCTGTCGTGTTTAGACCCTGCGGGCGCATTAGCCCCTCGCATTCAGGCCGCTACTGCGCGCCGATACCCGAAAAATTCGCGCTCTTTGATGATTCGCGCGACCTCCGGCGGCACCAGCTCCTCCCAACTTTCGTCGCCCGCTTTCAACTTGGCCAAAACCGCTGGCGGATAAATGCAAAGGTAGTCTTTCCGATAATCGCTGATTTCCTCGATGTGGCGATTGTCGATCAAATATTGAAAGAGCGAACGCAGATTTGGCGCGACTTGGACGTTCGTTGCGGTAATGAGCTCGCCGGTTTTTTCGTCCGTGATCGGATACACGTACAATTTCAGGCCTTGTTTGAACATTCGGCCGAGCGCTTCCAAAATTCCGCCTTCAAGGTTGAGGTAATATTTTTCGTCAAAGATCTCGAGCAAACTCGGGACGCCCATCACCAGGCCGATCGTTTTATTCGTGTAACGCGAAAGGTAACCGGCGAGCCGATAGTACTCGCCAAACTTCGAGATCAATACCGTCCAGCCAAGCGCGCCCAGGATGTCGACTCGCGCGAGAAAGTCCGCGTGATTGAGTTGTCCTTCCGAAAGCAGATTTTCCAGCGTCATCTCCATGAGCACGACCAAATCTTTTTCGGACGAGTTGGTTTCTTTAAGGAACTGACGACGCGCGCCGTCGAGCATGTCGTTCGTCGCTTTCGTCACCGGCCGAAAACTTCCGCGCTCAATCAGGATCGCTTTTTTGTAGAGAATCTCCGCCGGCTGCACCATTTCGCCGTCGGCCGTGAACATGACCGCGTCGGTCAGGCCCTGACTCACCAATTGCAAACTCATCAGGCGATTGTCGATCTTGGCGAACGCCGGCCCGGAAAATTTAATCAGGTCGACCTGGATTCTTCCCGGCGCGAGATTTTCCTGAAGCGACGAGATTAACCGCTCGGGTTTTGGTTCGTAAAACGCGCCGTAAAGCAAATTGACGCCGATGACGCCGAGCGCTTCCTGCTGATCGACGTTCGCTTCGTCGAGCATGCGAACGTGAATGATGATTTGGTTCGGCTCGCCCCGTGGTTCTTTTTGAAAACGAACGCCGAGCCAACCGTGCGATTCGTTATGTTGCTTGAAACTTCTCGCCGCCACCGTGTCGGCGAACACAAAAAATGTGCGCTCGTCTCCAAGTTTCTTGCCGAGCCGCTCGATCAATAGATCGTACTCGTGGTCGAGCATCGTGCCGAGACGCTTGCGGCTGACGTAGCGATCCGTCGGACCGTAAATCGCGTCACTGAACGTCATGTCGTAAGCCGACATCGTCTTTGCGATCGTGCCTGACGCGCCGCCGACGAAAAAAAACCGGCGCGCCACCTCCTGGCCAGCGCCGATCTCGGCAAACGTGCCGTACTTCAGCCGATCCAGATTAATTTGGAACGCCTTGCGGTTCGTTCCGACATCCATTTCCGCTTTCACACGATACTGTAGCGGTCGCTGTCCTCAGCGGCAATGGTGAGAGCCGGTTTTACATCCGCACCTGTTCGGCGCTATTGGCCGGCAGCCAGCCGCGCAAATTGTTAGGCAACGCCGCGTAAACCCAATCGCCCCGCCGGCTCAGAATTTGAATCTCACTTCCCGCCGGCAAAGTCAGGACCCGGTTCGCCGTGTCCGCCGTCGCCAAACGCGCGTCCACATTCGTTCCGGTAACGACTGCTAATCCCGAACCGTTCCTGCCATGTTCGAGCTGATAAAGCGCGGCCACCGCGAGCACGAAGATCGACATGGACAAGATCGACAACGCGATCATGGCGCGACGCCGATTGAAAACAAAACTCGCGATCGCGAACGCGCCGAGCCAAAACGCGACAGCCGCCGCGACAGCGTATTGGTTCGCATTAACAATTCCGGACCAGCGTTCCAATTGCCGAGGGGTCAGTTCCAAAGCGCGCGCTTCATCGCGCGCGATGCGAACATTCGCCTGCGCTTCGGGATGGCGCGGATCGAGCGCCAGCGCTCGCTCATAATTCAAAATCGCGCGGCCAAAATCTTTTTGCCGAAAATACGCGTTGCCCAAATTGTAAAATAAATTGGGCGAATCCTGTCCGGCGCGCACCAGCTCCTCATAATCGGACGCGGCCGCTTTGAAATCGCCGGCTGCAAATTCCTGATTCGCTTTCGCCAATTGACTGCGAGCCTCACCTGCCGCTTCGCGACTTCCTCTCCCGGGTGAGGCAGAGGAGCGAGGTGAGGGTTGCGCATTCGCAAACAAGTTGCCGAACACAAGCAAAGCTAATGAACAAGCAATTACGTTGAACTTCATGTCGTCAAACTTTCGACCAACCGCAAAACTTCTTCGCGTTCGCTATTTGAAATTTTGTCCGCACCGTTACCGCCGTTGCCGCTGAAGCTCAGCTCGTCCTTCCGCTCGAAAAGTTTCCGCAGCTGCGCGCGGTCGTTTTCGCCCAAATCGAACGCCTTTGCCGCGGTCTCGGCATCGACCGCGTTCGGGCTCATGTTTTTCGCGGCCGCAGTTTTTAACTGCACGACTCGCGTCGCTTGCGAAAAATAAACCTGTGGCGAAACATCGCCGCGGCGCAGCTCGCGCAGTAGTCGGCTCATTTCTTGTTGCCGCGCCGCGATTCGTTGTGCTTCGCGGTCGCCCGCTCGCGCCCGGCGAATTTTCCAGCCGATAAATCCCAGCAAAAGAATCAGCGGTGCGAGTTGCGCGATCCAGAACTGAGTCCGCGCGTACATCGGCCGGAACGATCTCACCGCGCCGAGATCGTTCATCTGATACAAAATGTCCTGCGGTTTTGCCGTCGGAGATGGAGTGATGCCGATCGTCGCGCTCGGGGTTGCCGCAGGTCGCTGCGCGTTCGGAGCGGACGCAGCACTCTGCGCCGGCGCCGCACCGCCCTGGACGCTGATCGGCACTGGCTCGCTGCGCAACGAGACGTAACTTTCTTTTGCTGGATCGAAGTAGGCGAAAACGAGCGGCGGCACCGCGGATTTTTGTTCGTTAGGCGCAATCACCATCTCGAACGTCTTCTCGCCGCTAAGGCCAACGTCATCGTCCTGTTTGAATTTTGAAGACGGCGGATATTTGTGCCAGCCGCGCTCATCCTCGAGCACCGGCGCCGTCATGCGGTCGAAGTTGCCGCGGCCGGTGATTGTCGATGTTAGCGTGATCGGATCGCCGACCTGCACCGTCTTCGGTTTTGCATCGACATTCATCGTGAAACGGCCGACCGCGCCGGAGAAGTTTGGCGGCGCGTTAGGCGGGAGCGGCTTGATATTGAGCGATACGGTTTCGCTTTTGATCGGCAATTCGACGCGTTCGCCGCCCATGCTGCCGAACGGATCGGCGAAAAATGGATCCGAGAATGGATCGTCGAGATTAAACAAATCCAACGGCGAGCGCGGCCGAGTTCGCGGATTGCGTGGTTGGGTGCTTGGCCGCCGCGGCATTACCACCATTGCCTTCGCGGTTACAGGACCGAGCTCGAATTTTCCGGCGCGCGCCGCCGCGAGCGCGGTCTTGAACGTCAGCACTTGATACGTGCGACCGCCGATGGTCTCCAAATTTTCGCGCGGCTGTTGCAATTTTTGCGTAGTGAAACCTTGTGCCGAAAGTTCCGGTCCATCCTGCAGCCGTCCGCGCGCTCGCGCATCAAACCCGAGCCGGATCTCAGCCGGAATCATCTCGCCGACGTAAGCGTCTTTCTTCGCTATGACCAACTCAGCGAACGCGGCTTTGCTTCCGACTGAAGTTTGGCCGCTTTGACTTGAGCCAACCGTAGCGCTCGAGCGCCCGGACGATCCTTGCCCGACATTCAATTCAAGCTCCGGCGTTTTGAGTGAATCATTTCCAACCCGGACCGTCTGCGGCGGAATTTTGAACCGCCCCGCCTTCACCGGCATGATCGTATAATTATAAGTGACGCTGCTGCTAACATCGAAATTGTGCATTTCGAATTGTCGCGACGTGCCGGTTTGATGAATCTCCAGTCCGTCGATCGAAATTGCTTGGGGAACATTCGCGCTCTGCGCGCCGCTCACTTTGATCTCGAGCTGCACCATTTGCCCAACATCCGGCTGTGAATCGCTTAACACCGCGGTCACGCTCGGAGACGCAGCAAAAAGGTTGCTCGCCGAAATCAAAACGAACAACGCGAAACCGACCCTGGAAGTTCGTGCGTAGATCGACGTCTCCATCAACTATGAACTCTCTCCCTTACCAGTCATTATAGACATGACGCCGCACCTTGCGTTCATCCAGCTGCACCCGGCGTTCCTCATCCTTCATCGATCGCAAAAGCGCCTCGGCTTGTTTTTCGGTTAACTGACCCGTCTCCGGTTCGGCGTCCGCGAATTGTTGAGCTTGTTCTTGCGAATCGGGCTGTTGCTCGCCGTTCGCGCCTTTGATTTCTCCCGCCAATTTCTTCTGTGGCGATCCACTCGCGGTTGGCGAGGGCGTTGCGCCTCGGTCACCTTCGCCTTGTCCTTCGCCGGGCGAGGGCGATGGCATCTGATCTTCGCCGCCCGGACTCGGTGATTCTTCCGGTTGTTCTTGCTTAGCTTGCGATTGTCGATCTTGTCGGCCCGCGGTTGGCGAAGGCGTCGCGCGCCCCGATTTATTTTCGCCCTGGCCTGGCGATGGCGATTGCTGATTGCCTTCCTTTTGTTGCTCGCCGTCTTGTGATGGCGACGGACTTGGACTCTCTCCGGGTTTTGGTTGTTGCCGGTCCTTTTCCGGTTCGTTTTTCGCCATCTGCTGTTGTTGCTGCTGATCAGATTTGCTTTGCGAGCTTTGCTGCTGATTTTGCTGTTGTTGCTTCTGGTCCTGGCCGCCTGAATCACTTTGCGATTGTTGTTGCTGCTGGTCCTGATTCTGTTCGCCGCCGCCCTGTTGTTGCTGCTGATCTTTTTTCTGCTGCTGCTTTTGTTGTTGCGGCGGCGGCGTTGGCGTCGATTTCGGATGCTGCTTCAATCGCTCGATTTTTTTTCGCACTTCTTCGAGGTTCGCGCGCGCAGCTTCGTTTTTTGGATTCAATTGCAAGGTCGATTCGTAATGCGACGCCGCGTCCGTCAGATCTTTTAATGCCTTGTCGTTCCCTTGATCGACATCGGCCCGTTCCTCCAGCGTGCGCCCGAGATTGAAATGGCTGTTCTCCTGAATTTTTTTGTCGGGAGACAAGAGCGAATCGCTGAATGATTGCAGCGCTTTGTTGTAATCACCCATTTTGAACGCGGCCGCGCCAGCATCGAATTCAATTCGCTCCTTTTGCGATGAGTCGGGATGCGATTGCAAATCTTGCTGAAAGCTTTTGTATGCGTCGTTGTAATTTCCATCGCGATAAAGGTTCAATCCGGTGGTGGCAGCGCCAAAAGAAGCTTGAGCAAAGACGAAAAGCAGCGCCGTCGCCGGGACAAAAGCTTTCGGCCAACGTTGCAGCCGAGAACGCGCGCGTGCTCGTTTGCGTTCCCTCATCAAGATCGACATCGTCAGCGCAAGCAAGGCCGCGCCGAGCGGCCACTCGTATCGTTCGATCGGAGTCCGCGACAAACGTGCATCAATCTCCGCCGCTTTCATGTTCGCCAAGCCTTGCGAATAAAGCTGCGCCATCGTTTGCGGTCCGCTTTCGAGATGAAGATAAAATCCACCGGTTGCTTCCGCGATTTCGCGCAGACGTTTTTCGTCCAACTTGGATTTCACCACTTGGCCGGCGGAATCCTTGACGAACGCCGCCCCGCCATCGCCGCTCGCAAGCGGAATCAACGAGCCCTGCGGCGTGCCGACACCGATTGTGAAAATTTTCACACCCGCGTCCGCCGCGGCTTTCGCCGCTTTCACAGCATCGCCGTTCAATTCTTCGCCGTCGGTGAAAATAATGAGCGCACGATTTCCGGCAGCGCTTTTGCCGAAAGTCCGGACGGCGAGATTGATCGCTTCGGAAATATTCGTCCCGCCCTCGGGAATCGTTTTCGTATCGAGATCGTTGATCGATTCGACTGCGGCATCGTAATCAATCGTCAATGGCGCTTCCAAAAACGCGCGGCCGGCGAACGCGACCAATCCGACGCGGTCGCCTTGCAGTTGATTGACCAAATCCTGCGCGGCAAGTTTTACGCGTTCGAGTCGATTCGGCTGCACGTCGTTTGAAAGCATGCTGCGCGAAGTGTCGACCGCGAAAAGCAAATCGAGCCCCTTGCGTTTCACGTCCTGGTAAATGTAACCGACCTGCGGACGCGCGAGACTCACAGTTGCAAGTGCCAGCGCGAGGAGCAAAAATCCAAAACGCACCGCGCGTCGGCCACGATTTACAGTGGCGGAAAGTTGCGGCAGTAATTTCGGGGAAACGAATTCGCGCAGTTTCGCAGCTGCGCGTTGTTCCGAACGCAGGAACAATCCAACGAGCGCCGGGATTACCAGCAACGCCCAAAACCATTGTGGCGATCCGAAGGTCATAAGATCGACATGTTCCTCACGGCAATTTTTTCCAAATCGTTTGCGACAACAGCAATTGCGCCACCAGCAGTCCCGCACCGCTCATGATGCAGAGCGGAAACAAATCGCGGTACTGCTGATATTTTTTTACTGAGACCGTCGATTTTTCCAGCTTATCGATGTCGCTGTAAATCTGTTCGAGCGATTTCGTGTCCGTCGCGCGAAAGAAAAGACCGTCCGCGATTTTCGTCACTTCGCGCAAACCCGCTTCGTTGAATTCCACGCGCTGATTTTGATAAAGCAAATTGCCGAGCATGTCCGTCATCGGGCCGCGTTGAGTAAAAACAGGCGCGGGCGCGATTCCGTTAATGCCGGCGCCAATCGCGTAGAAATGGATCTTCAGCGCCTTCACCGCTTCGGCCGCGGTGTTCGGCGAAATTTTGCCCATGTTATTCTCGCCATCGGTCAGCAGGACGATGACGCGACTCTTGGCATGTTTGTCGTTCAATCGATTCGCGGCCGACGCCATCGCGGAACCGATCGCCGTTCCGTCTTCGACCAGGCCAATCCGCACGCGCTCGAGATTTTGCAGCAGCCAATCGTGATCGAGCGTCATTGGACTAACGACGTAAGGCTGGCCCGCAAATGCGATGAGACCGATGCGATCGTTAGGCCGGCCTTCAATGAACTTTCGGGTGACCTCGCGAATCGCGTCCAGTCGTGTTGCGCGATCTCCGCCAATTGTGAAATCCTTGGTTAACATCGAGCCGGAGACGTCGAGGACGAGCATAATGTCGATCCCGCTCGCTTCGACCTGCGTCAGACTTTTGCCCAGCTGCGGCCGCGCAAGTCCGACGACAAAGAGTGCGAGCGTGAGAAAAATCAGCGCACGCAAAAATTTTCCAGCGCGCGAGACGCTTTGCTTTCCAATCGCGTGCAATGTTGCAAGCGATGAAAAGGTGAGCGCTGCGGCCGGCCCGCGTTTTCCGCGCAAGTAGGCAAGCATTGGAACCGCGAGCAACAGTAAGAGCAGCCACGGATGCGCGAAAGTCAGAGCCGTGTTTTCCGGCCACAGCTCGCGTAATTTTGTGATGCTCAGAGTCATTGCTCGCTAAGCCACCATTGCCGGAATCTTTTCTTCGCCTTTCACAAAGCGAGTCGCTTCTTCGAGCAGAAGCCTGCTGTCAGCAGGAGTCGCTTCGTAGCGCGCGAATTTGATCAAGTCGCAGCGATTCAAAAAATCCTCGAGCAGCGATTTTTCCGTCGCGGAGAAAGATTTCGACTTCGAAAGCGCGGTCAGAAATTCAATGGACGTTTGTCGCGTGAGCGGCAAGCCGTATTGATGCGTCACGTAACGGCGCAAAATATCGGAGACGCGGATGCTGAACTGGTACGGATTAACGGTTTCGATCTCATTTGCGATCGCGTCCAATTCTTCCAAGGCGATGTCACGCGGTGTTTTCGGAGGCAAGGCTGGTTTGCGCCGTCTCTGCCACCACCAAATCAACCAGCCGATCAGGCAGAATCCGATAAAGCTCGCGAGGAAAATGGCCCACGTCGGGAGGAACGAGTACTCCACTGGCGGCGCGATCTCGCGATATTGTTGTTGAGCGAGAAAGATCGACATCATGGCCTAACGAATATTAATGCGGCGGCTGCGAACTTTGAAAAACGAGCGCAACGCCGGCAGATAATCCTCGCTCGTCCGCAGTGTGATGGCGTCGATGTTGTTGCGGCGAAGCGTGCGTATCAGCTCCTGCGCTTCTTCATGCGCGACATCGCTGAAGCGCGCGCGTGTCGCGCGGTCGGCGGTGTTGATCTCGATTTGTTCGCCCGTCTCGGCGTCCTCGAGAGTAATGATTCCGACATTCGGCAAAACTTGTTCGCGTTCGTCCTGAATTCGGACGGCAACAAAATCGTGACGACGACCGGTCACGGCCAGGGCGTCCGAAAAGTTCGGCGCCTGGAAATCTGAAATAAAAAATACGACCGCGCGCCGCGTGACTAGCTTGTTGAGATAATCGAGCGCAAGCGCCGCGTTGGTGCCGCGTCCGACCGGTTCAAAGAATAAAATTTCGCGGATCAGCCGCAACGTGTGCGAACGGCCTTTCTTTGGCGGAATGAAAAGCTCCACCCGATCGGTGAAAAGAATCAGTCCAACCTTGTCGTTGTTGCGAATGGCGCTGAAGGCGAGAAGGCACGCGACCTCGGCCGCGAGCTCGCGCTTGGATTGCATCGCGCTGCCAAAATTTCCGGACGCGCTAACATCGACAATCAACATCACTGTCAGCTCACGCTCTTCGGTGAATTTTTTTACGAACGCGTTGCCAAGTCGCGCCGTAACGTTCCAATCAATCGCGCGAATATCATCACCCGGCTGGTATTCGCGCACATCTTCGAAATTCATGCCGCGACCTTTGAAAACGCTGTGGTAGTTGCCAGCAAAGACGGTGTCGACCAGGCCGCGCGTTTTAATTTCCAGCGTGCGGATTTTCTTGAGAATCTCCGCGGTTTTTTCCTGCAGCCCGTTCATCGTGAATTACGGAACCGGGAGTCCGGCAAAAATTCGCTCGATGATCGTTTCGCTGGTGACCGCTTCGGCTTCCGCTTCGTAACTGACGATGATGCGATGACGCAGAACGTCCGGACCGATGCTCTTCACGTCCTGAGGCGTGACGTAACCGCGCCCGTTGAGGAACGCGTGCGCGCGCGCGCCGAGCGCGAGATAGATCGTAGCGCGCGGCGACGCTCCGTAGCGGATCAATCCTTCGAGCGCGAGGTTGTAGCTCGCCGGTTCGCGCGTGGCCCAGACAACATCGACAATGTAATCCTTCACCCGGTCGTCGATGTAGATTTGATTCACGACGTCGCGCGCGGCGATGATTTGTTTTGGATCGACAACTCCCTGCACGCTCAAATCCGGCGCTGAAGTCGCCATTAAATCCAAAATCGTGCGCTCCTCGGATTTTTCGGGATAGCCGACATTCAATTTGAACATGAAACGATCGAGCTGCGCTTCGGGAAGTTGGTAGGTTCCTTCCTGCTCGATCGGATTTTGCGTCGCGAGCACGAGAAACGGATCCGGCAGGGGATATGTTTGCTCGCCGATCGTGACCTGGCGTTCCTGCATCGCTTCGAGCAACGCGCTTTGCACTTTCGCCGGCGCGCGATTGATTTCATCGGCCAGGATGAGATTCGAAAAAATTGGGCCGAGCTTTGTCGAGAACTCGCCGCTGCGCGGATTATAAATCAGCGTGCCGATCAAATCGGCCGGCAATAGGTCGGGTGTGAATTGCAAACGTTGAAAGCCGGTCTGGATCGCCGCCGCCAAAGTTTTGACGGTCAACGTCTTTGCCAAGCCGGGCACGCCTTCGAGTAAAATGTGCCCATTGGCAAGAAGGCCGAGTAGGAGGCGATCGACCAGATATTTCTGACCGACAACGACATGCGACACCTGACCGCGCAATGCCGGTATCCATTGGCCGAGCTCCTGAACTTCACGAGTAATTTCCTGGGTAGATTTCATGCAAACTTTTTCAGACACATTCTGACAAATGCGCGCGCGAAACGTTCGATTCGCGCTCGCGGTCGCCTGCTTTGCGACCGGGCGCCGTGGCTACACCTTTTGGCTGCGCGGTCGCAAAGTCAAAAGGATGGGCAAACCTTCGTAAGGCTCGGCTTCCCGAACCCGGGCCTCCAAGTAACGCGCATATGTCCGCGGCATCAGGCTGGGGTCATTCACAAACAGGACGATTTCAGGCGGCGACAATCTCCGCTCTTCATTGCCGGCGGATTGAGCGGCGTAAAAAAGTTTCAAACGTTTGCCTTTGATCATGGGCGGAGGATTCGCCGCAAACGCGGCCCGCATGAGACGATTCAGAACGCCCGTGCCGATTCGCTTTGTCGCGGCGCGTTGGATTTTTTCGATGAACCCGAAAAGGCGATCCACGTTTTCGCCCGTTTTCGCCGACGCAATCAGGACCGGCGCATAATCGAGAAAGAAAACTCGCTCCCGCGCTTCGGTAACGAGTTCGCGGATCCTCTCGCGCCCGCCGCGTTTGGGTTTTACCAGGTCCCACTTGTTGAGAATGAGCATCGCCGCTTTGCGCGCCTCCTGAATCAAACCCGCGATCCGTTTGTCCTGCGCGGTCACGCCGCTGGTAAGATCGACAATCAACACGCACAAGTCGGCGCGACGAATACTTCGCTCCGCGCGCATCACGCTGAAAACCTCGACCGAGGTGGAAAGTTTGCCGCGCCGCCGAATTCCCGCGGTGTCGATGAAGAGAAATTGTTTGCCGTCGCGCTCGTAGACGATGTCGATTGAATCGCGCGTCGTGCCGGGGATTTCGCTGACAATTGCTCGCTCGCTCTGCACGATCGCGTTGATCAGCGAAGACTTTCCGACGTTTGGACGGCCGACGATGGCGATCGCGAGCGCATTGTCGATTTTGGATTGTGAATTCTCGATTTCCGGAGCGGCGGCTGGCAAGGTTTGATCGATCAAGTCGAGCAGTTCCGAAATGCCGCGGTTGTGCTCGGCGCTGATCGCCACCGAACGCTCCAAGCCTAAGGAATCAAACTCGGCGGCGGACGATTCGTGCTTGTCGTTGTCGATCTTGTTGATGACAAGAACGATCGGCTTTCGCGCTTTGCGCAGTGTGCGCGCGAGATCTTCGTCCAGCGGCGAGAGACCGCTCTTGGCGTCGACCACGAAGAGGATCAGATCGCTGTCACGCACCGAAACCGCGGCCGTGCGTTGAACTTGCTCCATCAGCTCGGCTTCGCCCGCTCCAAAAATTCCGCCGGTGTCCCAAAGGGTAAATGGTTTTTCTCCGCGCGTGACCGTGGCCGAAATCCGGTCGCGCGTGATGCCGGGCTGATCGTGAACGATCGCGATCTTGCGGCGAGCAAGCCGATTGAAGAGCGCGGACTTGCCCACATTCGGACGACCAATGATAACAACGGAGTTCATTCACGGAGTTCGCAGATTTACACAGACACGGAAGCAGAGTCTTGTCTAAATAATCCGCAAAATCTGCCGGCTGCGAATCGCCTTAATGTGAGGCGTGTGCGTGCCCTTCGGCTTGCAGTTGGCGCACGCCGTTCAAAACGTAAATAACGCCAGAGACGAGCGTGAAAACTCCGGCGACCGCTACGACGAAAGTCAGCGGCAGAAGATGGATTTGAAGCATGACCCAGGCGATGGCGCACATTTGGCAAACGGTGGCCACTTTGCCGGTCCAGCTCGGTTTTATTTTCATTTTGTTGCCGATGAAATAATGAAGAATGCCCGCGCCTACCAGAATCACGGCGTCGCGCGTGATGACGAGGACCGGGAACCAGATTGGAAATTGGCCGTATTCCGGGTCCACTTCGCTCCAATTGCTGATGCTCAAGGTGATGATGCCGCTCAAGAGCAAACCTTTGTCCGCGATCGGATCGAGAATCACGCCTAACGAGCTGCGTTGTTTGTAACGGCGCGCCACATAACCATCGAGACCATCGCTGACCGCGGCGATCAGGAAAATAGCGATCGCGGTGAAGCGCATCCACTCCTGCGGCTCGTGACGCTGGATGCTCTCGCCGTAGTAGATCGCCATCGTCACGAACGCGGGAATCATCAAAATCCGCGCGATGGTGATTTTGTTCGCGGTCGTCATCGCGGATATTCTAATGGAGCGACTACCTCCGTGTCGTCCCAAAATCGATTGTCGATGTTGTCTATCTGGGCCGGACTATGCGGCCTGGCGCTGGCCTTCGTGTTTACCTTCGCAGAATTCCTCGATCATTTTGCGGTTGAACGCCGGAATGTCGTCGGGCTTGCGGCTTGTGACCAAGCCGTTGTCCACCACGACTTCTTCATTCACCCAATCCGCGCCGGCGTTGCGCATGTCCACCTCGATGGCCGGCCACGAAGTCATTTTTCGGCCGCGCACGAGATCGGCGCTGATCAACACCTGCGGGCCGTGACAAATCGCCGCGACCGGTTTGCGCGCATTGAAGAAATGACGCGCGAACTCCAGCGCGCGCTTGTCGGAACGGAGCGAATCGGGATTAATCAGACCGCCGGGGATCATTAACGCGTCGAAGTCTTCGGGACGCGCTTCGTCGAGTGTAAGATCGACATCGAACTTGTCGCCTTTGTCGGCGTGGTTCATTCCCTGGATCTTCCCCGATTTAAGAGAAACGATTTTCGTTTCCGCGCCCGCTTCATCGAGCGCCTCCCGCGGTTCGGTCATTTCCACCTGCTCAAAACCGTCCGCCACCAAAATAGCCACTTTCTTTCCATCCAATTTGTTCGCCATAATTCCTCCTTCGAATTGCTTTTTGTTTTAAAGATCGAGACACGAGCGTTTGATAAGACGCATGCGGCTCGGCCCTCTCTATATAGTACAACGCACTGAGCCATACCCTCGGCCGTGAGCGTTGTAGTGGCGGCTGTCCCCAGCCGCATTGAGCTCGTCAAAAAGCAAAAGGAGCGGCACATCGCCGTGCCGCTCCAATTGGGGGTAACAGCCGCGCAGACCCTCCCTCTATAAGTAGATACGAGTTTTTCGGGACCAAGTTCTCGAAAATCTTCATTTTCTTTAAAATTTTTTTCGAGGCGGCAACGGGGTTAGATGAGCCCCGATTGGCGCAAACAGTTCTCTTGGCTACACTTGAGCCCAAAATGCGCCGATGTGGCGAAATGGCAGACGCAACGGACTTAAAATCCGTTGGGCTTTAAACGGCCCGTGCCGGTTCGAGTCCGGCCATCGGCACTTCTTTAAGGCTGAAACGCTGAAATCTAAAATACTGAAATGGCAACCGAACGACCGTTATTTATTCCGATTATCCTCGGGACGGCGCGGCAGGGCCGCGAGAGCGAGCACGCCGCCCGATTTGTTTTTGACCAAACCAAGAAACGAGCGGGCGTAGAAACCGAGTTGATCGATGTGCGTACATTGCCGATGAAGCTCGACGACGCCGGCGAACAAATGAAAGACCCGAAATTTTCGGCAACGATCGAACGCTGCGACGGGCTCATCATCGTCACGCCCGAATACAATCACAGTTTTCCCGGCCTGCTGAAACACGCGCTCGATATGAATCTGAAAGAATACATCCACAAAGCGGTCGGCGTTTGCGGAGTGTCAGCTGGAGCAATGGGCGGCGCGCGCGTGATCGAAAGCTTGCTTCCCGTCATGCGCGAACTCGGCCTCGTCACGATCTTCGAAGACGTGAACTTCGGAAAGATCGGCAGCCTCTTCGACGACCGCGGTCAATTGCTCGACGAGAATTTCGTCCGCCGCGTCGATTCGTTTTTAAACGAGCTGATCTGGATGGCGAAAGTCCTTCGCCACGGAAGGGAGAACATCGCGCCCATTTAACGAGGGAACGGACGGCCCATTTACACCTGTCGCCAGGATGGTAACTTCTATGACCCCGCGTTTTGAACGCGGTCACTGAGTTCGCGGTCAGTAATCCGCCGCTACCATGGAGCAAAATCCGCCACCGCCGCCGTTTCCTTCACCGGAAGAGTTGAAGACGAAGATCACGGAGTTCATGAAACAGAACTTTGGAGATCGCGTTTCCGTGGCGGCGTTTCCTACGCCGGAGGCGGCCGAAGCGGGAACGGAAACGGAAGAGAAGCCGGAGAAGATCGACAATCACGAGTTTGAGTTCAATTTTTTGCCGCGCGACATCAAAGCGCACCTCGACCGGTTCGTGATCAAGCAGGATGAAGCGAAGAAGGTGTTGGCGATCGCGGTTTGCGATCATTACAACCACGCGAAATATCTCCTCTCGCTCGAGAAGGAAAATCCGAAAGCGGCGGAGCAGCTCGAGTACGCGAAACAGAACGTGATCCTGGTCGGTCCGACCGGTGTTGGAAAAACGTATTTGATCAAGCACATCGCCGATTTGATTAAAGTGCCCTTCGTCAAAGCGGACGCGACGAAGTTCAGCGAGACCGGTTACGTGGGCGGGGACGTGGAAGATTTGGTGCGCGAGCTCGTGCACAAGGCCGACGGCGACATCAATCTCGCGCAGTTCGGCATTATATATATAGACGAGGTCGACAAGATTGCGTCGGCCGCGAATTCGCTCGGGCGAGACGTAAGCGGGCGCGGCGTGCAAACGACGTTGCTCAAGTTAATGGAAGAAACCGAAGTGCCGGTGCGCTCGATGAACGATCTCCAGGCGCAACTTCAAGCCGCGTTCGAGTTTCAACGAAAAGGCAAAGCGCGCCGGGACATGATCAACACGCGCCACATTTTGTTCGTGGTCAGCGGCGCGTTTGAAAAACTTAAGGAGCAAGTCGCGCGGCGGGTGCGGCAGGGACAAATCGGTTTTCAAGCGGAGCCGGTGGACGTGATGGACAACGAACTTTTCCAACACGTCACGACGCGCGATTTCGTGGATTACGGCTTCGAGCCGGAATTCATCGGGCGATTGCCGGTGCGCGTGGTCTGTCTCGATCTCGACGCGGACGATTTGTTCAAGATCATGAAATTTTCGGAGGGCAGCATTCTTCGGCAATACGAGCGCGCGTTCCGTGCTTACGGGATCGGCATTAGTTTTGACGATGAAGCGTTGCGATTGATCGCGGATGCGGCGGCCCAGGAAAAAACTGGCGCGCGCGGTTTGCTCACGGTGTTCGAAAAACTTTTCCGCGATTACAAATATTATCTCGCGGGCTCGGGATTGAGCCAATTGCGCGTGACGGCCGAGCTCGTGCGCGAACCGAAACGCGTGCTGGAGCGGCTCATGGTGGAGGGCGAAAAGCATGAGGCGAAGATGTTGGAGGAGGCGGCGCGAGGATGGGCGACCGCCTTCGGCCGCGAGCATGGGGTGGAAATTGTCTTTGACGATGGAGCGTTGCGGCGTTTGGTGGAACGCGCTCATACCGAGCGGATGAACATGGACGATCTCTGCGCGCATCTGTTCAAGGATTACCAATTCGGTCTCGGCCTTGTGAAAAAGAACACCGGCCGGACCAAGTTCGTGCTCGGGGCCGAAGCGGTGGGCGCGCCGGATCGCTGTTTGAGCGAGCTGGTGGTGCAGTCGTATTATCCCGGTACGGGCACGGCAAACGCTAAGGCGTAAATAATCCTGATGAAACACTCGCTGCTAGCAACATTGATCGTCGGCATTGTCGTCGTGCTGATCGTCACCGCGCTGCAGCTCAGTCCGCAGATCGTGCGGTTTGAATCGCACGCCGCGGATTATATTTCGTCGTACACGGCCGCCACCCATGTCGTGCCGAAGCAATTGCAGTACGTCTTCATGTCGATCTTGTCCTTCGGCGTCGCCGCGCTCACCGTCACCAGTTTGCGCCGCGGACGAATCGGCATCGTCGCCTTGGGATTAATTGTCGAGCTCATCGCGGTCTCGTGGATCTTGTCGCTCTACAAAGTTTTCTTTCAACCGATGCCGTCGATGCTCGCGGTCGCTCTCGCGTTCGTAATCGCCGAACGTTACACCGCGATCGCACAGCGTGGGCGCGCCGTGACTGCGCGCGCGTTCTTTACCGAGCGTTTGTCGACAGATCAAATGCAGCGCGTCATCGCCGGCGACATTCCATTTGATGCCGAAGCCAAAACTTACGAAACGACGGTCGTCGTTTGTGATGTCGCGAACAAATACGATCTCGCCGACGAATGCGAGCCGCCCGTGTTTGGCAAAGTGACTGAAGATTTTATTCGTCGCGCGACCGACATTTTCATGCAGGCCGGCGCTTATATTCAAACCGCGGACGCCGAAGGTGTGGTCGCGCTTTTCGGATTTCCAGAAATCGATGCCCACCACGGCGACAAAGCGGTCCGCGTCGCGCTCGATGTGGTCGAGCGCTTTCGGCAGGCGCGTCTCGCCAATGGCGAACAGAAATGTGACGTCCATCTCGGCGTCAGCTCCGGAACAATGATCGTGGCGCCGCTGCAAGATGGAGATCGTCCGGGTTTAATCACGAGCGGCGAGCCGGTGGAGCTCGCGCGGCGTTTCTGCGTGGCGAACCGTTTTTACGGGTCGAAGGTTTTGATTGGCCCGCGAACGTTCGAGCTGGCCAGCCGATACATTGTTGCGCGTCCAATCGATTTTCTAAGCGGCGTGAACTCGCGCGAGCGTCACGAGATTTACGAACCGCTTTGGCCGGCGGCGGAAGCGAAGCCGGAACAACTAGCCCGGCGCGACTGTTTTTGGAACGGCGTCGTGTTTTATCGCGAGAAACGCTGGGCCGAAGCGTATTCGGAATTTCAAAAAGCGCGCGGGCCTAACGAGGAAGAAGACGCGCCGTTGCAGTTGTATCTCCGCCGTCTCGAGCCGCTCGCGCTCAATCTCGCGGAAATGCCGATGCGGCACGCCTAACTGTTCCGACGTTGAGAAAGACGGAATATCCGCCCGCGTTGCGGGACTTGGTCGCGCAACTTCGTAACATGCCGGGCGTCGGGCCGCGCTCGGCCGAACGGATCGCGTTGTGGATCGTGCAGGCGAAGGGAGACCAACCGGAACAAATCGCGCGCGCCATTTCGGAAACGCGCTCTGGAATCCATCCGTGCAAATTGTGCGGCTACTTCACGACTAATCAGCTTTGCGACATTTGCTCGGATCAATCGCGCGCGCTCGACCTGCTTTGCGTGGTCGAACAGCCAACGGATATTTTGCCGCTCGAGAAAACCGGCGCGTTCCGCGGCCGCTATCATTCGTTAGCCGGCCGGATTTCGCCGCTCGATCACATCGGCCCGGAAGATTTGCGAATCAAAGAATTGCTGGAGCGGATCGACAACGAGAAATTCGCGGAGATCATTTTCGCGCTCGCCGCCGATGTGGAAGGGGAGGCGACGACGAACTATCTTGTCGATCTTTTGAAAGACAAAGGAGTCGTGCTGACGCGGATTGCACGCGGACTTTCGGCCGGCGCAAGTTTGGAATCCGCTGACGAATTGACGCTGAAACAAGCGTTGTCCGGTCGAACAAAGTTGTAGATGCCGGTCCGAGCCGGACTGACACTTTAGCGAGCGTCGCCTTTTGGGAACATCACTTTTCCCGGCGCCTCATTGAGCGCGGCGAGCAATTTCGGAATCAAGCGCGACTTGGTTGGCCCGGATTCGCGCGGCGGGACGACGTAACGCACGATCGCGTCGATCCAGGTATTGTTATCGACGCGAAAAATCACGCGTGGCCGTTCCCGGACCTGCAATTCGTCGACTGGCGTTCTTGCCAGGACTTCGCGATAGACGTCGATGCGTTGCATCATTTCTTCGCCCAGATCTTCTTCGACCACGCGCTGCATGGTCTCGGCGATAAACTTAAGATCGCTCTGGTAAGCGACGTTTAATTTAATCTCATTCCAAATATAAGGAAAAAGCGGCCAGGAATAATTCCAAACGATTTCATCGAGAACTTTCTCGTTTGGAAAACGAATAATTCGCCCGCTCGGATGATCTCCGGTCATGTACTGGCCGCCAAATTCCCACAAGGTGGTGTCGAGATAGCCGACGTCGATGACGTCGCCGGTCGCGTCGCCGATTTTGATTCGATCGCCGACGCGAAAAGGCTGTCGGACCAAAATGTAAATCCACGCGATGAAGCTTTTCATCGGCGTTTGCACGGCGAGGCCGACAATGATCGATCCGACTCCCAGTGCAGTCAGAGCGCCGTACCAATTTACAAAAACAACCGAGACGGTAATGACTGCGATGAGGAGTCCCGAAATCAAAAGGAGAATTCGGCGAAGGGTAAAACGCGTGGCGTTGTCATCGATTCGTCCAATCGCGTAAACGCGGACGGCTTTCGCGGTCGCAAGCACAATGATAATGAGCGCGGCGCCCCGAATCAGCCGATGCGAGAGACTTACTTCGGACTCGATCAGCGGCAAAAATTTTGAGCCGATAAGCCAGTAAAGGACGGCGCAGCCGATGAGAAGCAGTCCGTGTGTGGCGAACCAAAATTTGTCCGTCGGCGCGGCTTTAACTTTTTCGCCCGGCTTTTTTTCATCGGTGGTTCGGGCAAGCTCCTTTTTAACTTCCGGCTTCTGTTCGACCTGTTCCTTGCTCTCGGGCATCAATATTAAATCGCACGTGGCGACGGCGTTGCGCGGCGATTAGATGTCGATCTTGTCCGCGGCGGTTAGGCCGTTTCGAGCCACGCGCGCAGAACTTCGGCGATGCTCCAAGCCTGCGCAATGCAGCCGCCGGCGTGATGCGGTTCGCGCGCATCGAACACTTCACTAATCGTTCCAATTCCCGCGTCGCTCAGATGTTCTGGAAATCGCTCGAGGAATTTGCGGGCCGTCGGACGATCGTGCGGATGAACTTTGAGCCAAGCGTCTACAAACGGTCCAATCAACCATGCCCACACCGTGCCCTGATGATACGCGCCATCGCGCGAACGGAGATCGCCGCCGTAAATGGGTTTGTAATCCGGATCGTCCGGTGAAAGCGTCCGCAGACCGACTGAGGTCACCAATTTTTCGGTGCAAACATTCACAACCGCTTGCCAGCGCGCCTGTTCGAGCACCGGATGATCCAGTGAGATGGCGAACAATTGGTTAGGCC
>DATBCV010000012.1:0-5108 GCA_036270275.1 Chthoniobacterales bacterium | reverse complement strand
GACTTCGGTCACGCGCTTGAACTCCTCCGGCGTCATCTCTTTTATCGGCGAGAACACGGAGGCCATCGCGTTGTTTATCCAGAGATCGACCGCGCCAAACTTGTCCTCAATCTTGGCGGCCGCTTTTTCGACGGCGATCGGATTTGCAACATCAAGCGGGAGGATGAGCGCTTCGCCGCCAAGTTTTTCAACGTCACGCCGAGCACCTTCCAGTCCGGCGCGGCCGCGCGCGATGAGCGCAATGCGCGCGCCTTCGCGGGCAAATGCTTGTGCCGTTGCGCGTCCGACGCCGGCTGATGCGCCCGTGATTGCGATGACGCGACGCTTCGATTTCACATCTCAACATCGCCTTTAAACACGCAAAGCGCCGCAACTTTTCGATTCAATTATGTGAAGCAACCAGATGTGGAGGAGCGAAATAAGGATCTCGATTTTTCGATCGAGAAATACGGGGAGAAAACGGAAGAGAAGGAGGAGTGCGAAGAGCAACTGCTCGCCGAATACGCATTCCTGCTCGCATTTTTCGCGACCAGCGCGGCGGCATTGACCGGCATCGCGATTGAAAAAGACAAGCTTCCGCGCAAACCAAGCCTGTTCGACCTGGCATTGCTCGGCGTCGCGACGCACAAACTCAGCCGCATTATTGGGAAAGATCGGATTACTGGAATCCTGCGCGCGCCGTTCGTCAGTTACATTCGAAGCGCCGGTCACGGCGAGGTGGAAGAGGAACCGCGCGGCCGCGGAATTCAACGCGGCATCGGCCAATTGCTTTCTTGTCCCTATTGCCTCGCGCCGTGGTGCGCGACCGGACTCGCCTTTGGATTTTTGTTCGCGCCGCGCGTGACGCGGTTCTTTGCCGGGATTTTAGGGGCGGTCGCGCTCTCGGATTTTCTGCACAAGATTTATATTAAAGCTGATCCCGATTGATTCTCACTCGGCGCTCGGCGGGCGAAACCCGTACTCGGTCCGCAATTTTCCCCAGAGCCATTTCACAAAAGGACGTTGTCGTTCTTGTCCGCCGCCGGACGAACTCGCCGTGGCGAGCGCCTGCTTTGCGACCGCTTCTGCGTTCGCGACTTCGTTGTTCAAACAATAGAGATAGGTGAGGAGGTAAATGTCATCTGCCGTCGACGCGCCTCGCGAGCGTTTCTCTTCCAGCAATCGAATCGCTCCCGAATAATCGCGCGAGGCAAGCGCATCCGCCACGAGATCGGAAACCAAATCGAGCGCCGGCGGTTGCAATGCGTCCACCGCTTTCTTTGCGAGCGCGACGCGAAACGCATTCGAATCCAGACATTCCAGGACCGGCTCGCGCAAACGCGAACCGCGCAAATGAATGTCCAGCTCGGCCAGCCAATTAGTTTGGCTGAGCCCAGCGCGATAACGCATTTCGCGAATGGCAAAGAACGGACCGAGTTGCGCGTTGACGATTTCGTCGGGAAGCATTTGCCGAACTAATCGCGACGAACGAAAACGCCGCGTTGCTTCAGTTGCTTGCATGTAACCGCTCGTGAATTCGTGAATCGCGGGATCGACAGCCGTCGTGTCGCCGAGCCGCCTCGGATAAAAATCGGTCAACGGTTTAGCGTTATTCGCGATCCGATCGATCTCGTCGCCGTCCATCACGAACAACGCAGCCAATTGCTCCGAAACTTCAACCCCGATCCGCGCGAGATCGTCACGCGTGTTCGTGTAATCCCAAAACTTTCGGAACTGGTGATTGTCGATCTTCCGCGGCGCGTCTTTGGTTCCCATCATGATCCATTCTTCATCAGCGCTGGACCAGATCAGCGTATTCGGGAATGCGTCATGAAACGCGCGCAGAATCGATTTCGCTTCGTCAACGTTCAGTTGATAGATCGGCAACCAGAACGTCGCGATGCCGCCGTCGTTCAAACGATCGCTCATCAATTTGAAAAACTGCGCGGTGTAAAGATTCACGGAGCCGAGAACTTTCGGCGGAGGCGGCTCGCCGGTGATGACGTCGTAACGCTGCGGACTCGCTTCTAGAAAAAATCGTCCGTCCTGAACGATTGCGCTCACGCGTCGATCACGGAGCGCATTTGAATAAAACATCCCGCGATAATCATCGGCCAGCGCGAACGCTTCTCTCGAAATATCGACCACGTCGATGTGCGTAAGATCGACATCGTGCGCCAGCGCATCCGCGGTCACGCCGCAACCGAACGCAATGAGCAATGCATTCCGCGGCTCTGGATTCAACGTCAGCGGCAGATACGCAAACAGTCGCATGTAACGCTGGTTCACGGGATTCGTGGCCGACATCGAGAACCCATCCGTCATCAAACGGTAGTAATAGGGTTGATCGAATAGATCGCGCCGGAGTAATTGCCACGTTCCAGTTTCGCCCTCGATTTTCTTGACCAGATGCTGGTTCTCCGACTCAAACAATCTTCGCGCGTTGGCGAAATGAATTTCGTCACGATGTCTTGGAAATGTCAGCAGGATCACGATGAAGACGCCACCAAGCCCAATTCCTGTCGGGGAAGCTGCTAGCTTCCCGCTGATTAAAGCAAGGATCGCGTAAACAACCGCGCATATGATCAAGCTGGTTTGGAAACCGAGCTGCGGAAGAAGAATAAATCCGGCGAGCAACGGCCCAATTGCCGCGCCGGCGGTGTTGAACAATGTCGTGATGCCGACGCTGTTCATGCGACTCCCGATTGTTTCCTGAACGCGCCCGGCGATTGCCGGAAATAGAATTCCAGAGACGAACGCGACCAGAAACATCAGCTCGAGCGAGATCAGCGCGATCTGGGTCCACGATTCCAAATAAAAATTCTTTTCGCCTTCGCCCAGTTTGGGGATCGGAAAGAAAACATAACAAAGCAACGTCAAGATCGCGGCGAGGATAAGAAGGATTGGGAGAGCCGATTCACGAATTCTTTTCGAGAGGGCTCCGGAAAAAACCCCACCAAGTCCAATCCCGGCAAGAACAACGGCAAGCATGACGCTGAACGCAGTTGCAGACGACGCGACATATAATCGTAGGAATCGAAACCAAATGACTTCGAGCGCGAGCAGAATAGAGCCAGCCCCGAAACTAACGATCAACAATCGCCACGGCAGTTGATAATCAAATTTTAATCGCAAACGCCGCGTCGATTCTTCTGTAGGGGAATCTGTCAGCTTCCCCTCTTTAGTCACGATCAACAACGCGATGATCGCCACGACGCAATTGAGTGAGCCCGCAACCAAGCTCGTTCCAAACAAGCCAAACGCTTTGACCAGAAAAAGTTCGCCGATTAGCGCGCCCGCGACCGCGCCGAGCGTATTAAAGCCATAGAGAATTCCAATCGCGCGTCCAAAATGCGCGCGCGAAAGATGTCGATCTTCCAAGACGACTGGCAATGTGAGTCCCATTGCGGTGGTCGGGATCAACAAGATCGCGAACGAAATGACAACGCGCAGCGTGAGTAGAATCGTTTGATGCGACCAAAGCGCTTGAAAAAGCGGACGCAAAATTTCGCCGAGGACCGGCAACGCGAAAACGATCGTGCAACCGAACACCGCAACCGCGAGTTCGAGCGCGGCGTAGAATTTTAACGGTCGCATCCGCAACTTCGCCGATGCGGCGATCGCGGTTCCGAGCGCGAGCCCGGCCATAAAACTGGAAAGGATCAGCGCCGCCGCCCAAATCGAATTCCCAAACGCGAGTCCGCTCAATCGCAACCAGAGCGTCTCAAAAATCAGCGCGCTGATTCCGGAAAGAAAAAGAACCGCTGAAAGTATCGCCAGTCGCACCGCGCGATAATAGCGTGCCGAAATCCGATGTCATTATGATCCCGCGGTTCACTACATCGCTTAGGCAAGCAGAGTCCGCAGCATTAGAATTGCATCACTTGTGAGACGATGGCCGTATTTAATCCAGCTCGATTCTACAAATAGGTAATTTCCGTTTACAAAAAGTTGCCTCTTCATCTCAAAAGAGGGAAAGAGAATTATCTCGGGAGCGGCAGGGAAAAATCCCGCCCCGGCGCAGTCGCGTGAGGCTGTTTGTTCCAGTCAGGTTGCAGCATGAAAAATACGCTACTAAATCGGGTTCTCGTCACGGGTGCTTCGGGGTTCGTCGGCGGGCACTGCGTCACGGAACTGATCGCCCACGGGTACGAGGTTCGGGTCGCGGTCCGCAACACCGCTGGAGTCCAGCACCTAGCGGGCGCCAACGAAGTAGTCCACGCCGACCTGGAGTCGGACAGCGGCTGGGGGGACGCGGCCGCTGGATGCAACTACGTGTTGCACGTCGCCTCGCCGCTTCCGCTCAGCGCCCCGGCGGACGAGAACGATCTGATCCGCCCGGCGGTGGACGGGACACTGCGCGTACTGCGAGCGAGTGCCGCCAGTGGCACGGTCAAGCGTGTCGTCGTGACTTCCTCCACGGACGCTGTCCGCCCCGCTTTCTCCGAGCACCCGGACGCGAAGACGCTCACGGAAAAAGACTGGGCGGACCCTGCGGCCAGTCATGGCTACCAAAAAAGCAAAATCCTCGCCGAGCGCGCGGCGTGGGACTTCGCCCGCGCCAACAGCGGAATTGAAATGGCAGTCATTTGCCCGGGAATGGTCCTCGGTCCAATCCAGCACGCCGCTCTCAGCAGTTCCCTCGAGCCTGTCCGCCGCCTGCTCGCCAGGGAGGTCCCCGGCGTTCCCCGCCTGGGCTGGGCGACCGTCGACGTGCGTGATCTGGCCGTAGCGCAGCGGCTGGCCATGGAAGCCCCTCATGCCGCGGGCAACCGTTATATCTGCGCCGGCCCGCATGTCTGGCTTCGTGACATCGCCAAGATCCTGTCGGCCAAGTACCGGGTGCCGACCTGGCCGCTGCCGTACGCGTTTCTGTGGGCGGCGGGGCGGTTCGATCCGGCTATCCGCGGGATCCTCGATCTCGTCGGACAAGAGGAATGTTTCAGCGCCGACAAGGCGCGGCGCGATCTCGGCTGGACGACACGGCCGCTTTCCGACACGCTATTCGACACCGCCGCGAGCCTCTTCGACTACGGGCTAGTCAAGCCTGAGGCTGCTGGCCAACGGTCACGGCTTCACGCCGCACATGCACCAACTATCGCAACCGCGCAAAAAGCAGCATCGTATAG
>DATBCV010000011.1:0-50487 GCA_036270275.1 Chthoniobacterales bacterium | reverse complement strand
GAGGGCAAACTAGTGCGCTTGCCAACAGGTGACGGCATGGCGCTGGTTTTTTCTTCCAGCCCGGAAGCGCCGGTGCGCTGCGCGCTGGAAATAAGCGAGGCGTTGAAGAACCATCCCCAGATTGCGCTTCGGATGGGGATTAATACCGGCCCAGTGAGTGGTGTCGCAGATGTAAACGATCGGTCAAATGTCGCGGGAGCTGGGATCAACAACGCGCAGCGCGTGATGGCTTTTGGCGATGCCGGTCACATTCTTCTTTCGAAACGGTCCGCCGAGGATTTGCTCCAATACCGGCAATGGAAACCGTACTTGCACGAGTTAGGCGAGTTCGAGGTCAAGCATGGGCAAAAGATCGCGATCGTTAATCTTTATACAGAGAAGCTCGGCAATCGCGAGGTCCCGCAGAAGATCAAACAAGCGGAGCGGGAAAAACGCGGAAGGCGCAAGCGAAAACGCGTTTTGATTGGTGCGTTGTTTCTCCTCGCCTTCGCCGCGGTGGGAGGATTGTCGATCTTTCTTCGCCGCACCGGGCAAAATGTTGTGGCGCCGGTGATTCCAGAAAAGAGTATCGCGGTCTTGCCATTCGAAAGCTTCAGCGAAGACAAAGAGAACGCCTACTTTGCCGATGGCATCCAGGACGATGTTCTCACTCATCTCGCCAAGGTTGCCGATCTTAAAGTGATCAGCCGCACCAGCGTGATGAAATATCGCGGCGCCGCCGCGCAGAATCTCCGAGAAATCGGTCGCGCCTTACAGGTCGCACATGTTCTGGAAGGCAGCGTGCGCAAAGCGGGCGCGCGTGTTCGCGTCAATGCCCAGCTGATCGACGTGCGCACGGATGCACATCTTTGGGCCGAACAATACGACCGCGATCTGGCCGATATTTTCTCCATCCAAAGCGAACTCGCCGAACGGATCGTCGCGCAATTGAAGTCCGCTCTTTCGCCCAGCGAGAAAGCAGCGATCGAAGTGAAACCGACGAGCGATCTCGAAGCCTACGATCTCTATCTGCGCGGAAAAGCGCTGATGAACAACCTGTGGAAGTCGAGTGATCCCCATTCCGACTTGCTGAAAGCCTTGGAATTTTTTAAGGCCGCCACACTCCACGATCCAAATTTTGCGCTGGCTTATTGCGATATCGGCCGCACTAGTCTCGATCTTTACTGGTGGTGGGGTTATGCGGCCGCCGATTTGATGGAAGCGGAGAAGGCCGTGCAAACGGCATTACGATTAGCTCCAAACCTGGGGCAAGCGCACCTCGAGCAAGGCAACCTTTATTATCACGGCCACCGGAATTACAAGGAGGCTCTCAAGGCGTTCGACAAAGCAGAGCGATTGCTTCCCAACAGCAACGTTCTTTTGGGCTGGAAGGGAGCAATTCAACGGCGAATCGGAAAATGGGATGAAGCCATTCGCAGCCATACGAGAGCGACGGAATTAGATCCTCTCAAGGAAGGCACTTACTACGAACTCGTCGGCGATCACAGAATGATGCGGAATTATTCCGCAGCCGAGCGCGTCATCGACATTGGCCTGATGAAAATTCCAGAAGCGGGGAATTTGTTTCGGTGGGAGCGGGCCGAGATTGCTTTCGCTAAAGGAAACCTGAAAACTTTCCATACGCTCAGCGAGCTGGTCCCAAAAGATTATCAAAACCAGTATTACGTCGCGCTCGCCGCACTGATCGAACGGAATTACGCACAAGCTTCAACCATCCTCGCCGGTATTCCTCAGCCCGAACATGACGCGGACGTTGTCTTTCTGGATGCGCTCGTTCTGCGCAAGCAAGGTAATGCCGCGAAAGCTCAAGCGATTCTTTTAGCGGAGCGTGAACGCACGCAGAATAAAAAACTGGGAGAAGCTGGTGAGCCGCAAAAGTTAGCCTTCCTTGCTTTGCTCGATGCCGCACTTAATCGGAAAGAGGAGGCGCTGCGCGAAAGCCAGCAATCCGTCGATAAGCTGCCGATCTCGCGTGATGCGGTCGATGGCCCGCTCATCGCAACTCGTCAGGCTCAAATTTACGCGTTGGTCGGCGAACGCGACCGCGCGATCGACGTGCTCTCGCGAGTCGCAACAATTCCAGCCGGACCCAGCGTCGGTGATCTACTCCATCCGGCTTTTGACGATTTACGGGGCGATCCGCGCTTCGAGAAAATCGTCGACTCGCTGAAACCGAAGTAATCGCGCTGGTCGGCAGCGATGGAGAACGATTTTTTCGAGAAATTTTTCGCGCGTGGAAATTCTTATTGGCTGACGCGGTTCGTCATTCTGCGGCTGCTTGGATTTGTTTATGCCGTGGCGTTTTTTGTCGCTGCGAAACAGATCGTGCCGCTTGTCGGTCGCAACGGGCTGACCCCGGCGCACGATTATCTCGATCACATTCAGTCGATGCTCGGTTCGCGTGTCGAAGGAATGTTCCAGCTGCCAACACTCTTTTGGTTCGGCTCCAGCGATCTCGGAATGTCGATCTTCGCCTGGGTTGGCTTGGCGCTTTCGCTCGTCGTGCTTGGCGGTTACGCAAACGCGCTCCTGCTCGCAATTTTGTGGGCGATGTACATGTCGATCGTCCACGTCGGACAATTTTGGTACGGCTACGGCTGGGAGATTCAACTGCTCGAGACCGGGTTCTTGTCGATCTTTCTAGGCCCGCTTCTCGACGGGCGCCCATTTCCGAAATGCCGGCCGCCGCTGCTCGTGCTCTGGCTTTTTCGGTGGCTCGGCTTTCGCATCATGGTCGGCGCGGGCTTGATCAAGCTGCGCGGCGATCCTTGTTGGCGCGATCTCACTTGCATGTTTTATCACTACGAAACGCAGCCGATCCCGAGCCCGATCAGCCGCTATCTTCATTTCGCGCCGCAGTGGTTTCACAAATTCGGGACGCTTTGGAATCATTTCACCGAATTGGTGGTGCCATGGTTCTCCTTTGGACCGCGAACCGTGCGACATGTTGCCGGTGCGCTCTTGTTGCTGTTCCAAATCTTTCTCATCATCAGCGGCAACCTTTCGTTCCTGAATTATCTCACGATCATTCCATTTCTGGCGTGCTTCGACGACACGCTGCTGCGTCATGTTTTGCCAAAGGCGATCGTCGCGCGCGCCGAAAGAGCGGCGCAGGAATCCGAGCCATCGCGAATCAACAACAGGATCGCCTTAGCGTTGTCGATCTTGGTCGCCTATTTGAGCCTCGGGCCGGTGATGAATTTGATTTCGCATCGTCAAATGATGAACACCGCCTTTAATCGTCTCGATCTCGTGAACACTTACGGCGCGTTCGGAACCGTTGGACGCGAGCGCGACGAAATCATTTTCGAAGGAACCGAAGACCCCGTGACCAGCGGCGACACGACATGGAAGGAATACGAATTCGTCGCCAAACCGGGCGATCCAGACCGGCGGCCACCGTTCATCGCGCCGTATCAACCGCGCATTGATTGGCAAATTTGGTTCGCCGCCATGGCTTCGCCGCGCGAATACCCGTGGACGTTCCACTTTGTCTGGAAACTTTTGCACAACGATGCAGGCACGCTGTCATTGCTCGCGAACAATCCATTTCCGGACAAACCACCGCACTTCGTCCGTGCGCGATTTTATCGTTACCGCTTCGCGCCGCTTGGCGAAAAAGGTTGGTGGCGCCGCGAACTGATCGGCGAATGGCTACCTGCTTTCTCGGCCGACGACGAAAAATTGCGCGCGATCATGAGCGCAATGCGCTGGCGCGATTACGACGATTCGCGCTAAAGGCCGCGCTCTTTCAACCGCGCGACGGTCTCGCGCATCATGCGATAGCCGAAGTGTCCTTGCCGAACGCGGAGCAACTCCGAGCCGCGCCATTTCTGGTGAATTGCTTCGATGTCGTTAGGTCGCGCGATTAAATCGAAATCACCGGACGCGAAAAGCACATTCGCGGGATCGCAAACCGGTTCGTTGTGCGAGGGCGAGCTAAGATGAAAATGTCTTGCCACAAGTTCAGGCGGAATCTGCGCACGCCGCAGTTCGCGACGCATAAAGAGCGTCCCCGGACTCTGCCAAATCGCGTGCTCGACGTTCACGATCGGCGCCATCAACGCGACGAATTGCAAATCGCGTTCGACCATTGCCAGCAAAGCGCCGATCCAACCGCCGTAGCTTGTTCCGAGAATTCCAAATTTGCTGCCGCCGGCCTGGCGCAATGCGGTGATAAGTTGTCGAACTTCCATTACGCCTTGGCGTAAACCTTCGGCATTGCGCATCAGGTTCGCGGTGATCGCAAGTTCGCCGTTCCAATGCCCGCGCGGGACGCGCGAATAATGATAAGGCAAGTGAACGAAGCAGGCGTTCCAACCAAGCTCGTTGAATCGCGCAGCCCAACGACGATAACCGATATGCGTGGCCGACATCAGCGCGTGCAGCATGAAAATCGTGGGCGCGCTTTTACCCTGCGCTGACCAGAAAAAATCGGCGCTCGCGACATTGTTTCGTTCGAAATCGGTTTCAATAGGACTGCGCCACGTGATCGTTCCTGGATCGCCCGTCCGAATCGCGCGCGAAAGATCGACATCTTCCGGCGGGGCATAATATTCGGACGCGCTGAGCTTCTCGCATTCGACGACGTATCGCTCCATCTCCGCGCGACTGGTCCCGTTCAAGCGATGGCGGGTTTGAAGCAGATTCATCGCCGCACACATCCCGAAGTCGACCACGCTCGCGCGCGCGCGATGAATTCTTTGACGCGGAGATTGAGGTTTCATCCGTTCGCGCGGCGAATGGGGAAGATCGTCAGGAGCTAATTGAAATTTCTCACGCAGCTCGGCGTAAATCTGTTGAAACGCGGCGGTCAGTTCGTTTTCAAGTCGTTCTCGCGCCGCTGATTTTTCCAATTCAGGATAATTCGAGATCGGCTGGCCGAAGCCGATCCACACCGGCGTTCGCCGAAACGGCAACCAACTTCGCTTCGCGTAAAGCCGATCGGTTCCGAGAATCACGCATGGGACGATCGGAACGCCCGCAATGTGCGCTAATGTCGACGCGCCCGCGCGCAGCCGCGCGCCTTCGAGCAACGAGCGCGCGCCGTCGCGGATGCCGCCTTCCGGGAAGACGCCGACGATCCGCCCTTTTCTCAAACGCTCAATCGCGGTGCGAATTGTTTTGCGGTCCGCGCGGTCTCTCTCCGCGGGAAACGCGTCCACCGCGCGCAAGAACGGACCGATAACTGGCATTGGAAAAAATTCGGCCATCGCCATCCAATCGATCTTGCGCCGAACGACCGACGAAATGATGACCGGATCGAAATGACTGATGTGATTCGACGCGAGCAGAAACCCGCCTGCGCGCTTCACATTCTCGCCTCCGACGATGTAAACGCGCGACGAATAGCCGAACGGCAGCTTCATGAACAACGAGGCCGCACGGTTGGCGAGAAAATGAAATTTCTCGTTCATTCTTTGCGGCGCTCGGCGGCCTCCTGGCAGTTTTTGAGATCGAGTTTGCCCGAAGCGAGCACTGGAATCGCGTCGACTCGGCAAGTTATTTTTGGAATCCACAAATTCGGCACGCCGGAATCACGCAATTTATCGCGCAGCTGGGCAAGATCGACATCGACCGCCGAGAGAAGAACAAGCGCTTCGCCTTTGGCTTCGTCCTGAACGCCCACGATACAAATCACGCGCTCGTCCTTTCCGGAGAAGCCGAGCAGCTCGATAATCTTTTGCTCCACCGATTCGTGCGGCACCATTTCGCCCGCAATTTTGGAGAAACGCGATAACCGGCCTTCAATGTAAAGAAAACCGTCCTCGTCGAACCGGCCGATGTCTCCAGTCTTGAACCAGCCGTCGCGCAACACATCCGCCGTGCGTTTTTCGTCGTGCAGATAACCTTCGAAAATATTGACGCCGCGAAACCAAATCATTCCGCTTTCGTGCAGCGAAAGTTTTCGGTCGGTCTCCGGTTCGCGAATTTCAGCGGCAATCCCCGGCGCCATTTTGCCAACCGAACCGGGACGGCTGGACGGTTGAACTTCCTGGCCGCGGCGCGTCGGCTTCGGCTCGGGCAGGTTCACGCTGACGACCGGCGAGGTTTCAGTCAGACCGTAGCCTTCGAAGACATGTTGATTGAATCGCTCCTCAAACGCGCTCGCCAAATCGAGCGGCAATTTCTCCGCGCCGGTAATGACGAGCCGCAGGCTGCGCAACTGCTCCAGCTCGGCCTTGCGAAGATAGCTGCGAAGAAAAGTCGGAGTCGCGAGGAGCAAGGTCAGTTTGTATTTCTCGATCAAGGCCGCGTTCTTCGCCGAATCGAGCGGGTTCGGGTAAGTGACAATGCGCACACCTTGCATGAGGGGGTACCAGAGCGTGACGGTTGCGCCGAAGCTGTGGAAGAATGGCAACGACGCGAGAATGGCGTCTTCTTTTTTTGCGTCGAGCAACTCACAGAATTGGGAGACGTTGCCGACGATGTTGCGATGCGAGAGCACGACTCCTTTCGGATCGCCCGAGCTGCCGCTCGTGAGAAGCAGCACGGCCTCGGCGTGACCGCCGCTTCGCGGCACTTGGAGCAAGCGCAAAAGCAAACGCGTCGGCACAAAGATCGACATCAGCCACCAGAGCAGAATCTTGGATTTCATTCGCGGCATCAGTTCGTCCAATTTCAGAATCGTTGGTGGCCACGGAAAATCTTTCACCCGCTCCATGAATGCGCTCGCGGTAATTACAACGCGCAAATCGGCGCGATCGCACGCGAGTTGATTCGCGTTGCGGCCGGCGGTGAAATTTAAATCGACCGCGACTTTGCCGGCGAGAACAACCGCCAGGTTTGCAACCATTGAGCCTTTGCTCGCGGGCAGAACGACCGCGATTCTGCGGTCCGGAAATTCTTTGCGCAAATAGCGACTCATCGCCGCGGCCGCGCCTAATAATTTTCCGCGACTCAATTCGCTGCCGTCCAATCCGTCGATCACCGCAGTTCTGAAGCGATGCCGTTTGAGACCGCGAACGCACGCCTCGCCGAGATGTCGATCCAATGCCGGCCTGCGGCTGTAGCAAAACTCGCCAAGCTTGAGCAGTTCTTCGCGAACCGTCGCGATGTCCGCGGCGTTCGCTTCGATTGGCTTTCCGAAGGCGACGCTGACGCGATAAGGGAATTCTTTCGGCCACTTGGTGAAAAATTTGCCGCCTTGGAAAGAAAAGATTGATCCCCACAATCGATCGAGCCAAACCGGAACCACCGGCGCATTCGCGTGTTGCGCGATCAGCTCGTAGCCGCGGCGTAATCGCAGCAAGATCCCGGAGCGCGTGAGTTGTCCTTCAGGAAAGAGGCAGACAATTTCGCCCGCCGCGATTTGTTCCGTCGCCGCACGAATCGCGGACCGCGCTTTGCGTGACTCGATTGGAATGCATCCGACGGCGCGAAGAAAAGGGCGCAGCAACGGTTTGTGATAAAACTCTTGATCGATGATGTAGCGAATCGGACGCGGGCATGCGAGTTGGAGCACGAGCGCATCGACCCAGGTGATGTGATTGGGCAGAAGAAGAAAGCCGCCCTCGGGCAGGTTTTCCAAGCCGAAAGGGCGGACGCGATAAAACAATCTGACGAGCGGCCGGCCAAAAAAATGGAGCGCGCGCTCACCGGCGGACATGTGAGGCATGTTTGTTGTTTACAAATAGCGTGAGGGCATCTATCTGCCAACGACAAGTCGTAATGGAACTAAGACACCGTCCTCCCCCTGGCGCTCGCTCTGCCTTGGCTCTGTTGCTGGCGATTAATCTTTTCAATTACATCGACCGGCAAGTGCTGGCCGCGGTCGAGCCTGAAATCCGGGCCGCATTTTTTCCGGTCGACGACTTGAACGCCATGACCAAGACGGGTGCACTCGGCAGCGCGTTTTTGATCACTTATATGTTAAGTGCGCCAGTTCTCGGTTTTCTGGCCGATCGTTTTTCGCGCTGGGTCATTATCGGCACCGCGGTCATCTTATGGAGCCTAGCGACGGGCGCGTCCGGATTAGCAGCTACCTTCGCCATCTTGTTCGCGACGCGCATCTGCGTCGGTATTGGCGAAGGTGGCTACGGACCCGCCGCGCCGACCATCTTGTCGGATTTGTTTCCCATTGAAAATCGCGGTCGCATCATGGCAATTTTTTGTGCAGCGATTCCAGTAGGCAGCGCTTTGGGCTACGTCATCGGAGGTGCAGTCAGTGTCCATTGGGGATGGCGATGGGCTTTTTATTTGGTCGCGCCGCCTGGGATCCTGCTCGGGCTGCTTTGCTTTTGGCAACGCGATCCGCGCGTTCCGAGCCATCATCTTGTGCAAAAATCTCCGCGCCGCGGCCTGAAAGATTATTTTAACCTTTTTCGCACGCGTTCTTATTTGATCAACTGCATCGCGCAAACACTCATGACTTTCGCAGCGGGCGGGCTCGGCTATTGGATCTCCGCCTACTTGGATTTCCGGAATCAAAGTCCGGTCGCCGGCAGAACAATCTTCGGTTTGATTACCGTAGTAGCGGGTCTGAGTTCGACAATCACCGGCGGGATTATTGCCGACAAATTGCGGCCGAGGTTTGCCGGTTCATACTTTTTGGTTTCAGGAATTGGCATGCTCGTGGCGGCCCCCGTCTTTGTCATTAGCTTGTACATTCCTTTCCCAATGGCGTGGGTGATGATGTTCCTGGCAATCTTCTTTCTGTTCTTAAACACTGGACCGTCGAACACCGCATTGGCGAATGTCTCGATGCCGGCCGTGCGAGCGACCGCCTTCGCCGTAAATATCTTGATTATCCATTGCTTGGGGGACGTTCAGGCGAATTGGATGCTCGGCTACATTGGCGGTCATACAAACATCCGAGTCGCGTTTGTCTTTGTCTCGGGAATCATTTTCGCTTCCGGAATTGCGTGGCTACTGGGAGTTAAATATTTGTCCGCCGATACCGAACGGGTGGAGCGAGCAACCGCCGCGACATAGATGTCGATCTAACAAAAACAAAAACGGGAACGCCTCGCGACGTTCCCGTTTTCAAAAAATGCGGCTCAAGTCGCCGCTAAATATTATTCTTGTTCGCCAGGCGACGGCTCAGTGGTGGTACTTCCTTCACTGCTACCGCTGCTCTTTTTGTGAGAACTCTTTTTGCTGGATGAACCTTCGCTTGTTTCAGCAGCAGAGGATTCACCTGTCGTGGATCCTTCAGCGCTCGAACCTTTTTTGGATTTCGAGGTCTTGCTGCCGCCGCTTGTTCCTTCAGTGGCAGACGTGTTGCCGCCGCGAGTAGAACCCGGTGACGCTCCAGCCTTGCTGTGGGAGGCTTTGGATGGCGCACTCACGCTGGTTGCGGGAGACGCGCTCGTACTTGCGCTCGCCGATGCACTCGCACTGGGCTCGGCAGTTGCGGACACCGATGCGCTCGGGGACGCACTCGCACTTGCGGATACGCTCGCACTCGGAGAAGCACTCACTCCGGCTGCGACGCTCGCGCTGGGCGAAGCACTCAAGTTGGACTGCGTTTGGGTTGTCGCTCCGGTTGTCGTGGTAGCTCCGGTCGTTGTCCCAGTGGTCGTTGTCGATCCTGAAATCCCAACGCCCACTCCCGGAGAGACTCCAAAGGTCGAGTAAACGGTGTTGGTGTAGCTCGGATCACTGATGCGCGAATATTCGAACACCGGCCCGTTGTAAATGCGGTCACGCTCGACGGTGGTGGTGAGATAGCTCATGTCCGGCGAGACGGAGTAAACGCTCCACGGGACGGCCACTAATTTGGATTGGCCTGTTAACCGGGAACCGGTTCCGCCGGCCGAAAGCACGGTGTAAGCCATGCATCCGTTGCTGCGATCCAGAACGACGTCTTTGACGACGCCGACTTCTTCGCCGGATTGGGTTTTGACCTTTGTCCCAATGATTTTGCTCGTCTGCATGTAGCCACTGCTAGTCGAGCTGGTCGTTGTCTGGGTCTGTGCAATCAAAGGAGCCGCCGCCAAACCCAGAATGGCGAGCGCAGCTCCACAGAAGAGAGATGTTTTCATAATGTTTATAAGTGACGCAAAATGGTTCCTGCTTATTCAGAACCAATGGACGTTCGCCGCTGCGGACTCGCCGGGATGTAACAAAGTTCGTTAGGCCAGCCCCAGCAAATACTTAACGCGCGGTGGGATCTCCGAGATGAACATCGTAACTGCGCGCTTGCGCCAGCGCATTCGCAGCCTGGTCGGCATGACCAACTTTTGTTTCCAGTTCGCTCAGCAACTTCCAACTGTCCGCTCGATACCATTGCGTCCGCAGACACGTTAACAATTCGTTGATTGCGCCGGCGGTCGATCCCGTTTCATCGAGGACCCGGATGTAGCGCTTTTCAATCTCCCAATTGGGCGGACCCGTCCGGCTTGCCAAGCGCATTCGCATCACGTTCACTTTCCCGCTTTCCTTGTTTTCTAAAACCGCGAGATATTCGTGCGCCTGCGCCTCCACCAATGGCATCTGCGTTGCGCGCGTGAGTAATTGCCGAGCCAGCTTGAAATCATTTTGTTTCAATGCGACGGCCGCGAGATTCAGAATCGCCAGCGGCTGGTCCGGTTTCTTTTGGAGCGCCGCGTGCAAATGCATCGCCGCGTCGTCCAATTTTCCCTCAGTCAGTTCGAGCCCGCCGAGATTGATCAACATCCGCGCCGAATCACCGCCCTGCGCGACGGTGCGTTCGAGAAACGTGCGCTGATCTTTCCAATCGAACGTCCGGACGAAAGTGCGCACTCCTAGAAATAGCAGCCAAACAGCGCCAACAGCGACCGCCGCATTGCCAATTGTCGATCTTCGCGGTTTTTCTTTTTCAATCCAGGCCCCGAGTTCGAGCGCAACCGCGAGGAAAAGGAAAGCGCTCGGCAGATAGATCCAGTGTTCCGCAACGGTCGCATTGAGCGCGGCAATTCCGCTTACCGGCAGATACGCGATGAATGCGAAAAGCAAACAAACAAAGACAGCGGGATTACGCTTTCGTGCCCGCCACATCCAATAAAAGAACGCCGCGATCAGCACGATCCCGGCGAGCGTTTGCAATTCGCGCCAGGCCGCCCGCGTCAAACTCGTTTCGTTGAATCCGCTCGGCTGCGTTTCCACATCGCGATCCATGTGAAGATTCAATGGAAGCACGATGAGTCCCGTGTATTCCGCGACCGCTCGCGCGACAATAATTGGCCGGACGAGCAAAGGCGGCGGCGGAGTCAGCCGCGGCGCAGGGAAGTGCTCCGCGCCGATACGAAGATTAAAATAGATCGCGCCGACAAACATCGTGACGACGAGCGTTTTCCAAAAGACCGCCCAATTCTTCCTGAAGAGAAACAACGCGAGGCCGATCGCCGGAAAGATCAGACCCGACTCTTTGCTTAGAGCGCTTAAAAGAAACGCGGCGCCACTTCCGCCGACGAGAAGCAATTGTTGTCGCATGCTCGCCGAAGCAGAAGCGCGAAGGATCAGAAACAGCCCCAAAAACCCGAAAGCCGCCGCAAGCGGATCTGCTCGACCGGAAATGTAAACGACCGCCGCGCTTTGCACCGGGTGGATCGCCCAGACAAGCGCCGCGAGCAACGCAATCATTCGAGCGCGGCCCGTTTGAAACCCAAAGCCCAGCAAGAGTTCCGCCGCGAACAAAAGCAGCGCGATCGCGGCCAAGACGTGCCAAAACAGACTGCCGATGTGGTACGGGCCGGCTTGAAAGGCGAACGCGGCGTAATCGATCGTGTAAGTAAGGCGTTGAATCGGGCGATAAAAATCGGAAGGCGTTGCGTCTAGAAAAAGAAAATGATTGAACCCTTCGGGAATGAGCCGCCAGCTGCGGATCAACGGGTCTCGCAGGATCAGCGCGGTATCGTCCCACACAAAACCGTTGCGCACTGCGGGCGCATAGCTGATGAACACGGCGAGAAAAATAATGAGAACGGCAAAGATTTTTTTCACTGAACGAGGAAATCAATAAGCCGTGCGACTACATTTGCGAACCTTTATGTCGATCGTGCGCGCGGTATTAATTGCAATGGCAATGGCGGTCGTGAGCAACGCGTATGCCGGAGGTGTTCCGGCGGATTGCGCGCAGCTCATTGTCGCGGTCGCGCCGGATTGGAACGCGATGCACGGCAAAATGCAGCGCTTCGAAAGGACCGGCCACGGTGATTGGACTTCAGTTGCGCCGCCCGTTCCGGTGCTATTCGGTAAAAGTGGACTCGCGTGGGGTAGCGGAATTGCGGGACAAGAAGAATCCGGATTGCACAAGAAAGAACGCGATGGCCGCGCGCCGGCCGGCATTTTCGCCATCGGAAAAGTTTTCGGTTATGAAGCAAAATTGCCCCCGGGTGGCGAATACCCATATCATCAGGTGGCGGAGGCCGATATCTGGAGCGACGATCCGCGCTCTCCGAATTACAACCGGCACATCGTGATCGATCCCAAGAATCCGCCGGACGATTACAGCCATGAAAAAATGCGCTCCGGCGATTTTGCTTACCATTGGCTGGTGGAAATTCGGCACAATTCCGATCCGCCCGTGCCCGGCGCCGGCAGCGCAATTTTTTTTCATATCCGGCGCGGGGTCAATCGGGCGACGACCGGCTGCACGACCATGGCCGAACCTGAGCTGGTGAAGATGATCGCCTGGTTGCGCGCGGTGAAGCACCCGTGCTATGTCCTCTTGTCGGCGGATGAATATCAAGAAAAATGGAGCGCATGGAATCTGCCGCCGCCGGAAAAAACGCAGTTGCTTCGATAAAAAACTTCGCGACTGATTGATTCCAGCGTTGTTTGATTTATTTGTTAGGCAGGGCTCATGAGAAGGCGATCTAATCCTGATTCGGAAGAAAACATCCGCCGTATCGACACCAAAAAGCGCGCGAGAAAACAGACACACGGTTTTCAAGTGCACTTTTTGCGCGGGAACGAGGCGGTCACAAGAATGTTTAGCGACTCGCTGTATGGCGGAAAAGCGGGAGCGCGGCGCGCGGCGCGGAAGTTTAAAGCCACCGCGTTGGGACGTGCCCCAAAACGCGGGACAAGATCGACATCTCGGCGCCGAAAACGGCGTTAACGGTTCTTCTCGCGCCGAATCTTCCAGCACTCGACGAATCCGGGAGCAAAATCCCCCGGACGGGATTCGATCCAGCCGTCGACCACATCGGGCGGAAAGAATCGCGCCGCTTCAATCTCGCCCCGATTAAGCTTAAAGTCGCCGTCGTAGCGTCCTGAATAGAGCCAGATGAATTCGTAGCCGGTTCGCTCTGAAGCCCCGAGTTTCGCCATTCTTTCGAGCCGGGTTTTGATCCCAAGTTCCTCCTCGAGCTCGCGTTCGGCCGTCTGGTCATACTCTTCGCCCGCATTCACGTGCCCGGCCGCGCTCGAATCCCACTTGAGAGGATGTCGATCTTTCCAGCGGGAGCGGAGTTGGAGGAGCACTTCGCCCGTGGAGTTGAAAACCAGGATGTGAACGGCCCTGTGGAGCAAGTTATTCGCATGCACTTGCGCCCTTGGAGCAGTGCCTATCGGGCGATCTTGCTCGTCCACGATCGTGAACTGCTCCGCGGACGAAATTTCGGCGTTCTCCGGCTCGATCGCCGCGACATGCTGAGCCAGGGCAATCCATTCCTCGAATGACAGCTCCTCGGCACGCGCGCGAGAATTGAAACCGAGATTGGCCGCAACAGTTTCCCAATCTACGACTTTGTCCCGGAGAAGTTTGCCGAGCTGTTTGCGTCTTTGTGAGAACCCAAGACGCACGAGCTTTTGGAAAATTTCGAAATCGCAATGAGGAATGTCTCCCCACTCGCGCGGAGTAACGCGCACAAGAGCGGAATCGACGTCCGGTTTCGGTAGAAAGACATTCGCGTCAACGCTGCGAAGATATTCGATGCGGTGATAAAACTGGAGAGTGAGCGTGAGCGCAGCGTAATCGCTGGTGCGCGGCGTCGCAGTTAATCGCTTCGCGAGTTCCTTTTGTAACATCAACAACCACAGCGATATCGGGCTGGGGAATTCGAGATATTTAATTAAGAGTTGGCTCGCGATGTAATACGGAAGATTTCCCAGAAGTTTTACTTTTGCTCGCGTGTACAAAATCCGCGTATCAAATTCCAGCGCATCGCCGTGCAGTACTTCGAGCGCTTTGCCGGAAAATTTCTCGCGCACATAATCAGCCAGTCGTTTGTCTTTCTCGATCGCGAGAACGTTCGCTCGTTGCTTGAGCGCGATTTCAGTAAGCGCGCCAAGTCCGGGGCCGATCTCCACCACGAAATCTCCGCGCTCGAGTTCGGCGCGCTCCACAATCCAGCGTGCGAGGTTTTGATCGTGTAAGAAATTTTGCCCGAGAGATTTGACCGGCGCGACGTGGATTTGACGCAGCGTCGTGAAAATTTCGGACAACTTCATGAAGATCGACAACTTAGGCCGCGGCAGGCTGGAAACTAAGCGTTTATTCACATTTTGCTGTGAACAAAGCCGCCCGTTTCAGTCAAATTATTCGCAAGTTATTCACCTCCGGAAAAAAGTGCCTGTTTTTCGTGAAATGAGGCATTGCACTGCGATTCATCTGAACCCATAAGTGTTTTCCCAGCCATGAGTTTGAACGTTGAAGCCCTTTCCCGCGCCGCTACCGAAGCTCGTGGACTCGCGATGGATGCCGTTCAAGCTTCGCAGTCGGGTCATCTTGGACTTCCGTTGGGCTGTGCTGAGATGGGCGCGGTGCTTTATGGCCACGTGCTCAAGCATAATCCCGACAAACCGCGTTGGGTCGGGCGCGATTACTTCGTCCTCTCGGCCGGCCACGGATCGATGTTCCTTTACGCGTGGTTGCACATGAGCGGATACGATCTGCCGTTGTCGGAGATCAAACGCTTCCGGCAATTGCATTCGAAAACGCCCGGTCATCCGGAATTTTTTGAAACGCCGGGAGTGGAGTGCACGACCGGCCCGCTCGGACAAGGCGTTGCGAACGCAGTCGGAATCGCTGTCGCCATGCAAATGGCCGCGGCACGTTTCAACACGAGCGAGCACCGCATTTTCGATCAGCATTGCATCTGTCTGGCAGGCGACGGTTGTTTGCAGGAAGGCGTTTCCGCGGAGGCGAGCGCCTTCGCCGGCCATTTCGGTCTCGATAATTTAATCCTGATTTACGACTCGAACGCGATCACGCTGGACGCGCCCGCAAAAGATACGCAGAGCGAAGATACCGCCGCGCGATTCAAAGCCTACGGCTTCGACGTTCAGGAAATCAACGGCCATGACATGCAGGCGTTCCTCGATGCGCTGAATAATGCGAAGGAGAACAACAACGGCCGGCCAAAATTCATTGTCGCGCACACGCTCGTCGGCAAAGGAATCCCGGAAGTCGAGGGCACCTATAAAGCGCATGGCGAAGCGGGCGCCAAGTATGTCGATGCTTCGCGCAAGGGTCTCGGCCTGCCCAGAGAGCATTATTTCGTCTCGAAAGAGACTTATGATTATTTTGCCGACCACAAAAAGAAATTGCTCGCCGATTACGAGCGTTGGGAAAAAACCTACGGCGATTGGAAAAAGAAAAAACCAGAGCTCGCGAAGCTGCTCGAGGACGGGATTGAAAGAAAAATTCCCGCCGATCTTCTCTCGAAAATTCCGGAGTTCGCGAAGGACGCGAAGCTCGCGACGCGCAAAGCCGGCGGCGAAGTATTGCAACCGATCGCGAAAGAGATGCCGCTACTCATCGGCGGCAGCGCGGACCTTTACGGATCGACATTGAACTACATCAATGGCGGCGGCGATTTTACGCGCGAGACGCCTGCAGGTCGCAACATCCGCTTCGGCATTCGCGAACACGGCATGTGCGCGATCATGAATGGAATTTCTTACCACGGCGTTTTTCGGCCATCGGGCGCGACGTTTTTGGTCTTCACCGATTATTGCCGCGCTTCAATTCGTCTCGCCGCGTTATCGAAGCTGCCGAACATTTACATTTTCACGCACGATTCCATCGGCGTTGGCGAAGATGGCCCGACACATGAACCGGTGGAGACGGTGAGCAGTGTGCGTGTCATGCCGCAGATCGATGTGATTCGACCGGCCGATCCTGAGGAAACAGCGGGTGCTTTTGCCGCGGCGATGGAGCGTATCGACGGGCCGACCTTCCTCGCGTTGACGCGTCAGGCGGTGCCAATGCTGAACGATGTCGATCTTAAACTGCGGCGGGAAGGAGTTCTGCGCGGCGGTTACGTTGCGAAGAAGGAAAACGGAAAGCTCGATCTGATCATCATGTCCTGCGGGAGTGAGCTTCAGCATGCATTGACGGCCGCGAAAGAACTTGGCGACGGCGTCCGGGTCGTTTCAATGCCGTGCTTCGAGCGTTTCAAGCGTCAGCCGGAAAGTTACCGCGAGGAAGTTTTGCCCAACTCATGTCGCAAACGCGTCGCGATCGAAGCCGGCGTTCCCGACACTTGGTATGAATTCGTCGGACTCGACGGCAAAGTAATCGGACTTCATCGATTCGGCATGAGCGCGCCCGGCGCTGAAGTGATGAGAGAGTTCGGCATCGACGCTAAGCACGTCGTCGAAGCTGCGAAATCATTGAGCTAAATATATTAGAGGAGCTCGAAATCGTTAGTTCGTCGCAAGGTGACGCTCAATAACTGCGCGCAAGCGGTCGGCGTCCACCGGTTTAGTCAGATGATCAAGGAAACCGGCACGCCGGGCGGCGTCGATGTCGCTATCCATACCGAAACCGCTGAGGGCAATACCTTCAAGCTGATGTGACTCCCGCAAGTCGCGCATCAATTGCAAACCGTCTCCGTCTGGCAGTCCGAGATCGCTAATGACGAGGTTGAATGCGAATTTTCGCGCCAGCTTTTTTGCGCTTGCCACGTCGGGTGCGTGCTGAATCCGATATCCGGCCTTTTCGAGGATCCGGCGCATGATGTGCGCGGTATCGGCGTGGTCTTCGACTAAAAGAATGTCAGCCGATTTGCTAATGGCTGGTCTTGTAACAGTGGGAAGCTCCTTGACCTCGGCAGCCGAAATTGCCTTGAGCCTCACCGTAAAAGTAGCGCCGCGGTTTAGGCCTGCGCTTTGGACGGAAATCTGACCGCCATGAATTTCGACCACCCGTTTGCAAATGGCCAGTCCCAGACCGAGTCCACCCTGACGGTTGATCGTTGCTCCGCCGCCCTGTTCGAACGCGTCGAAGATTCGCGGTAATAGTTCCGGTTCGACTCCGATACCGGTGTCGGTGAAATCGATAACCACGTCGCCGTTTTCGTTGCGGGTTTTGATTCGCAGCCCACCCCCAGCCGGCGTAAATTTGACTGCGTTCTTGATGATGTTCCAAAAGACCTGTTCCAGCCGCGGTGCATCAGCGAGGGAATAGTGCTGTCTCGCTTTGAAACTTTTTTTCACCGCGATCGGGTTTTCGTTCAACTCAATCGCGGAAATGGCAAGCGCCTGTTCGAGGGACGCGTGCAAATCGAGCGGCACGGTATTCAGTTTGAGTTTTCCATGCGCGATTCGAGTGAGATCAAGCAGGTCGTCGATTAACAGCGCTTCCAGTTCGATATTGCGCCGCAGCGTTCGCAGATCCGCTCGTATATCGTCAGCGAGTCTGGTGTCATTTTGCAATTCGCTCACTACCATCAGCACCGGAGTAAGCGGTGTTCGCAGTTCGTGCGACAACATGGCGAGGAAATGGTCCTTGGCCCGATTGGCTTCTTCGGCTTGCACCTTTGCGCGGCTGATTTTTTGCAGGGCCGCCTCGCGTTCCACGATGAGATCGCGCACTTCGCGTTGCCGGCGGCGTGCGCGCTTCGCCACCTTCACCGCCGAAACCATTGTCACCATTCGGAGAGGTCGTTCCAGGAGCGAGACGTTTGCCGTCGGCCCGAAGACTTCGAGCGCCTGCGCACTCGCGCGATCCCCTCCGCCGGGAGCGCTAAGAATAATCACGGGAATATCGGACCACGGAGGCTGGTGTTTCAATTTGTTCAGTAACAATGGCAACTGCGCGGGCAAGAGCGCCTCCTCTGCGATTAGAAAGGCGTCGGTCTGGTCGTCGAAGCGTTGCGCGATTTCATTAAGGTCCCGGCAGATGGTAACGAAAATTCCTGCGCGATGAAGCGCGTCAGCCGCGAGCTGCGCATCACGGCCCTGCGGTGCCAGGACCAGTAGCCCGCCGCTCATTTTCCGGCGGCCTTTGTGCCAGTGACAGCTACGTATGCATCCGCCTGCACCGGCACGCCCGTTAAAACACCGCGAAGCTTATCCAGTGCCGGACCGACAGTAACTCCCGATCGGTCAATCTTAAGTTCGCGAATCGACGTCTCATGTTTGCCTGTGCGCTTCTTGATCGCAGCAATGGCTTTGCAAACGCGTCCTTCATTTTCGAAGAAGCGCAGAGCGAGTACCGTGTCGGCCAGATAAGTGAGATCGATGGGCGCCTGCATTTGCCCGAGAAAACCTTGCGGCGATAAAACAAGGATCGTGACGACGCCCTGTTGATTCAAAAAGGTGAGCAGTTCGTGCAACTGCAGATTGAGCGAGCGTTCGTCGCCCATGGCATGCAGATAACCATTCAAGCTATCGAGATAAACAAGGCGCACGTCCTCTTCCTGCACTGCCTTCAGGACACTGAAGGCCAGCTCGCCGGGAGAAAGTTCGGCGGGATCTATCTGACGCAGGCGAACAATTCCTCCCTTAACAAACTTGTCCAACTGAAGGTTCAAGCCGCGGGCGCGCGCATACAGTACGTTCAAGCTTTCGTCGAAAGTGAACATGAGCACTTTCTCGCCTCGCTCGGCGGCGGCCATCGCATACTTCAATGCCAGGGTCGATTTTCCCGTGCCCGGCGGGCCAGTGAAGAGATTACTCGAGCCTCGCGCCAAGCCACCTCCTAAAAGGGCGTCGAGACCTTTTACACCGCTGGAAATATTCTCGGCCTTGAATTGACGCCGATGTTCCGCCGCGACCAATCGTGGAAAGGCCTGCAATCCGCCCGTGTAAATGGCGAAGTCGTGCAGGCCGCCGCGAAACATTGAGCCGCGGACTTTGAGCACGGTCAGCCGTCGTCGTTCCGCGCCATATGAAGGTCTGGTCTGCTCAAGGCGGATCGCCCCATGCGCGAGACTTTGCACGTGCGCGTCCCGCGTGTTGCCGCTGGCGTCGTCGAGCAGGAGCGTGGTGCAATCTCTTCCAGCGAAATACTGTTTTAGCGCCAGGATTTCGCGTCGATATCTCAAAGCTGTCTGCGCAAGCAGACGCAACTCCGAAAGTGAATCGAGGACGACCCGCTGCGGATTGGCGCGTTCCACTGCTTCCAACAAAAACTTGGTCGTTTCGGTCAGCTCCACTTCCGAGGGATGAAACAAAGTGCTCTGAGCTTCCATCGCGATTTTTTCATCCAAAGCCGACAACTCGACAATCTCGAGCTTGCTCAAATTCCAACCATGCGACTGCGCTACCTCCTCGATCTCTTCTCGAGTCTCGGAAAGAGTTATGTAAAGAGACTTTTCTCCCCGGGCGATACCGGCCAGGAGGAATTGCAACGCCAGCGTTGTCTTACCCGTGCCCGGTTCGCCTTCGATCAGGTAAAGCCGGCGTCGAGGCAGACCTCCGTAGAGAATGTGATCGAGACCGGGAATACCAGTTTGGACTCGATTGGTTTGAGGAGGGCGCCGAATTCTAGCCATGCACTCGAGATAGAGCGCGGGAAGACGCTGCTTGCTGTGGATAGGAAATCGTCGGCACGGTGTAGGCTCGCACTAACGCGCGTGGAAGCGTTTCGGTCAAGGCAGTGTGCTCGTTTTCGCACTTCCATCAAAAAAACCGGAAGTCGTTCGGCGTTGTTAAAACGCTTCTTCTGGCTCGCTGACGTTGCGCGCGCGGTCTTCGAAGCGGGTGAATTCTTTCAGGAATGTGAGTGGGATTTCGCCGACGGGGCCGTTGCGCTGCTTCGCGATGATTAATTCGGCCTCGCCAGATTTTTCCTGGCGCGCTTCGTCATCTTCTTCGTACATTTCCGGTCGAACGAGCAAGCCGACCAGATCCGCGTCCTGCTCGATCGATCCCGATTCGCGCAAATCGCTCAAGCGCGGTTTGCCGCCCGAACGTTGTTCCGGTTGGCGGTTCAATTGCGCGACGACGATCACGGGAATCTTCAATTCCTTCGCCAAACCTTTGAGTCCCGCCGAAATTTCGGAGATTTCGAGCTGGCGATTGTCCTGCGCGCGGCGAGATGTCGATCTTAGCAGCTGCAAATAATCCACAATCAGGAGCTGAACGTCCTGTTGCGCTTTGAGCCGCCGAGCTTTCGCGCGCAATTCCAAAATGGTGAGGCTCGCAGTGTCGTCGATGAAAATTTTCGCTTCCGCGAGCTTCGAAGCGGCGGCGGTGAGACTTGGAAAATCCCGCTCGCCGAGAAATCCGTCGCGCACTTTTTGCAAATTCACCCGCGCGCGGGAACAGAGGAGACGTTGCACGAGCTGTTGGCTGCTCATTTCCAAACTAAACACGCCTACCGGAAGTTTTTCGTTGATCGCCACGTGCTCGGCGATGTTCATCGCGAACGCGGTTTTTCCCATGCTCGGGCGCGCCGCGATCACGATCATCTCCGCCGGATGCATGCCGCTCGTCATTCGATCGAACTCGATAAACCCGGTGGAAACGCCGGTGATGCCGCCTTTGCGCTCGTAAAGTTTTTCGATCGACTCGATCGCTTCCATGACCTGGTCTTTCATCGAGAGCATCTGGCCTTTGAAGCGGTCCTCGCCGACGGCGAAGATTTTCTGCTCCACTTCGTCCAGAAGATTGCCGACCTCGTCCTGCTCTTCGTAGGCGCGTCGGACGCTTTCGGTCGCGGCGGCAATGATCGAGCGCAAAATGTATTTATCGCGAACGATCTCGAGGTAATAGCCGACATTCGCGGCCGTCGGAACGAACGTGTAAAGATTCGTCACCGCCGCGGCGCCGCCGACCGTTTCGAGCAAATTTCTGTCGCGCAGGACCTGCGTGAACGTGATCAGATCAATGCCCGCGCCGGTGTTCCAAAGATCGACAAGCACGTCGAAGATCGTTTGGTGCGCCGGAACGTAGAAATATTCGGCGGTAATTTTTTCGACGACTTCGGCGATCGCGTCCCGCGGCGAGATGAGCATTGAGCCGAGCACGCCTTGTTCGGCTTCCACACTGTGGGGCGGCGTGCGGTGAATATCCTGAGCAGAACCTGTTGGCGAAATGGGAAAAACTTTTCCGTCGCTCCTTGCCGCCGAACCTCGGCCAGCGCCATTTCCCGCTGATTTACGAGGCTGTCCAACCGGTGACGGCGGTTGAGCGGCCATTTATTTCTCTTCGGAGTTCTCCTCTTTCTTGCGACGGAAAAACGAGCGGTGCTTCTTCTCAGGTTGCTCGGCGGTTTCCGTTTTCGGTTCCTCCGCCGATTTCACAATAAATTTAAACTGCGCGACCACGTCGTGATGCAATTTGATTCCGACCTCGTGTTCGCCGGTGTCTTTGATCGGACGCTCTAGCACGATCTTGTGACGATCGATCTCCAGCCCAAGCTCATTCTTCATCCGGTGCGCGATGTCCTGCGCAGTGACTGATCCGAAAGCTTTGCCCGATTCGCCGGTCGCGAGGATGAACGTCAATCGCGCTTTGCCGATCTTGCGCGAAAGTTCTTCGGCGTCATTCAATTCGCGCGCTTCGCGTTCGGCGCGCTTCTTCTTCAAATTATCGAGCTGGCGCAACGCCGCCGGCGTCACTTCGTAAGCTTTGCCTTGCGGCAGCAAATAATTCCGCGCGTAGCCACGACGCACCTTGACCACATCGGCTTCAGCGCCGAGGCCGGGCACGTTATCGGTTAAAATGACTTCGGTTGTCGGCATGAGTAAAAACTTCGCGAGCGCGAACCTTCATAGAAGCAGCGTGCTCGCGCGCTGTCAACGTGCGCGGCAAATATTCTTCGAGAAAATTCTTTCGTCACGGTGTCTTCGGCGTTGCTCGGACGAAGGAAGCTTTGCTATGAATTGCCGCTACCAGCTCACCATGATCCGGAAATTTCTTTTGCCGACCTCAGCGTTAATTTTTGGCGCAGCCTTGACGCTTAACGCGACGCCGACTCCGACACCAACACCGAAGCGGTCATTTTTTTCGCCGCGCGTGAATCCATCCGCTACGCCGGTGAAGATTCATGCCGCAGTGGGCCGCGGTGCGCGCCTCAGCGTCGATCATAGCGCCCAGACGCCCACACCAACGCCGAAGGCGAAAAAGGCGTCGCCAACGGCCGCGCGCAAATCGGCTAGCGCAACCGCGACGAAAGCTGCAAAATCTCCGACACCGAGCCCTACGTCATCCCCGCGAAAAGAAATTTCGCCCGGACCGTCACCAACTTCTTCCGCCACAGCTCAAAGCGCATCGCCGACTCCGACACAAACACCGATCCCGACACCAACGCGATCACCGACACCATCGCCAACGGCAACGCCATCACCAACACCGGCGCCAACGCGATCACCTACACCTACACCAACTCCAACTCCGACTCCAACCGCGTCGCCATCGCCGGTTTCTCTGCCGACAAAGGTTGAGTTGATATTCACGAAGTTCGAACCACAGCAGGGTTCGCCTGGCGGAGCCGATTATCGCAACGCGCGCCTGACCTATCGCATCAACGTCCCGAAGCGAATGGAATATCCGGCAATTAACTTTTCCGTCGAAACATCGGCCGGAAAATTGTTCGAGCGCGTTTCAAGACTTCCTCGCGGCAGCGCTTATGTCGAACCCGGCGACGAAACCGAGCACACGGTCGCGCTGGATCCTGCTCCCCGCGATGACTGGGCCGACGCCTATGCGAAAACTGACCGGGCGATGTTCAATTGGTCGATTGAAGGAGAATCGAGCGGAGGAATCGAGAAACCGCTGAAGAAAGCGTGGCCGTAATCGGCAACGCCGACGCGGCTCGCACCTGGGACTTAAATCATTCCGAGCTTCATCCGCCCGGCTTCGCTGATCATGTTCTGGTTCCACGGCGGGTCCCAGACGAGCTGCACGTCCGCTTCATCCACGCCGTCGATCGAGAGGATTTTGCTTTGCGCGTCATGCGCGATCGCCGGTCCCATTCCGCAACCGGGCGCGGTCAGAGTCATTTTCACTTCCACCCGCGTGCCGCCGCCGTCTTTTTTGGTCAAGCGACAATCGTAAACCAAACCAAGATCGACAATGTTCACCGGAATTTCCGGGTCGTAACATTGCTTGAGCTGCGTCCAAACCTCGTCTTCCGAAACCGCGCCGTTGGTTTTCGCGGTTGGCGCTTCTTTCGCTTCCGCCTTTGGCTTCTCCAATCCAAGCGCGTCCAAATCTTTCTCGGCAATGCGCGACAATCCATACGGCGTTGCAATCGTGTAACTGCCGCCGAGCGTTTGCGTGATCACACCCTGCGTTCCTTTTTCCAGCGTCATCTTTTGCCCACTCGGAATCTGGATCGCCTCCACATCCCGGCTCAAATTAAACTCGGTGTTCTCGTGCATTGGAAAAACTTACGCCCGCGAAACACAATCGCAACGTTGCAGCTGCCGGCCTGTCTGCCGGCAGGATGATTACAGCTTCTTCGGATCTTCCAACAATTCGATTACGCGCTTGAGCAAACGCCCCGCCCCGCCGCCGTCCAGACTGCGATGATCGAAACTCAATGTGACTTGCGCTTCGGTTTTCGGGACGAATTCTTTTTTCGTTTCGTCCCACGACGGAGTTTTTTTTCCGACGCCGAGACCGAGGATCATTGTTTGATCGGGAAGGGGAATCGGCGTGCCCCAGTCGAGGCCGAACGTGCCGAAGTTCGAAACGGATGCGATTCCGCCCGAAGTCATCTCGCTCGTCAATCGCCGTCGCCGCGCAAGATCGACAAGTTCCGCGTATTTCGTTGTCAGCTCGGCGAGTGACGTTTTATCGGCGTTGCGAATAACCGGGACCATGATTCCTTCGCCGGCTTCCACCGCGAGACCAATATCGATCGATTGCGAGCCGATCGCGCGTCCGCCGATCAATCGCGCGGCGGCATTCGGCTGTTCGCCCAAGGCGAGTGCAAGCGCGCGCAATGCATAAAGCGCCGGACCGGGCTTTGGATCTCGTGATTGTCGATCTTGCAATACGGGATCGAGATTGACCGCGACACCGACGGTCGCTAACGGTCGGGTCCAACTGCGCCGCATTGCATCGGCAACCCCGGTGCGGATCGCGCTGGGTTTCTCGGCGGGCTGCGATTCGATCGAGCTTAGAAAATTTTCGAGATCTTTTATCGTGAGCCGGCCCGCTGTTCCCGTTCCAGCGATTCCGGCCAGATCGGCTTGCGTCAATTGCAATTCCGCCATGCGCGCGCGCACTCGCGGCGAAAGATAACCGGCGCCTTTCGCACTTGCTGGCACCGGAAGTCCGCCGCGTCCAGCTTCAGAAGTCGTCGAGACTTGCGGAAGATCGACATCGTCCACTTGGAAATGCGAACCGCTTCCATTTCCGGTTTTCGCGGTGGCTTCTTCCTGGCGGCCGGGAATTTCTTTTGCGACGTCACCTTTCGGTTGTTCGGGCGCGCGCTTTTGAAACCGCGCCGCGTCCGCTTCGCTCGCTTCGACATAACCGAGCACCGCGCCGACCGCATATGTCCCTTTCACTTCCGCATCGATCTTCGCAATCTCTCCCGGACACGGTGTGGTCACGCCCATGACGGCTTTGTCGGTTTCGACTTCGATGATTTCCTGATCGGCTGAAACTTTATCGCCCGGCTTCACTTTAATCGAAACGATCGTGGCCTCGGCCATCGATTCGCCGAGCTGCGGCATGGTGATTGGAACTTGGGGCATAAATTTACTCCGCGAGAATCTTTCTCGCCTTGTCTGCGATTGTTTTTCGATTTGGCCGGTGTTCGCTCCAAAGATTCGGGTGATAAGGAATCGGCGTGTCTTTGGCATTGATGCGCGCGGGCGCGGCATCGAGCAGATGAAAACCTTCCGTCGTGACGCGCGCAATTACTTCGGCCGTTACGCCGCCCCATGGAAATGCTTCACCGACCGCAAGCAAACGTCCGGTGCGCGCGACCGACCCGAGCACGGCCGCGGTGTCCAAGGGTTTCACCGTGCGAAGATCGACAATCTCGATTTCGAATCCCTCTTTGCACAATTCGTTCGCCACCCCGATCACTTCGTGCACCATCGCGCTGTAAGTCACGATTGTGAGATCGCGTCCCGGCCTAACGATTCGGGCTTTGCCAACCGGAAAACTCTCCTTCGGCAACGCATCGGCCTTGAGATGGTAATAAAGATATTTGTGCTCGCAGTAGATCACCGGATCGTCGATTGCGACCGCATCGATCAACATGGTGTAAGCATCTTCCACCGTCGCCGGCGTCATCACGACTACGCCGGGATAATGCGAGTAAAGTCCTTCCATGCTTTGGCTGTGAAACGGTCCGCTCCCTTTCGTTCCGCCTGACGGCAATCGGACGGTGATCGGTACCGGCACATCCGTTCGGAAATAATGTGTGCCCGCGTTGTTTAGAATTTGATTCAGGGCAATGCTGGAAAAATCTGCAAACTGCATTTCGACAATCGGCCGCATTCCTTCAAGCGCCGCGCCGATCGCGGTGCCGACCATCGCGTCTTCGCTGATCGGCGTGTTCAGCACGCGTCCGGGAAATTGTTCGGCCAAGCCTTTCGTCGCCTTGAACGCGCCGCCGAATTTTCCGGCGATGTCCTGGCCATAAATGAAAACGCGTTCATCTTCGCGCAGTAATTTCGTCTGCGCTTCGCGGATCGCTTCGAGATAAGTGACAGCCATGATCAGAATGACGAATGAATTCCAAAATCCGACCGACGAATGACGAAGCAAGACAGCATGGTGATTACGCCGATGGATTGTCGATCAAACCCGGCGTCGACAGCGCTCGCCAATCTTCTTCACGCGGCTGCGGTCCGTCTTCTTGCTGGGCTGTGGCGACGGCTTCATCGATCTCTTTTGCAATTTCGGCGCGCATTTGCTTCAAGCCGTCGTGATCGAGCAAACCCTGCTCAAGAATAAATTTCTCCGTTCGCGCGACCGGATCCTGCGCGAAAGGCTGACCTTTCATTTCTTGCGGAACATAACTCGCGTCGTCATGTTCGCCGTGACCGGCAAGGCGCAAAACTTCGGCGACAACTAATTGCGGCGGGCGTCCGGCGCGCGCCCGTTTCACCGCCGTCTCGACCGCTTCGAGACAAGCATTCAAATCCGTTCCGTCAATCGTTTGCCCTTCGTAACCGTAACCAATCGCGCGATCGACCAGGTTTGCGCACGCGAACTCGCGTTCGTTAGGCGTCGAGTAAGCCCAGTGATTGTTGGTGACGACTACCACGAGCGGCACTTGTTCGACCGCGGCAATGTTCAAACCTTCGTGTGTCGCGCCCGTTTGCATCCCGCCTTCGCCGATTGTCGTCAGGCCCACAAAATCTTTTTCGCCCTTCATCCGTTTCGCCAAAAGCTTTCCCACCATCACCGGAATCATTGCGCCCAAATGGCTGATCATCGCCAATTGGTTCTCGCGCGGCCGGCCACGATGAATATTTCCATCGCGCCCGCGCATCGGTCCTTTGACCGACCCAAGATATGTGCGCACAACGTCGAGCAACGGTTCGCCAAAGGCGGAGCGTCCTGCTTGATCGCGAATGAGCGGCCCAAACACGTCGCCCTTTTCTTTCTCCAAAAACATTCCGCACGCGGCGCTGACTGCTTCCTGGCCTTTGCCGAGATAAACGCCGCCCACAATCATGCCGCCGCGATACAGAGCTCCGAGTTTTTCTTCGAGCACACGCGCGAGCAGCATCCAACGGAACGCCTCCAGATATCGTTCGTGCAGTGCGGTTTTTTTCGAGGCCGCTTTCGCCGGCGCAGCTTTCTTTGCTTTTTTCCCGCGCTGCGCTGTTTCAAGCATCCGGGAATTTTACGCAAGATCGACAATCGCGCGCAAATTCTTTTGCGGGAGGGACACGCGTCGTCGTGTCCGAAATATTGGGCGCCGACAGCGGGGCGCCCTCCAATTAGTGCGCCCGGCTGGCCTTTTTCTCGCCGTGACCGTTTCCGTTTTCGGCCAAGGCGAATTGCCTTTGCGAAGCGGCTGGCTCGCGTTGCGGAGAGGTTGTTTGCTCCGCCGCGGGCGGCGCGGTCAGTTTCATGCCCACTAATTTGCTGATGCCGCGCTCTTCCATCGTGATTCCATAAAGCACGTCCGCTTTCGAAATGGTGCGCTTGTTGTGCGTGATGATGATGAATTGGCTTTGGGCAATGAAGCGATCAAGCATGCGGGTGAAGCGGTTGATGTTGCTCTCATCAAGCGGCGCATCGATTTCATCGAGGATGCAGAACGGACTCGGACGGACCATGTAGATCGCGAACAACAGCGCGACCGCAGTCATCGCGCGTTCGCCGCCGCTCAGGAGCGAGACGCTTTGCAATTGTTTGCCCGGTGGCTTCGCGGTGATCTCGATCCCGCAATTGAGCGGATCGTTTTCGTCCATCAAGGCGAGATCGGAGCGGCCACCGCCAAACAATTCGGCGAACATTTCCTTAAAGTTCGCGCGAACCTGGGCGAACGTGTCGGCAAATAATTGTTTCGTCGTCGCATTGATCTTCGCGATGACGTCGAGCAACTCGCGCCGCGAATTGGTGAGGTCGGTATTTTGCGTCTCCAGAAATTTGTAACGCTCCTCGAGCTCATCGTATTCCTGGACCGCATCGAGGTTCACCGGGCCCATATTGTCGAGCTGACGCGTGAGATCGGCGATTAGATTTTGTAAATCCTCTTCGGCAAGATCGACATCCGCGGCACTTTCTTTCTCAGCGCGTTTCAATTGCACTCGCAAAGTTTTTTCAAATGCTTCGGCGTCGGGAGTAAATTCGCGAAGGTCCACCTGATAGCGTCGCGAAATATTTTCCGCCAGGTTTTCGATCTGCATTTGCAATTGCGATTCGCGAACTTGCTGATGTCCGCGCGTCTCTTGCAGCGAGCTCAAGGAATCGCGCAGGCCGCGCAATTCTGTTTCGCGTTTCTGCACCGCCGCGATGCGTTCGGCGCGTTGCGATGCAATTTCGTTCGCCTTGGCTTCCGCTTCCATCGCGCGCGCGGCCTGTTCCTTGATCGCGATCTCGGCGTCGCGATTTTCCTGCGCCTGCGCCTCGAGTTTGGACTCGTAGCTTTCGATGTCGGCTCTGCGCGCAGCGATCAGCTCAATCAGCTCCGCGTCTCGCGCGGCCATCGGCTGGCGTTGCGCTTCCAAATTCTCGAGGCGCTGCCGCGCCGTCGCGATCGCCAATCGCAAATCATTCAGTTCTTCGATCGCTTTTTCTTCGTGCGAACGCGCGCCTTTTTCATCTTTGTCGGCCTCGCTTTGCGCTGCTTCCTGCTCGGCCAATTCATCGCGCGCGGCGGCGAGCTCCTGCTCCAGCTCCGCAACGCGCTCGCCGGCGGCCGCGATTTGTTGCTCGAGCGTGCTCTTTTCCGATTTGAGATTGTCGATCTTGCGCTCGGCCTCTTTGTGATCGGTTTCGAGCAGCGAAATCTTGTGGGCCGAGGTGGAATGGGACAATTGCGCGGCTTGATGTTGCGCGCGCGCTTCCTCAAGCCGGCGCGAAGCAGCCTCGAGATTCGCTTTTGCCTCGTCACGCTTCTGGGCAAAGGCTTCGCGCTCACTCTCAAGCGCGCGAAATTCTTTTTCCAATTCCGATACCCGCGCTTTTCGCTCGAGAAGGGAATCGACTTTTACCGTGCTGCTGCCGCCGAAAATCACTCCCGCGGTCGAAATAAATTCACCGTCGATTGTCGCCATCGCGAGCGTGGGCTCGTCTTTCTTGGCCGCAAGCGCATCGTCGAGGCGCGAGAAAATCACTACGCCGCTCAATAATTGCCGCACGAGCGGCTCGATCGCCCGCGGCGCAACCACTTTGTCGATCGCCCACGCGATTGCGCCTTTTGGCAAACTTTTGCGAACCGATTCGTGCGCGGAGCCGTTCAGTTTCGGAACAAACAACGCAGCTTGTCCGAGTTTCTTCTTCGTGAGCCGCGCCAGAATTTCCTCCGCCGCCTGCGCGTCCTTCAACACGACCGCGTGCAGATTCCGCCCGAGCGCCGCTTCGATGGCGGGAATGAATTTTGGATCGACATCTACCTGCGCGACAAGCGAGCCAACGATTGAATCGCGGAAGCGCTCGGGATCGTCGAGGCCTTTGAGAACTGCTTGCGAACCTTGCGCCAGTCCTTCACCTGCAGCGTTGAGCTCCCGCAAAATTTCCAAGGTCGATCGCTTCTCGGCGAGCGCGCGCTCGAGCGTCGCAACTTCGCTCTCACTATTCGAAACGAGTTCCTGATTTTTCTTTAAGCTCGCTTCCGCGTTTTGCGATTGTCCAAGCAGCTCTTCCAATTTCTTCTGCTCGGTTTCGTTTGCTTGGTGCGCGGCCAGGATTTCGGCGGCGATTCTTTCGCGGGCACTGGTCGCTTCGGTAATTTCGTGACCGAGCTGGCGAATTTGCTCCTGCGTGAGCTCACGGCGCGCGGTCAGCCCCGTGAAATCGTCTTCGAGCTTATCGATTCGCGCTTCATATTTGGACAAGGAGACGCGCGCAAGATCGCGTTGAGTCTCGCGCGTTTCGCGAGCGGCGCGGAGTTTGTCCAAAGCTTCAGTGATTTTCGCGAGATCATTCTGTTTCGATTGCAACAACTCCTGCGTCTTCTCGATCAGCGAATTCGTCTCGCGAATCTGGGCTTCGTGTTGCTTGCGCTTGGTTTCCGAGTTTTCAATGTCGCCACGTGCGCGCTGGATAAGGCTCGTGAGTTCCTCTTTGCGCTGGCGATTGAATTCGATCCGGCTTTTGTGCGCGGCGACCTCGCTCTGCAAACGTTGCGCCTCAGCGCGAATGTCGCTGACTTCGATGTCGATCTTGTCGAGCGCGAGGCGTTCTTGAGCGAGCTCGCTTTCGCCGTTGTCGATCTTCGAGCGCGAGCCTTGTTCGGAAGTCGTGATCTGTTCGATCTCGGCGCGGCAATGCGCGAGGTCCGATTCGAGTTTCGCGAGTTGTTTCTTCGAATGATGCGTCTCGATCACGCGCAAATCGGCGTGCAATGCCTGATAACGCCGCGCTTTGCCTGCCTGACGCTGAAGCGAACCGATCTGCCGCTTCACTTCTTTGATCACGTCGCCAATGCGAAGCAAATTCGCCTCGGTCGCTTCCAGTTTCCGCAACGCTTCTTTCTTTTGCGATTTGTATTTGGTAATGCCGGCCGCTTCTTCAAAAATTGCGCGCCGATCTTCCGGGCGGGAGCTCAAGATCATGTCGATCTTGCCTTGCTCCATCATCGAGTAAGCGGAGCGCGCGACGCCCGTGTCAGCGAAAAGATTTTGGATGTCCTTCAAACGGCACACGGTTTTGTTGAGCAAGTATTCCGAATTTCCGTCGCGATAAACGCGACGCGTCACGCGCACATCGTGCCAGTCGACATTCAATTCCGACGCGCAATCGGTAAAGGTGAGCGAAACTTCGGCGAAGCTGAGCGGCTTGCGATTGTCCGTGCCGTTAAAAATCACGTCGGCCATTTCGCCGCCACGAAGCGATTTGGCGGATTGCTCGCCTAGCACCCATTTGATCGCGTCGAGAATATTTGATTTGCCGCAACCGTTCGGGCCGACGATCGCGGTGACGCCTTCGTGAAAGTCGACGAGAGTTTTATCGGCGAAGGATTTGAAGCCGAAAAGCTCGAGCGATTGTAAATGCATGCGGGCGGGGCCCAACTGTCAGCCTTAGAGGGGAATATAATAGCCTAGGAGCGCTGACAAGCAAAATTACACAAAATGTGGGGCGGCTGACCAAGCCCGACCACTCTATTTGGTAGGGCGGCGTTGGAGAATCGGCCTTGCCTACGCGTCGCTGATCACGCACGATTGCCCCTCATGCCCGCCGAAAACGCGACCGATATTCGGCAAGCCGAGCACGTCGACGAGAAATTGGTCCGCGGGATCGGAGTTCCCTCACTCACCGCCAACATCGTCAGCTCGACGATCGGCGCCGGAATTTTCGTAATTCCGGCAACTGTCGCGGCCGGACTCGGCCCTGCCGCGCCGCTCGCGTTTGTTTGTTGTGCGATTGCGATGATTTTGTTCGTCACCTGTTTCGCGATCGCGGGCAGCCGCGTTTCGTTAACCGGCGGACTGTATGCGTATGTCGAAGTCGCGTTTGGCAAATATGTCGGCTTTCTCGCCGGTGTACTTTATTTTCTGACTGCGCTCGGCGCGGTCGCGGGTGTTGTGAACGTGCTCGCGAATTCTGTCGGTCTCGTCCTTCCGTCTCTAAGTAGTCCGTTGATGCGCATCGTTGTCATGCTCGCGGTGTATGGCGTTCTCGTGTTCATCAACATTCGCGGCGTACGCGAAGGGGCGGGCGCGGTCACGGCAATCACCATCGCGAAACTTTTGCCGCTGCTGTTGTTCATCGGCGTCGGCATCTTTTTCATTCATCCGACGAATCTGAGCTTCACCGCGTGGCCGGGCAGTAAACCGTTAGGCGACGCCGTCGTCTTATTAATGTTCGCCTTCGTTGGAATCGAGGTCGCGCTGATTCCAAGCGGCGAAGTAAAAAATCCGGCGCGTACCGTGCCGCGCTCGGCGTATCTCGCGCTCGTTATCACCACGATCATTTACATTCTCATCCAGCTCGTTGCGCAGGGAACGCTCGGTGTCGATCTTGCCAATCCGCTTTACAAAGACGCGCCGCTCGCGGAAGCCGCCGCGCGATTTCTTGGCAACATCGGGCGTACCATTCTCCTCACGGGCGCGACGATCTCCGCATTCGGTTTTGTCACCAGCGACATTTTGAGCTCGCCGCGCATGATCTTCGCGTTCGGTCGCGACGGCGCGTTGCCGGCGTGGTTCGCGCACGTCCATCCGCGTTATCGTTCGCCTGACGTCGCAATCATTACCTACGCCGTACTCGCCTTCGCCTTGTCGATTAGCGGCACATTCGAAAAACTCGCCGTTCTTTCCAACGTCGCAGTTCTCCTGATGTATCTGCTTTGCTGCACCGCCTGCTGGTTTTTGATCCAACGCGATATCCGCGCGGACGGGGCGCAGCCGTTCAACTTTCCCGGCATGAAAATCGTGCCCGCGCTCGCGATTGTCGCGATCATTTGGATCCTCGCGCACGCGACGCTCCACGAATTCACCGTGACAGCCATCGTGCTCGCGGTCGCTTCAGTTCTTTATTTTTTCCGCACGCGATTGCGGCAGAAGTCGTAGGCAAAGCCGGAAAAAGCAGTTAACTTCGACTCATGCGCGACAATTATCTGGAAGAATATTTCACGTTCTTGCGCTTCCCCAGCGTTTCGACCGATCAAAAATACGCGGACAAAGTTCGTGATTGCGCAAATTGGGTTTCGCAAAAGCTGGAGAAGATCGGTTTGGAATCGAAAGTCGTTCCGACGAAAGGCCACCCGATTGTTTGGGCGCGCAACAAACATAAGAGCGGCCGGCCGACGGTTATCATTTACGGACATTACGACGTGCAGCCGCCGGATCCGCTCGAGTTGTGGGATTCGCCGCCGTTCGAGCCCGTTTTGAAAGATGGTTACGTTTTTGCCCGCGGTGCGACCGACAACAAAGGCCAAATCTTTTCGCACATTCTCGGTTTGCAGGAAACGATCGAGAAAAGCGGCGATTTGCCGGTGAATGTCGATCTTGTCATCGAAGGCGAAGAAGAAGTCGGCAGTCAAAATCTTCCAAAGTTTCTAACCGAGAACCGCGACGCGTTGAAATGCGATGTGGTCGTTGTTTCGGACACGGGAATGATCGCTCCGAAAACGCCGACCCTGAGTTACGGCTTGCGCGGGGTGACCGCGCTCGAAGTAAAAGTCAGCGCCGCGAAAATGGATTTGCACTCCGGAGTTTTCGGAGGCGCGGTTGCGAATCCCGCGGCAGCGCTCGCGCGAATGCTCGCTTCACTTCACGATGCGAATGGCCATGTCGCGGTCGAAGGTTTTTATGACGATGTCGAGCCGCTCCAGGATTGGGAGCGCAAGGCCTGGAAGAATTTGCCGATCGATCCCGACGCGGAAATGCTTCAGGAAACCGGAGCGCCGGCGCTTTTTGGCGAAGCAGGATTCACAACGCTGGAAAGAATTTGGGCGCGGCCGACCGCGGAGATCAACGGAATGGGCAGCGGTTATCAAGGACCCGGGACGAAAACGGTCTTGCCGAGTCACGCGATGGCGAAACTCACCTTCCGGCTGGTTCCAAATCAGAAAGGCGACAAGATTGTCGATCTTGTGAAGAAACATTTGCAGAAAAATCTTCCACCTGGCGTGACTGCGGAAATGCAAAGCGGCCATTCCGGTCCCTGGTATTTGACCGATCCGAACAGCAAATTCGGCAAAGCGGCGCAGTCTGCACTGAAAAAAGCATTTCACAAAGATGTGGCGTTGATTCGCGAAGGCGGAAGCATTCCGATCGTCTCTGATTTTCGAAACATTCTCGGAGTCGAGACGTTGTTGATCGGACTGGCGCTCGCCAATTGCCGCGCGCATTCACCGAACGAAAATTTTCCGCTCGAAAATCTGGACGCTGGAATTCAGATGAACAAAGCCGTGCTCGCGGAATTGGCCGGCTGAATGAATTGGGAATTGAGTGAAAAGGAAACTGCGCTTCGCCATCGTCATCGCGACAGCCGTCGCGTTCAGCGGCGCCATGGCGCGCGGGACTCCGGAGCAGGACGATTCGCTCGTCGATAAATTTAAGAGACTTTTTTCGCGTCCGACGCCTTCGCCCAAACCGCGCAAAAAGAGAAGATCGACATCGTCACCTGGCGCCACCAATACCCCGACACCGTCAGAGTCGCCGAGTGAAAGTGTTTCGCCGGCCACATCATCTCCGGAGGCAAGCGCAACTGCGACCGTAACCGAATCGGCAGGCGCAACGGCAGCGCCAAGTGAAACGATTTCAACTCCGGCAGCCACTTCCCCGACCAAATCTGCAACGCAATACTTCGACGCCGTTCGGCCGCTTTCGCCTCGCGGGCCGCAGCGCAGTTCCACCAAAAGAGCGGCGCCGACAATATTTCCAACAATGACCGCGGCTGCCGAAAATCCGGGCGAAACTCCCGCGGAACGCCCAATGCCCAGTCTGCCGATATTTGTTCCGCCGTCGGAATCGCGAACGCCAACACCCGCGTCGTCGCTGTCGCAAACACCTTCGCCGACAGCAACTCCGCAGAAGACGCCAACAGCGGCGTCATTACTGACGCAAACCGTTTCGCCGGCGCCGAGCCCGCAGAAAACGCCGACTGCGACGCCGCTCATATCCAATGATGCCATCGCCGAGGCCGGAAATTATCCGGCGGGCGTTCGACAGCTTGTCGATCTTGCGATGCAATTAGGTTCGCGACATCTGACTTACAAATATGTGTCGGCCGATCCAAGAAATGGCGGCATGGATTCGTCCGGATTTATTTTTTATGTGTTGACTCAGTCCGGGATCAAAAGGGTTCCGCGCGATGCGCGGGAACAATACATTTGGTTGCGCAAGGCCGGGACGTTTCAAACTGTGCTGGCGCAGCGCGACGACACGTTCGAGCTCGACGATCTAAAACCAGGCGACCTGCTTTTTTGGGCGAGCAATTTTGGAACGACTCGCGATCCGGACATTACTCAAACGATGATTTATCTCGGCCGCGACAAGGCGACCAATCAACGCTTGATGATCGGGGCGACCGAAAACGGCGTCTTCAAAAATGAGCGTCGCTCGGGCGTGAGCGTTTTCGATTTCAAAGTCGGCCGGCCGCAAGGCAAATCCAAAACCGAGGAGAACCCGCCGGTCTTTGTCGGCTACGGACACGTGCCCGGTTTGAGCGAAAAATAATTTCAGCGCGAATCGTCGTTGTCCGATTCCGACTCGGGTCGAACCGTAGGCGACGCAGTCGGCGACGATGTCGATCTTGCCGGCAGCGGTTTCGATTTAGTATCGAGAAAGTGTTGGGTAAACGCGGCCAGCACGAGAATCACGACGATGAAAATCACGACGCGCTGTTCGCCGCGCGTTAATCGAAACAAATCCTTCACTGCGCTGCGTATTGAATTGGATCTTTCACGCCGGCCTCACGAAAACCTTTCAAGCGCAGCTGACACGAATCGCATTTGCCGCAGGCGCGGCCGTCCGGTGTCGGATCGTAACAACTGTGCGTGAGTGAAAGATCGACATTGAGCTCGACCGCTTTGCGAACGATGTCGGCCTTGGACATTTGAATGAGCGGCGCGTGAATTTGAAAACGCGCGCCCTCCGTCGCGGCTTTCGTCCCGACATTGGCCAGCGTTTCAAAAAGGGCGATGAACTCGGGCCGGCAATCGGGATAACCGCTGTAATCGATCGCGTTCGCGCCAATAAAAATGTGGCCGGCCCGAATGGTTTCCGCCCAGGCGAGCGCTTGCGCGAGAAAAATGGTGTTTCGCGCGGGCACATACGTGATTGGAATTCCGGCGCGGATTTCGTTTTCCGAACGCGCTTTCGGAACGTCGACGTCGTCGGTCAGCGCGGAGCCGCCAAAGATCTGCTTGTCGATCTTCACGATGCGATGCTGTTTCGCGCCCAATGATTGCGCGATTTTTTTTGCGACTTCGAGCTCGCGGCGATGCCGTTGGCCGTAATCAAACGAGAGCGCGTAGATTTCGTAACCCTGGGCGCGTGCGATTGCCAGAGCAGTGGCCGAATCGAGTCCGCCGCTAAGAAGAACAACCGCGTGTTTCATCGGCCATCGCGGCCAGTCGTGGAAGTATCCGGATGTTCGGCGCGGACGGTGAGCGCGATTCCGCCGCGCGCCGAAAACTGCGCGGTGACAATTGCTTCGCGCGGCGAGCACGCTTTCACAAAATCATCGAGAATGCGGTTGGTGACCGCTTCGTTAAACGCGCGCTCGTTGCGATAGGCCGCGAGATAAAACTTGAGCGACTTGCTTTCAACGCAAAGGCGATCGGGCACATAATCGATGTCGATCCTGGCGAAGTCGGGCTGTCCGGTAACTGGACAGAGACAGGTGAAGTCGTCGGTCTCAAAATGAATGTGATAGTTGCGGCGCGCTGGGTTTGGAAACGTCTCGAGCCGCGCGGTCGACGGCGAATCGGGGAGTTTCGTTTCGCTGCGACCGAGCAGTGTCAACGAAGTGGGCTTTGATTTGGCGCGCTTCATCGCTTGAAGGTTCACGCACAACGACCAACGTTCAACTTCAATGGACCAGCCGGAGAGCGACGGGATCATCGATATGATCGCGCATGATCCAAAGCGCGACCAGGCGGTCCTGATCATGAATGAACCGGAGCCCTGGGATGGTTCGGACGAGCGGCTCTTCCAATTGCAGGAGCGCTTCAACGCTTACGTTTCATTTCTGCTCGATGGCGAATTTGCGGAATGGGACCCGAAGCTCGCAAAAAAACGGGCGCGGATTGAAGTGCGGTGCGTGCACATGCCAGACGCGCGCGCGCTGGAATTGTTCGGGCAAATCCACGATCAGCTCACGCACCAGGACATTGACGTGCAGGTGATCGTGAAAGAAACGTCTTAGTATTTCAGGAACGACACGACCGGCGTGGGCGTGAGTTTTTCGCGGCCGCGCAAAAACTCCAGCTCGATCAAGAAAATTGCCGCCACAAGCTCACCGCCCACTTTTTTAATCAGCGTTGCGGCCGAGGCGGAAGTTCCGCCCGTGGCGAGGAGATCGTCGATCAAAACAATTTGTTCGCCCGCGGTGATCGCGTCGATGTGCAATTCCATTTCCGCTTCGCCGTACTCGAGCGAATATTTTGCGCTTTCGGTTTTATAAGGCAGCCGACCCTTTTTTCTCAACGGCACGAAGCCAATCCCCAACTCGTAAGCGACCGCTGATCCAAACAAAAAGCCGCGCGCGTCGATGCCCACGATCTTGTCGATCTTCTTGCCAGCGCATTCCTCAAGAAAAAGATCGATTGAAGACCGGAAGAGTCCGCCGTCTTTCAAGATTGGCGTGATGTCTTTGAAGACGATGCCCTTTTTTGGAAAATCTGCGACGTCTCGCACACCGGCGCGCACTTTTTCGATCATTTTCGAATCCACAAAGCCGATGCTAGCGGGTGGGGGAAGTTGGTCAACGCCACTGCGCGGCAAATATTTTTAAAAAAGTTGGGTCCAAACGAGAACTTCGGTCAAAAAAAGTCGTATTACTAAGTGAGGGGCAGTTCGTTTCGCGAAATCGGTCTCCCCTCAAATCGGATAAGTCCACCGGTGCGGCTGGAGGCAGTTGGAGCGCTTCGGCCGCGCCGGCCCCCGGTGGGAGGAACGCGCGATTGCCAAGCAGGAGGCAATCTTTAGAATGAGTAATTCCGGTGGATCGATATTTTCTCATCATCTCGACGGTTTGTTTTCTGGTCGCAATCGTGCACACCGTGCTTGAGCTGCGCGGCGGGACTTTTCGGCCGATGCGCTTCAATTTTTTCCTGGTCGCGCTCGGTTTTATTTTCCAAACGGCGTTCCTCTCGATGCGCGGCCAGCAAGTTCATCGCTGTCCGATTACGAACTTGTTCGAGGTAATTATTTTCGTCGCGTGGTCGGTCGCGCTTTTCTACATGGTGATCGGGCCGGCCTATCGGCTTTCCTTAATGGGAGCTTTCACCGCGCCGCTGGTCTCTTTATTGCAATTGTTCGCCTTGCTGGCGCCGATCGACAAACCGCATCGCGCAAAAATGCCGGCGAATTCGTGGCTTGAGTTTCATGCGTCGATGTCGCTGGTCGCGTACGGCGCGTTCGCGCTCGCGTGCATTGCCGGCGTCATGTACCTGGTCCAGGAGCGCCAGCTCAAGACCCACCATTTACATTCAATCTTCTATCATCTTCCGCCGCTAACTGATCTTTTCGCGGCGATCACGCGATTGCTCTGGTGGGGATTCGCGCTTTATACCTTGGGATTGGTGAGCGGTTTTTTTGTCGGCGAACCGCTCCCGTGGGTGCAAATTGTTTGCGCCGTCGGAGTTTGGATCCTTTACGGACTCATTTTGCAGGGCCGATATCTTCGCTGGTTCGCGCCGAAACGGGTCGCGGCGCTTTGTATCATTGGTTTCAGCGCGGCCCTCACGCTTTTGTGGGGCATCACTTTTACAACGCCGACGCACACGCCATGAATTTGTTCTGCATTGGATTGAGTCATCACAACGCCGACGTGGCAACGCGCGAAAATTTCGCGGGACACGCGGAGACGGAACGGGTGTTGCGAAACTGCGGCTGTAACGAAGCGCTCCTGCTGAGTACCTGCAATCGCGTGGAAGTTTATGCCGCAACCGAGCAAATCATTGCTACGGATCAAATCGCGCGTTGTCTCGCGCGCACGGACGCAGTCGCGTTGAATGAGCAGCTCGAAACATTTTATCGCTACGAGAACGCGGACTGTGTCCGTCATTTATTCCGCGTCGCATGCGGTCTCGACTCGATGGTTGTCGGCGAAACGGAAATCCTCGGGCAAACCAAGAAAGCCTACGAAGCCGCGCGCGTTGCCGGCGCGGCTGGAAGATTTTTGCACCGACTGTTTCAGCGCGCGTTTCGGGTGGCCAAGCAGGTGCGGACGCGCACTGAAATCACCCGCGGGCCAGTGTCCGTCGGATCGGTCGCGGTCGAGCTTGCACAGAAGATTTTCGGAGAGCTGAAGAATTGCAAAGTGTTGGTGCTTGGCGCAGGCGAAACGAGCGAGCGCACCGTGCGCGCGTTGGTCTCACGCGGTGTGACTGATTTGCGCGTGAGCAATCGCACCCCTGAACGCGCCGAATCGCTGGCGCTCGCCGTCGGCGGCCGGGCAATTCCCTTTGTCGATTGGCCCCAACAATGCCGCGAGATCGACATCCTGCTAACATCGACATCATCCGAGATGCCGTTGATTTCCCAGGAAAAATTGGCGCCAGTCGTGCGTGAACGCATCGATCGAGCTCTCTTCATTATCGACCTCGCAGTTCCGCGGGACGTTGCGCCGGAAGTGAACGCGCTCGAAGGCGTTTACCTTTACGATATCGATTCGTTGCGGTCGATCGCAGACCAATCACTGGCCACGCGCCGCGCACAGATTGCCATCGCGGAGGAAATTATTTCGAATCACGTCGCGGAATTCATCGGCTCGCTTGCGCGCAATTCGAATCGCGCCGAATCCGCGGAGCATCCGGCGGTGAGCGATACTTCCCTGCGCACGTTGGAATCATAGAATCGGGCCGGTTGCGGCTGAGGACAGCCGCCGCTACAGCTAAACGAGCGATGAATCCATCGGGGCGCATCAAAATCGTTCTTGGCACGCGCGGCAGCGAGCTCGCGCTGCGCCAAACTGGACTTGTCGTCGATGCGTTGCAGAAGCGATGGGCGGGTTTGACATTCGAAATTAAAATCGTTCAGACACGCGGCGACAATGAGAAGAGCGCGCTGGCTGACATTCGCGCAGGCCGCAAAGGACTCTTCACGGGCGCGATCGAGCGCGAGCTGGTGAGCGGGCAAATTGATCTCGCCGTCCATAGCGCGAAAGATTTGCCGAGCTCGCTCGCGCCAAATACCGAGATCGCGGCTGTGTTGCCGCGGGACGCGATAGACGACGCGCTCGTCGCGACAACGCCTTGCGATCTAAACTCGCTGCCGGGCGACGGAATTGTCGCGACCGGAAGTGTGCGCAGGCAACATCAGCTCCGTTGGAAACGGCCCGACCTCGAGATTGTCGATCTTCGCGGCAATGTGCCGACGCGTTTGCGCAAGCTCGCGACCGACTGCTGGCACGCGACCATTCTGGCGCAGGCCGGATTGGAGCGGCTCGGTTTGAAAGCGAGCGACGGACGGGTTGAATTTGAAGGAAAAGAATTTTTCACCGCGATTTTGCCGCGCGAGATTTTTGTTCCGGCCGGCGGGCAGGGGATCATCGCTATGCAAATCCGTTCGCGTGACGAGCAGCTTCGCGAAATGGTCGCACCGATCAATCATTTCGACACGCGCTTGAGCTTGCGCGGCGAGCGCGAGTTTTTGCGATTGTTAGGCGCGGATTGCAATCAACCGGTCGGGGCGGTGGCAACGATTGAAGGATCGACAATGCAGATGCGCGGACAAATTTTTGACTTGGGCGCAACCAGGCCGCGCGAAGGTCATACCCAAGGTCCAAGCGAAGACGCGGAAAAATTGGCGGCCGAGTTGTTGGGCAAGATTCGAGCATGAGCAAGAGCAACCGTGAACGCGGGAAAGTTTATCTCGTCGGCGCTGGCCCGGGCGATCTCGGACTGGTCACTCTCCGGGCGAAAGAGTGCATCGAGCGCGCGGCCGTTATTGTTTACGATCATCTCGCAAATCCCGAGATGCTGAATTGGGCGCGCGAAGACGCGGAAATTATCTATGCCGGGAAAAAAGCGGGCGACCATTCGCTGAAGCAGGACGAGATCAACCGACTGCTCATCGAAAAAGCGCGCGAAGGAAAGGAAGTCGTGCGTCTCAAAGGGGGCGATCCATTTGTTTTCGGGCGCGGCGCGGAAGAGGCGCAGGCGATTGTCGATGCAGGAATCGCTTTCGAAATTGTTCCTGGAATCACTTCGGCAATTGCCGGTCCGGCTTACGCGGGAATTCCGGTGACGCATCGCGGGGACAATTCGCACGTGACCTTTTTCACCGGTCACGAAGATCCGGCTAAGGAAAAGACGGCAATCGATTACGCTGCGCTGGCGAAGCTTGGCGGAACGCAAGTCATGTTGATGGGCGTGGAGCGGATCGATGCGATCACGCGAGAGATGCTGGCGAACGGCGTTCGGCCTGATTTACCAGTCGCGCTCGTGCGTTGGGCAACGACGGGGAGACAGGAAACGCTCGTTGGAACCTTGAAAACAATCGCGCAACGTGCCGCTGAAGCGGAGTTCGAAGCGCCCGCCGTGGCGGTGTTCGGCGAAGTGGTCGCGCTCCGGAAAGATTTAAAATGGTACGAAGACCGTCCGCTCTCCGGGAAACGGATCGTCGTGACACGCACGCGCAAACAAGCGAGCGCGCTGAGCAATCAGCTCCGCGCTCTCGGCGCTGATGTGCTGGAGCTGGCGACGATCCGCATTGAACCGCCAACCAATCTGCGCGACTTCGCCGAGCTCGTGCAGGATGCGCACCAATACGACTGGATTGTCTTCACCAGCCCGAACGGCGTCGAGGCGTTCTTTGAGATGTTCTTTAAACTCTACGACGATGCGCGCGAGATTGGCGCCGCCAAAATCGCGGCGATTGGACCGGCGACCGCGGAGCGCGTCCGCGATTTTCGTCTTCATGTCGATCTTCAACCGGAGGAATTCGTGGCCGAAGGCGTGCTCCGGGAATTTCAAAAGCAGGGCGGCGTAGAAAATCTGCGAATCCTTATCGCCCGGGCCGAGAAGGCGCGGGACGTGCTACCGAGAGAGCTTTCAAGGCTGGGAGCAATCGTCGATGAAGGTTTTGCATATCGGACCGTGCCGGAGACGCGCGACGTTACAGGCGCGCGCCGGAGACTTTTGGAAGAGGGGGCGGATCTGATCACGTTCACGAGCTCTTCCACGGTGGAAAATTTTCTCGCGCTCGGTTTGCCCTGGCCGAAAGGGATGCAGATCGCAAGCATTGGCCCGATTACCTCGAAAACGGCGACAGATCACGGTTTGAAGATCGGCATCGAAGCCCGCCGGCACGACATCGACGGCCTGGTCGAAGCGATCCGTAAATTTTTTGGAAAATAAAATGTCGAACAAGACCGCACAGGAAGAACAGGATTTTAGCGCTGCCATGCAGCAGCTCAGCGCGGAAGCGGAAAAGATTTTACCGCCATTGCCCATCATTCACGAGCCAGCGTTTGCTTCGCCAGTCGCGAACGGCGATGCGCCGGGCGAAAGCGATCCTTTCACCGAGCAGATCCGCGCGCTGGAAAATCAGCTTGTTAGCCGGTTTGAAGCGTTCGCGGCGCAGATGGAATCAACGCGCGCGGCCGCGTTTGCCGAACAATTCCGCAGGATCGACGAACAACTCTCATCCATTCGGAACACGGAAAGCGTAAATCAACAGCTCTTCGATTCTCTCCATTCCGAGCTGCTCAAGTATCGCGACAATTTCCTCCACGAATCGCTTCAAAAACCATTCATCCACGATTTGGTTTATCTTTACGACCATCTCAATGGCCTGTGCGATCAGCTCACGAGCGTCGCGCAGGAAAAAGGAAAGCGCAGTAGCGTTTCGCAATGGCGGGACAATTTGGAAAATGCGATCCATTCGTTGGTGGAAATTCTTCACCGCTTCGACGTGAAAGAAATCGAGCCCCGTGAGCGCGTCGATCGCGCCTATCATCGTGTCATCAATTATGAGCCGGCGGATTTTCCGGAAGAGGACGGCGCAATCGTGATGCGGGTGAAGCGCGGGTTCGTTTGGCGCGGTAAGCTGATTCGCCCCGAAGAAGTTATCGTCAAACGCTTCGGCTGATCCGCGATCCGCGTGCGCGAACCAACTCCGTAAATCGCGCAAAAATCTTCCTCTTCTGGGGCACGAAAACTGCACTAGGCAAAACGAGCCGAACCGAGGCAACGGCCAAATATTTTCAGCCATGAGGAAACGCAAAGTAGTCGGGATCGATTTGGGCACGACGTTTTCAGCCATCGCGCACATCGACGGTTACGGAAAACCGCAGATTATTCCTAACGGCGAGACGGAACGGATCACGCCATCGGTCATTTGCTTTGACGGAACAAACGTCATCGTCGGGACCGTCGCCAAGAACAACGCGGTGGCCGAGCCGGAAAAGATTGTCGATTTTGTGAAGCGCGAAATGGGCAAACCCAAAGATCAATTCGCCCGTGAGATCGGGGGCAAGGTCTATTCGGCCGAAGAGCTCTCGGCCTTGATCATCAGAAAATTAAAAGCCGACGCCGAAAAATATTTGGAGCAACCGGTCACCGACGCGGTCATCACCGTCCCGGCCTATTTCAATGACGCTGAGCGCACCTCGACCATTACCGCTGGTCAGCTTGCGGGATTGAATGTTCTTCAAATCATCAACGAACCGACTGCGGCCGCGCTCGCTTACGGCCTCGACAAGCTCGAAGAAAATCAAACCGTTTTCGTTTTCGATCTCGGTGGCGGCACGTTCGACGTCACTATCATGCGCATCCTCGATCATCGGATCGAGATGCTCGCGACCAATGGCGACCATCGCCTTGGCGGAAAAGATTGGGATGACGTGATCGTGAATTTGATCGCGGAGGAGTTCGATCGTTTGCACGGCGAAAATCCGTTGCTTGATCTGCACAGCTACCAGGACCTTCACAACCGCGCGCTCGCGGCGAAGATCCAGCTCTCGAGCCGTAACTCTACGACGATCGTTTACCATCACGGCGGCAAGAGCGTGAAATTGACGCTCACGCGAAAGGAATTTGAAAAACGCACGCGGCACCTCGTCGAAAAATGCAAGACGATTTGCGAGATGGTGATGCAGGAAGCGAAAATGAAGTGGGACAAGATCGACAAAGTGCTGCTCGCGGGCGGCATGACGCGAATGCCGATGATCCGCGCGATGATTTCGGGTTTCTCATCGGTCGCGCTCATCGACACCCTCAATCCTGACGAAATCGTGGCGCGCGGGGCGGCCATTCAAGGCGTGCTTTCGCTTTTGAACGAGGAAGACGCTTCCGGCGAAAAAATGGTCGATGACGCGGTCCGGCAGAAATTTTCAGCGCTTGATGGCGGATTAATCGAAGTGACCGACATCACGTCGCATACGCTTGGTGTTGTTCTGTGGGACGAGAGACAACTCCAGGAATACGTCTTTCCGATGATCCGCAAAATGACGCCGGTTCCGGCGGTGATTAAGAATTCGTTCGGAACGGCCGACGCGAATATGCAACGCGCGGTGGTGAAAGTAGTGGAAGGCGAGAGCACAATTCCCGGCGAATGCACGCCGCTTGGCATTTGCGATATCCAATTGCCGCCCTATTTGCCGAAAGGTTCGCCGGTAAAGCTCACTTACCAGTATAACGCGAACCAGGTTTTGGAAGTGGAAGTCCAGGCGGCCGGGAACAACGCCAAGGTGACGATCGACCGCAACACCGGTCTCGCGCCGAAGGACATCGCAGAGGCAACGTCGAGTTTAGAGGCCTTGAATGTCAGTTAGTCGATGACCAAATGCGATCTCAGTTTCCCGCTTCCGCTCCCCGATGATCCGCGAAAGTGGCAGGGCTGGAGCAATTACAATTCGCCGAATCCATACGACCGGCTTTGCCTTGATCCGCGCGCGAATCCGAGCAACGAGCTGATTGAAGAACACTGCCGCGAATTGATGCGGTGGTGGCAAAAAAAACTTCCGCTCAAAAATCAGCCGAGCAATCCGCTCGCCCAATTACTCCGGGCCGGTCTCGAAGAATCGTCACGCTATCTCACCGAAGCGCGGCTCGAGCTTCTCGATCCTGACCGGCGCAAAGTTCTGGATGAAGAGCTGGCGGCCGAAGTGCACGAAGCCGCCGCAGCCGAATTCCGAAAATATCTGGAGTTCGCTCTCGCGAGTGGCGTCCTGAACAAGGAAGAAGAAAAAAATCTTCTGCGTTTCGGCGCCGAGCGCGCGCTTACCGAGGCCGAGATGAATTCCATCATCGAGGAATCTCTCCACGAGCATGGCGCAAAGCGGCAAGAGATCGCAGCGCCGCCGCCGCTTACCGCAAATCTCGTTCAGACCGCGGCCACCAAAGCGCCCGCAAATCCGCAGGACGAATTCCTGCGCATGTTGCGATTGAGCAATCTCGATAGCTTCAGCATGAGCGACGATCAGCGCGATACCTTCATCGACATGGCCGAGAATCTCGGACTTGATCCGGGCGAAGCCGAAGATCTTGTCGATCTTTTCCTCGAAGAAGCCGACGAGAAATCGATGGCCGCTCCGGCGAATCCAGCGCCCAAAGTCGAGAGCAAATCTTCAACGACTCCCGCCGCCGCCCCTGTTGAACCAAAGCCGCTTGCTCCAAAGATCGACAATAACCCGGACCTCGAGCGCTCCCACTTTGCCAATTTCACCAACACGCTCGGCGGAACGATGATCTTTGTTCCGTCCGCGGAATTCATGATGGGCAGCGAGATTGAGGAAGCTTCGCCTAACGAACGACCAGTGCATTCGGTATCGCTCAGTCGTTTTTACATCTCGCGCTGCCTCATCACGAACGCGGAATACGAGCAGTTCGATCGCGCGCACAAAACCAAGCGCGCCGCCGGCGCCGGCGATCGTCACCCCGCCGTATACGTCAGTTACCTCGACGCGGTGAAATTTTGCCAATGGCTGAGCACACGTGAGCGACGGAAATATCGTTTGCCGACCGAGGCAGAATGGGAATACGCCGCCAGAGGGACCGATCAGCGCAAATTTCCATGGGGAAATCACGAGGGCCGCGGCGATCTCGCCAATTTCGCCGATAAGAACACCGTTTTCGCCTGGAGCGATCGCGAGATCGACGACGGTTATCCGGAAAGTTCGCCCGTGGGCTCGTTTCCGCTCGGCGCCAGCCCGTTCGGAATCGAAGACATGGCGGGGAATGTTTGGGAATGGTGTTTCGATTATTACGAGCTTTACCGGACCGGCCCGAAAACAAATCCGCGCGGCGCTACCAGCGGCACGAAACGCGTGCATCGCGGCGGAAGTTGGAAATCACGCTTCAGCAGTCTGCGCGCAACCGTTCGCAGCTCAAACGTTCCCGGATTTTCCTGCAACGATCTCGGCTTCCGAATCGTGTGCGAATGCGACTAAGGTTCTCTTGAGCTGTAGTGGCCGCTGTCCTCAGCGGCAAAACCAAAAAGAAAGCCGCCGGTGATGGCGGCCTCTACAAAACTAAGTGGGATAGCTTCTACGCGCTAAAACGGAACTTGGTCCGGGCGCGCTTGGCATTGTTCTTCGCTTTGCGGCGGTGCTTTTGATTCGGCGTCTCGAAAGCGCGCAATCGGCGCACTTCCTCGAGGATACCCTCGGAATCAAGCTTGTTTTTCAACCGCTTGAGTGCGCGATCCACCGGCTCACCTTTGCGAACGAGTACTTCTGGCATCGTGTTTCAACTCCAATCCTAGCAAATTCTTTGCCCTACAGGCGACGCCGATCCTAAGCGGACACGCCGCTTTCGTCAAATCGCGCCCTATCTCGCGAGTGGATTCGCGGCGGTCGGCTTTTGCGTGATTTCTTTGCGTAACGTGCTTGTGCTTGCGCCGCGAGCGCGGGTCCACCAGAGGACGATGGGCGAGGCGATGAAGATCGACGAATAGGTTCCAACCACCACTCCGACGATGATCGCGAGCGAGAAGTCGCGCAGGACTGCGCCGCCGAAGAAAAATAAACAGAGAATCGGAATCAAGGTGACGGTGCTGGTCAGGATCGTGCGGCTCAACGTCTGGTTGATGCTCGAGTTCATGATCTGTTCGATCGACCCACGTTTGCCGCTGGCCAGACCTTCGCGGATTCGATCGTAAACGACGATGGTGTCGTTGATCGAGTAACCGGCGATGGTCAGGACGGCGCCGACCATCGTCAAAGTTAATTCGCGATGCAGCAGAGAGAAAACGCCGACCGTGATGATGACGTCGTGAAAAAGCGCGACGATGGCGCCCACCGCGAAGGAGAGCTCGAAGCGCAACGTGACAAAGATCAAGACGCCAAGAATGCCGAGCCCGAGCGCAACGACGGAGCTTTTCGCCAACTCCCCGCCCACGAGCGGGCCGACTCGCTCCGAGCGTTCCACTTTAAAATTCGCCTGCGGCATCGTTTGGATCACTTGTTTCTCCACTTTGTCGCTCGTGTTCAATGGCGTGCGGATGGTGATGTAGTTTTTCCCGCCCTGGGACGATTCCTGGATCGACGCATCCGCGAAGCCGAGCGGTTTCAACCCGTCACGAACTTGGCCGATGTCGATCTTCGCGGTGGAGCTCAGGGTGATGAGATCGCCGCCGCGGAAATCGACGCCGAAATTTTTCTCGCCGCGAACGTAAAACGACGTCGCGCCGGCGAGAATGATGGCGAGCGAGCACATGCAGGCGAGAAAACCTTTGCCGAGGAAGTTGATGTTCTGCGACGAAATCAAATGCAGCATCGAAATCTTTTTCACTTTGCCCGAATCAACGAGCGCGCCGAGCGCGTTGCGGCCGACGATAAGCGCGGTGAAGAGCGAGGCGAGAATGCCGAGCGTCAACGAAATGGCGAAGCCTTTGACCGGGCCAGCTGCATTCATCCAGAGAATAAATGCTGTGATCAGCGTCGTCACGTTGGCGTCGAAGATGGAGCTGAAGGCTTTATTGTAAGCGGTCTCGAGGGCGACTTTGAGCGATTTGCCCATCTCCATCTCCTCGCGGAGCCGCTCATATATTAGTACGCTCGCATCCACCGATAGGCCGATTGTCAAAATAATGCCGGCGATTCCCGGCAAGGTCAGCACGAACCGGAACATCGTGAGCGCGCCGATCAGCAGAATCAGGTTCACGATTAGCGCCAGACACGCGACCAAACCTGGCAGGCGATAGTAAATCAGCACGCAAATCATCGTGATCGCGAGCCCGAGCAGACCGGCAGTTATGCTGGCGCGGATCGAATCCATTCCGAGCGTGGGCGAAACGCTCCGCTCTTCTTCGATCGACACCGGCGTTTGCAATGGATTCTCGAGCACGCTCGCGAGCCCGCGCGCTTCCTGTTCGCCAAAGTTTCCCGAAATGCGTGCGCTGCCGCCGTAAATCGGCTCGCGAATGTTCGGCGCGGACTGGATCACATTGTCGAGCACGATCGCGAACCGGTGATTCACGTTCGCGCCGGTGATTTCGCCGAACTTCTTCGTTCCTTCGGCGTCAAAGCTGAGGCTAACTTCCCAACCTTCGTTCCCGTAACCGGCGCTCGCATGCGACACATGATTGCCGCCGAGGTCCGCTTTCTTTTTTACGAGCAAACGTTCCTCGACCGCGGGTTGATCGCCTTCCTTGGCGTGTTTGTAATTTTCAATGCGGTACTCGGGCGGAATCACGTCCGTGCCGCCATCGATCGCGCGCAACTTCTCCCCGTTGTCCGCAAAGACCATGCGGAACTCGAGCTTCGCAACACGCGAGAGTTGTTCGCGCGCTTCCTGGATTTTCTCCGTGCTCAGTCCCGGGATTTGCACGAGGATCCGATCGGTCCCCACCGGACTGATGATCGGTTCGCCGCCGCCGAAATAATCGACGCGTTTACGAATAACTTCGACCGCCTGGTCGAGCATCGCCTTGTTCACTCCCTTGTCGCCGCCCACCAGACGGATCAGGAATGAAGTGCCGCCTTGAATATCGAGACCGAGCTGGATCTTTTTCTCCGGCGGCCAGATCGTCGCGATGCTGAACGCGACCAGCAGCATCACCAGTGTGGTGGCGAGAAGTCGTTTCCGCATTCCGACATCGGTCGCGAAATACCAACCGAATAAAACGAGCAGGCCGAGGCCGCCAAAAAATGTGAGCGCGGGAGTCATTCGGATTTCAAAACATTCGTGACTGCGGATTTCTCCACTTCAATTTTCACGTTATCGGCAATCTTCAACATGACAGTTGTGTCCCTCACGTTCGCGATCAACCCATGAATGCCGGCATTCGTGACGACGCGGTCGCCCGTTTTGAGACTGGTGACCAAACGCTGCTGCTCCTGCTGACGTTTCTTCTGCGGCCGAATCAGCACGAAATACATGATCACGATAATGAAGAACCAGATCGGGAGAAGATTCAGGAAACCGCCGCCAGCGCCGCCAGCTCCAGGGGCAGCGGGCGCGGCCGATTGCGTTTGCGCTAGAAGTTCGAACATCATCGGAGATTTCGGGGAGGTCGGAGTTTAAACGCGAACGCTCGCCCTGCAATCGAGAATCGCGTCTGGTAGGGACGCCGCGCTGCGGCGTCCGCGGACATCGCAGCGCGTGTCCCTACCCGGATTCCACGTCTCGCGGTTCGTAATTCGAAACGAACTCGCTTCGGAACTCATCGAAAGTGCCGTTGTCGATCTTCGCCCGGGCCTGCCGCATTAAATCGAGATAGAAATGCAAATTGTGCAGCGTGATCAAGCGCAGTCCGAGAATTTCTTCCGCCTTGATGAGATGGCGGATGTAACCGCGGCTGAATTCGCGGCACGAGGTGCATTCGCAATTCGGCTCGATCGGGTCCTTGTCTTTCGCGAACTCAGCGTTCTTCAAATTGATTGTGCCTTCGGAAGTGAACGCAGTCCCATTGCGCGCGAGCCGTGTTGGCAGCACGCAATCGAACATGTCCACGCCGCGCGCGATCATCTCGAGCAATTGCGGCGGGGTTCCGAGGCCCATCGCGTAACGAGGTTTGTCGGCCGGCAAAAGGGGCTCGCTCGATTCGACCGCACGAAACATTTCTTCTTCCGGCTCGCCCACGCTAACTCCGCCGACTGCGTAACCATCGAAATCAAGATCGACAATCGCCTGCGCGCTTTGCTTGCGGAGTTTTTCAAACGTAGCGCCTTGGACAATTCCGAACACAAGCTGCCGCGCCGGTTCTTCTGTAGTGTCCGCCGTCTCGGCGGATTTGTTTTGGGTTGCTGCTAAGACAGCGGCCTCTACAGGACGAGTTCGAAACGCGTTCTCTTCCGCCCATTCCTTGCATCGTTTCGCCCAACGCGCCGTCATCTCCGCGCTTTTCGCCGCGTAATCGTACTCGCACGGCCACGGCGGGCATTCATCAAGCACCATCGCGATGTCGCTCCCGAGCCCCGCCTGGATTTCCATCGCGCTTTCCGGCGAAATGAACGCCGGCGTTCCATCGACATGATTTTGAAAATGCACACCCGCTTCCGTGATCTTGCGCAACTTCGCGAGCGAAAAAATTTGATAACCGCCGCTGTCGGTCAGGATCGGCCGGTCCCAGTTCATGAATTTGTGCAAGCCGCCGAGATGTTTGATCACTTCCACTCCCGGCCTGACAAAAAGATGATAAGTGTTTCCAAGAATTATCGGCGCGTTCAATTCACGAAGCTCGCGCGGACTCACCGCTTTCACGCTTCCCTGCGTTCCAACCGGCATGAACGCCGGTGTCTCAATCGCGCCATGCGCAGTCGTCAACCGCCCATGCCGAGCGCCCGACTCGCGATCTTTCGTCAAAAGTTCGAAGCTTTTTTCCATTCAAAAAACGAAGCTGTCACGTGTTGCACGAAATGCGGGCGGGCGCACAAAATATTCTTTGCGGGGCGTGATTTTCTCCTCTATAGTCGCGCTTCACCGCATCAGGCGCGTGACAGTGTGTAAACGCGTTTGAGCGGGTTTTTTTGTCGCCCGGATTTTGACCCCGTTCGGGCGGCGCATTGTTTAGAAAAATGCCCACGATTAATCAGTTGATTCGGAAAGGACGCCGGAAGGTGTCGGTGAAATCAAAGTCACCGGCCCTGACGAATTGTCCTCAACGTCGCGGTGTGTGCGTGCAAGTGATGACGCGCACTCCCAAGAAGCCGAACTCCGCGCTGCGCAAAGTGGCAAAAGTGCGGTTGACGAAC
>DATBCV010000010.1:0-19203 GCA_036270275.1 Chthoniobacterales bacterium | reverse complement strand
CATGCTTGACCTCGAACTCGCCTAACTCGTGCAAGTACGGTTTCCACTGCCGGTATTGGAGCAAATCCTCGGCGGACCGTTTCGAAAGAAGAATGTGACCGGCATCGCCAAAAGCCATCACGCGCTGCGCGTTGTTGATCCCAGCTCCCGCGACATTTGACCGATCGTTTACATCTGCGACGCCACTGACTGGGCCGGTATTAATCCCCATTCGAAGCGCAATCTGCGGATTGTTCTTCAACGCCTCGCTTATTTCCAGCGCGCAGCGCACCGGCGCTTCCGGGCTGGAAGAAAAAACCAGCGCCATGCCGTCACCTGTTGGCAATCGCACTAGTTTGCCCTCCGCTTCGGCGGCACGGAAATGTGGCGCACTACGCACTACCTGATTGAGCTGCTCTTGTAACTCGTACTGGGCGTCGATCAAGAGTTTCGAGTAGCCGATAACGTCTATAAACAAAACGTGCGCAATCTCGAATTGCAGATTGGGGCGCAATTGAGACATAGGACTCGCTGCCCTTTGTAGCCAGAAATTGCTCGCCTCTCAATGCTCAACGTTCAATGAATCGGCAATCGAAAATCTGAAGTCCGAAATGATAGTGCCAGGGGGGAGAATTGAACTCCCGACCAAGGGCTTATGAGTCCCCTGCTCTACCGCTGAGCTACCCTGGCGTTAAGCGGCGACAAAGTTCAATCGCACGGCGTCGCTGTCAACGCGCCCAGATGTCCATCTACTCTTTCTTCTTCGAAACGTAAGGCGCGAGATCCTTTTCGCTTCCACGCACCGCGGCCATGAAACAGACGCCATTGTCTTCTTTCACCACGCCGGTCCAGCGGTCTTGATCGACATAACGCCAACCGGAAAACTCTTTCGCTTTTCCAGTTTTCACATCTCGCACGGCCGGAAACATGAAGAACTGCATCTTCTTTTCAACGGCCCAAATTTGCGCGATCCGTTGGCCTTCTTCGTCATCGAACACGCGACAACCGAGGATTTTCAGTTCGGCGAACTCGGGCGGCACGTCGTAGTGCACGAGGCGATGTTTCATGAAAAGATAATCGCCGAGCGCGCCGGCGTCCGTCTTCACCGGATCGAGCATCATCGATTTGTTCGAGCCCGCGGTGGTCAGCAAACGAAGCGCGGTCGATTGTCCGGGAAAACGATTCAAGCGCTCGACCAGTTGAAAAATTCCGACAATCGCGATGACCATGACTGCAATCCCGGTTGCGAGGAACGCCGGGTTCTGCGCGTATTTTTTCCACGAACGCCGCGGCGGCGCGATGTACGTTTCGGTCGGGACCCATTCGAGAATTTCTTTGGGAATCGGAATCGCCTGCACCAATGCGGCGGCGGCTTTGTCGAATTCCTGCTGGGTCGCGAGCACTTCAGTTTTGCGCGCGTGATGCATCGCCGTGCGCAGAGAGCGATCATCGACGTGCTCTTCGCGCAACGGCGCGCAATGCACCAGCATTTTGTCGCGGCGGGATAAATTGATCGCGGCACTCATGGCTGCTGCGGAACGGGAATGGTTGAGTCGAGCCAGGCTTGGAACTCACGGCGCCCGGCACCCAGCAATTTCGAAAGTTCGGCTGGCTTCAGTTCCGTGACCGACAATAAATCGGAATAGCTGAACTCGTTCAGATAGAAAAGTGCGAGCGCACTGCGCTGTGGCTCGGGCGCGGCAGCAATCCAAACCGCGAATTGTTGCGGCTCCAGCTTTTCCATTTGCGATGGCGCATCTTTGGCGAGCTCTTGCTCTTCAAAATCGACATCTTCGGCCTGCAATCCCTGCTCCCCTGCTTCCAGGCAACGCCAGCGCGCGTTCCGAAAAAACCAAAGACGATCCCGCGGCGCTTCGTTATTCGCCGCGAGCTGCGCTGCTTCGCGCAGGGTCGCGTGAAAAATTTCCTGCGCTTTCGCCGCATCTGCCAGCATCAGAAAACAGAAACGATAAAGCTGGAGGAGGTCTTGTTTCTCTTCGGCCACTCGGAACTTTCTTCGGCGCAAATGTTACGCGCCTCGCGTAGTTCGCAACGAATTTGTAGCCACCGCGCTGCGGGCGGCCTTCGCGTCGCATAGCGACTGGGCTACAGCCAGATGGCGATTGAGGTCAATCGCCGCTACCAAAATCTCTTAACCGGCGCGCGACTTCTTCCGCGTTTTCGCGGCTGTTGAAAGCCGAGATTCGAAAATAACCTTCGCCCTGCGCGCCAAAACCAGCGCCCGGCGTGATCACGACATTGATTTCGCGGAGCATTCGATCGAACAATTGCCAGCTTGTGAGGCCCGCCGGCGTGCCGACCCAGACGTACGGCGCATTTTCGCCGCCGAAAACCTGCCAGCGCTTTTCTTCGCACGCTTTGCACAGAATCCGGGCGTTGCCCATGTAGTGCTCGATCAATGCGCGAGATTGCTTGCGGCCTTCGTCGGAGTACAACGCTTCGGCCGCGCGCTGGACCGGATAACTCACGCTGTTCGATTTCGTGCTCCAACGCCGATGCCAAAGCGGATGAAGCGGCATTTTCTTTCCCGAATCGGTCCGCGCCAGAACGGTTTTCGGCATCACGGTGAAACCACATCGCACACCGGTAAATCCCCCGATCTTCGAGAAGCTGCGAAACTCGACGGCGCATTCGCGTGCGCCCTCGAGCTCATAAATCGAGTGCGGAACCTTGGGATCGGAAATGTAGGCTTCGTAAGCGGCGTCGAACAAAATCAGCGCGTCATGCCGGCGAGCATAATCGACCCAGCGCGCAAGCTGATCGCGAGTCGCGACCGCGCCGGTAGGATTATTTGGGAAACAAAGGTAAACAAGATCGACATGTTCCCGTGGCGGTTCAGGAACGAATTTGTTTTCAGCGGTGCCCGGCAAATAAACAATGCCTTCATAGCTTCCATCTTTGCGCGCGGCGCCGGTGTGACCGGCCATCACGTTCGTGTCGACGTAAGCGGGATAAACCGGATCGGGAACAGCGACTTTGTTTTGATCGCCAAGAATGTCAAGAATGAATCCGCAATCGCATTTCGACCCGTCCGAAACGAAAATCTCGTCGTCAGCGATGTCGATCTTGCGATCTCGAAAATCTTTCTGCGCGATTGTCGATCTTAAAAAGTCGTAACCCTGCTCCGGGCCGTAACCGCGAAACGTTTCGCGTTTTCCAAGTTCGTCAGCCGCACGCTTCATTGCATCGATCGCCGCCTGCGGCAACGGCTCGGTCACGTCGCCAATGCCGCAGCGAATCAAGCGGTTCGCCGCGTCCGGATTCTTTTCGCAAAACTCGCGCACGCGGCGCGCGATCTCGGGAAAAAGATAACCGGCCTGAAGCTTGAGATAATTTTCATTTAAGTACGCCATGTTGCCGAATCGAACGAAATTACGAAACGTTGGGAAATCTAAAACGCGCGTCCACCGGCGTGCGCGCGGCGCATAATTCGTCCAATTTCCCGGTCGCCCGCAATCGTTTGATATTTTGCCAGACCCAACGCGAATAGACCTCGGGCGGAATTACAGGAGCGTCGGCGGTTGGCGGAATCTCGAATGGCGGCAGCGTAAAATCAGTCGTTTCCATACAAGCGGCTCTTCAGCTTATTCCAAATGTCGGGCGGTCCAAACTGCGCACACAGCTTTTTGATTTCATCCGAGGAAACTGGGCCGCGCCTCGCCAGTTGCTCAATGTCGGCGAGCTCGCGCCCTTCACGGGCGGGGTCATTCTTAGCGCCGTGCAGCTTTAATGCGATTAGATTTGGTAGTGACGGCACCTTCAGCGTGACGCTGCCAATCGCAAATGGCTGAGCGCTGGCGTAGAGCGTCCCAAAAGTTGCAGGATCGACAATCAAAAGGTCGAGATAGCCGAAGTCGGCATGCCGGTAACGGCGAAAGTTCGCAGTGCGCGCAATCTCGTTGAACCCGGCTGCAGGCAAGAAGGAATCGACCTGCGCGACATCCGGCTCGGCGATCAGGCAATCAACATCGACGGTCTGGCGTGCGAACTGATACGCTTCAAGCGCCCAACCCCCGATCAACAGAAAGCGCAAACCGCGCACTTCGGCTTCAACCGCCAGATATTCGAGAAGCGACTGGTCGCCGTTGCTCACATTTTATGCGCTGCAAAAACGCAGCAGGAAGTCGCCTAGTAATTCTTCGCCACCGCGTCCCAGTTTACCACGTTCCACCACGCCTTGATATAATCGGGCCGGCGGTTTTGGTAATTGAGATAGTACGCGTGCTCCCAAACGTCGACGCCGAGGATCGGCGTGTTGCCGTCCATCAACGGGCTGTCCTGGTTCGGCGTTGAAACAATTTCAAGTTTGCCGCCTTTTTTGATCAGCCAGGCCCAGCCGCTGCCGAATCGTTTCACGCCCGCATCCGCGAATTTTTCTTTAAACTGATCGAAACCGCCAAACGTCGACTTGATGTCGTCGGCGAGTTTGCCTTTTGGCTCGCCGCCCGCTTTCGGGCCCATGATTTTCCAAAAGAAGGAATGGTTCGCGTGACCGCCGCCGTTGTTGCGCACGACGATGCGAATGTCTTCCGGCACGGCGTTCAAGTTTTTGATCAAATCTTCGACAGATTTCGATTCGAGATCGCCTTTGCCTTTGATCGCGTTGTTAAGATTGGTGATGTAAGCCTGATGATGCTTCGTATGATGGATCTCCATCGTGCGCGCGTCGATGTGCGGCTCGAGCGCATTGTAGTCGTAAGGTAATTTCGGTAATTCGTAAGCCATACAAACACGTTAGGCCGCGACGATTAGCGGTCAATTGTGAGCCGCCGAAGATGTCGATCTTTGGTAGCGATTGACCTCAATCGCTACGGCGGTTCGTTGAACCTCCGCTACTTCGTCGCCTGATAAAATCCCGGCTGCGTGATCTGGTCGTTGGAGTAATTCACGTAGGTCGCGAGCGCGAGGAGCGGGAAATTTTGGCGGTACATATCGTACTTTAAATAGAAGACGCCGGGAAATCCGGTGCCGGTGATTTCGGGTTCATTCCACGAGCCGTCTTGTTTTTGCGTGCTCAAGAGGAAACGCAGGCCGCGTTGAATCGTCGAGCGATTCAAATCTCCGCACGCGCAAATTCCCATGATCGCCCATGCCGTTTGCGAGGCGGTGCTTTTGCCGATTCCTTTGGTCGCGGCATTTTCGTAGGTCGCGCACGTTTCCCCCCAACCGCCGTCGTCGTTCTGGCAACTCTCGAGCCAATCTCGCCCGCGCACGATCCAGTCCTGGGTCATGTCGTAGCCGATGGCGCGCAATCCGCGCAGCACTTGCCACGTCCCGTAAATGTAATTCACGCCCCAGCGTCCATACCACGAGCCGTCCGACTCCTGCGTCTCGATCAAATAATGAATCGCGTCACGAACACTGCGGACCTTCGGATTGAATTTGATGTAGCCGAGCAATTCCAAAGTGCGCGCGGTCAGATCGCTGCAAGTTGGATCGAGAATTGCGTTGTGATCCGCGAACGGCATGTCTTCAAGCCATGGTGTCGTGACATTTTTGTCGAACGCGGCCCAGCCGCCATCGCGACATTGAAAACTCATCTGCCAGTCAAGTGCGCGCCGAAAAGTTTTTTCCAAATCCCAATTCGTTTCCGGCTTCGCCAGCCGCAGCGCCATCAACACCATGGCGGTGTCGTCCACGTCGGGATAATAAACGTTGTTGTATTCGAAGGCCCATCCGCTTGCTTCCGGATGCGAATTGTTGTTGGTCCAATCGCCTTTGATCCGGACTTCCTTGTCGAGCAACCACTTCGCCGCCTTACGCAACGCGGGATCGTCCGCGGGCAAACCGGATTCCGCGAGAGCGATCAAATTAATTGCCGTGTCCCAAATCGGCGAAAGGCACGGCTGAATCCGGAAATCCTCCGGATCGTCCACGAACAACCCGGCAAAATCTTTTGCCGCTTTTTTGTAAATCGGATGATCTTTCGGATAACCGAGGACGCGGAGCGCGATCATGCAGTTCAACATCGCGGGATAAACCGCGGCCAGTCCGTCGCTCCCCTCGCCGATTCGCTCGAGCATCCAACGCTCGGCTTCTTCAAGCGCGCGCTTGCGCATCGAGCGAATCTGAAAGGGATGTAAAATCTTCAGAACGTCCGTGACTCGAAGAAAGAAATTGCGCCATGTCCAAAACTTTTCGCTGCGCGGCAAACGAAGATCACTCTGTTCGGTGCCGATGGGATAAAGTTCGTGCAGCTGTTTGTCGCCCGCGAGCGTTCGGGTTGGCTTAAAATGATTGATGATCGCGAGCGGAATGAGCATCGCGCGACTCCAGGAAGACATTTTGTAAATGTGAAACGGCGCCCAGGTCGGCAGCAGAATCATTTCCACCGGTATCGTCGGCAGATATTTCCACGGGAATTGTCCGAGCAGCGCGAGGTAAAGCTTGCTGAACGTATTCATGCGCGGAATGCCGCCCAGGCGCAGAATATTTTCGCGCGCTTTGCGCATGAACGGCAGATCGGGCGAGTAACCAGCAAGCTTGAGCGCGAAGTAGCCTTTGATGGAGGCGTTGATCTCGCTCGGGCCGCCAAAGTAAATGTTCCAACCGCCGTCCGGCAACTGGCGTTTCAAAATGTGGCGCGCGCTACGTTCCTGTAGATTGAAATCAACTTCGCCGAGCCAATGCATGAAAAGCACGAAGTCGGAGCAAAGCGTGCTGTCGACGAGCAGCTCGCCGCACCAGTGACCATCTTCGTGCTGCTGCCGCAACAAATTCTGCTGCGCCCGAGAGATCGCCTCCGAAATTTCCTCTTCGGTCGCGACAAACGCACTTTCGCGCTCCTGATTCGCGCTTCGCAACGCAATAATGTTTCCTGACGAGCTCATTTGAGATTGTCGATCTTACAAACCCGATCGAACGATGTCGATCTTACGAGGCCTTTTCGACAGTCGCTTCAGCCTGGGCCTGCTTTCCGGTGAGGTGCCCGTTGCCGGAACTCACGCCATTGAAGGCGACAGTTTCGCTTCCGCGTCTGGTCGGCTTCGGTTTGGCTCCGAAATTAAATCGTAGTGTCTTCCAAGTGTCGCCGGGCTGTGCGTGCAAGCCGAGGCTCGCGGTCGGCTCGTAGCCGCAATGCGTCATGCAATTTTCGCAGCGCGGATCGCGCGCTTTGCCATCGATCACGCCGTACTTGTCCCAATCAACATTCTCAAGGAGCTCGTTATAACTTGAATAATGACCGGTGCCATTGGTGCCAATTGCGTCGGTCATAAAATAACAAGGCGCTTTCCAACCGCGGATGTTCCGGGTCGGAATCGCCCACGCCGAGCAGGTCAGGTCGCGTTTGCCGGCGAGAAATTCGAAATAGACGGGCGTCCCAAAAAACGTGTAGCGATTCATCCACTCATCCATGCGACGGAACTTTTTGACCGTCAGCTCGCGGGTTAGGAAAAAATTCTCCGGCTGCAGATTCAAGCGCGAGACCATGTCCTTCTTCGCGGCGTCGTAGTCGTAGCCGGGCGTGATGGTGTGTCCATCAACGCCGAGATCGGACAGGTAATCGAACAATTGCTCCAGCTCGTCCATGTCGGTCTCTTTATAGACGGTGGTGTTGGTCGCCACCTGGTAACCGAGAATCTTTGCCATTTTGATCGCGAGAATGCATTCCTTGAACACGCCTTCGCGCTCAACGATCAGGTCGTGGATGCGTTCGAGCCCGTCGAGGTGAACGTTCCAATACATCCAATTGCTCGGCGCGATCACCGCATTCGGGATTTTGGAATTCGGATCCTGGATCGAAGTCTTGTCTTTCTCGCTGATCAGCCCTTGCGACAAGAGATTGTCGATCTTCCCACTCAAATCTTTCCGCTTTCCCGCATCCGCTTTCCGGTATTCGGACGTCAGCCATTCGCGCATTTTTTTACGCATGAACATCGCGTTCGTGCAGATGTAAACGATGCGGCCTTGCTCGAGAATCCCGTTCACGAGCGCTTCGATCTTCGGATAAATCAAAGGCTCGCCGCCACAGATCGAGACCATTGGCGCATTACATTCCTTGGCCGCGCTCAAACAGTCTTCCAGCGGCATGACGTCCTTCATCGAGGTCGAGTATTCGCGAATCCGGCCACAACCAGTGCAGGTGAGGTTACAGGTGTGCAGCGGCTCGAGTTGCAGGACGGTGGCGAACTTCCTGGTTCCGCGCAGTTTGTGCCCGACAATGTAGGCAGCAATTTTCGTGGTTAGGGCGAGCGGAAATCTCATAAAGGGCTGGACGTTAACAACGCAACCTGGCGTGTCAACCCAGTGAGGATTGGACGCAATAGAAACGAATCTATTGCCAAAAGCGAGTAAATCTTACGCAACGTCAGGCCTCGCCTGTGGTTGAATATTTGAACTTTTCCGCCGCATGAGACTCGAACCTCTTAAGGAGCAATCATGAAAACACTACTGACAGTTTTATTCGCGCTCGGTCTGGTCAGCTTTGCGAACGCGCAATCCAACAACGGCACCTCGGCCGCAGCGCTCGGCCCCCGCACCGGTCCGGCCTATTATTCGCCGCCGAATTCGCCCTATAAAAAGTGGACGACCGCGCAGCTGCAGCAGCAACGGCTCAATCTCTATCGCCAGATTCCGCAACGGCAAGATCGACATGGACGGCCGATCTTCATTCATCACGGTGGCGATGGTGAATCCGATCAGCAAAAGGAAATCTACGCAATCGAAGCGGAGTTGAACTTTCGTTATCAGCACGGCGACAAAGATGCCGAGTTGAAACGCGCGATGCCAGGCGTGCAGCATCCGTAAGATCGACAAAATGCTGTAGTGGCGGATGTCTTCAGCCGCAGTCACGGGTCAGTGCGCTTGCCAACCCCGCCGGATCAAACTGATCGCGATCGCCGCCAGCAAGAGCGCGATGATTTTCGACACGCCGCGCAAACCTTGTCTTCCCATCCAGCGCGTGAAGCGCTCGGCATTGCACAGCGCGATGGCGACTATCGCAAGATTCACAATCAGCGATAGCAGCGTGAACACGACGCCGACGCTGTCGATCAAGATCAGGAGCGCGGTGAGCAACGCCGGTCCCGCGATCAACGGCATTCCGAGCGGAACAACGCCGAACTCATTGTCCGAATCGCGATCGGCCTTGCCGTAGCCAACCAGCTCGCGAACGGCCAGCGCGAGCAGGATCAATCCACCCGCGACTTGAAAATCGGCCACGGTAATTCCGAGCGCGGCGAAAATCGCTTTGCCGAGAAAAATAAATCCGATCGACACGAGCAAACCGGTCAGAAGCCCGAGCATCGCCTGGCGTTTGCGATGCTCGTGTGATGCGCTCGTGCCCAGTCCCATAAAAATCGCGACCAATCCGAGCGGGTCGATCGCGACAAAAACAGGAATGAAAGCGAGCAGAAATTTCTCGATCACAACGTTTCGGCTTTACCGACCCAGTCTTCTACACAATCTTCGCAGACTTCACCAAGCCAAACCATTGCCAATGAGACTTTACGCCTTTGCTCTTCCGCTTTGTCTTAGTTTGCTGGTTGTCGATCTTCACGCGGAAAATCTTAAGAGCGTGGATGATTTTCGCGCGGCAGCCGACAAAGCGCATGCCGTGCTGACTGTTCCTGATTGGGAACAAACCCCGGAAGCCGTCGATGAGCTGGTCAAGAACGCGATCGACACCGCGAACAAATCGCTCGATCAAATTGGCGCACAGGATTTAAGCAAAGTCACGTTCCAAAGCACGGTTGTCGCCCTGGACGATCTCAATTGGCAGGCCGCGAACGCAGCCAACAAAGCGGTCGTGATCAAGGAAAGCAGTCCGAATGAAAAAATGCGCGCCGCGGCTGAGAACGCGGTGAAACAATTCCAGGATTGGGCGGTCGGCATCGATTATCGGGAAGACGTTTACAAAGCGCTGAGAGCTTTTGCCGACACAAAACCGAATCTCTCCGGCGAAGATAAAAAACTGTTCGACGAAACCATGCGCGATTATCGCCGCGCGGGATTGGCGTTGCCGCCGGACAAGCGCAAGGAAGTCGAAGATTTGCGCAAGCAACTCGCGAAACTCGGCACCGATTTCGACAGCAACATCGTGAACGCGAAAGTTCCAGTCGTTTTCACCAAGGCCGAGCTCGATGGCGTGCCGGAAAGTTTTCTCCAGTCGCCCGGCGTGAAAAACAAAAGCGAGATCGGCGCACGAGGTGTCGATCTAACAACAGAAACCTATACCGTGCTCCCAAATGTCACCTGGCAGTTCGTTGCCGTGGAAGAAAACGCCAAGAGCGAAGCCACCCGCAAAAAACTTTACGTGATCCATGATTCGCTCGCGAAAGACACGAACCACACGGTCTTGAACCAAATGATCGAACTGCGGAACAAGATCGCGCTGCGGCTCGGTTACAAATCGTGGGACGATTTCCAGACCGAAGTCAAAATGGCCAAGACCGGCGCGGGCGCGAAAAAGTACATCGACGATCTCATCTCGGGTATTCAACCGAAATTCGCCGCCGAAGTCGCCGAGCTGCAAAAAATGAAAGCGGCGGACACGAAAGACCCGAATGCGAAGATTGGCGTTTGGGATTTCCGCTACTACGACAATCAGCTCGTCAAACAGAAATACACCGTCGACAAGGAAGCGCTTCGCGATTTTTTCCCGTTTCAAAAAGTGCTCGAAGGAATGTTCAACATTTACCAGAGCATTTTCGGGCTGAAGTTTGAAAAAATCGCCGCGCCATACAAATGGGTAGACGATCTCCAATTTTACATGGTGACGGACGCTGCGTCCGGCGAACCGCTCGGCATGTTCTACCTCGACATGTTTCCGCGCGAAGGAAAATTCAATCACTTCGCCGAGTTTGGCATTATCAGCGGCAAACAGTTGCCCGATGGAAAATATCAACGTCCGGTCGCGACGTTGCTTTGCAATTTCCCGCCGCCGAGCGCGGACAAACCCTCGCTCATGACGCATTCCGACGTCGAAACGCTTTTCCATGAATTCGGCCATTGCCTGCACGAGATCACGACGCGCGCGAAGTATGGGCGATTCGCGGGCACGCATGTCCCGGGCGATTTCGTCGAAGCGCCATCGCAAATGCTGCAGAACTGGGTTTGGGACAAGAAAGTGCTCGATACTTTCGCGGCCGATTATCGCGACCCGTCGAAGAAAATTCCGGCAGACATCATTCAAAAGATGAACGACGCCAAGAAAGCGACCGCCGGGATTTTTTATCGCCGGCAATTCGCTTTCGCCTCGCTCGATCTCGCGATGCACGACGCGCATCCGGAAGGCGCGCAATGGGATTGCGTCGCGATTTCAAATCCTATTCTCGAAAAAGTTTTTCTGCCGATCGATCCGAGCACGACCATGGTCACGTATTTTGGTCACATGAACGGCTACGATGCGGGCTACTACGGTTACGCCTGGGCCGACGCGATCGCCGCCGACATGGCGACGGTTTTCGAGAAAGCGCCGCAAGGTTATCAGGACAAGCAGGCTGGGATGAAATTGCGAAACGAAATTTACGCGCAAGGCGACGGTCGTGACGTGACGATGTCGATCGAAAAATTCCTCGGCCGCAAACAATCCGTTGAGCCGTTCCTGAAAAAGATCGGCGTCAAAGGCGACGATAAAAAGAAAGCGCCGGGCGGGCCGTCGAAGGAAGCGCAGTAGAAATTTGTAGAGGCGCTCACCGCGGCGAGCGCCTATCTTTTAATTCGGTGCTTGATACAAGCACCGCTACAACTCTTTTCATTATGAACGCACGTCGACTCTGTGGCCTGGCTATTCTTGGGTTCTCACTTTCGCTTGCCGCCGAAGACAAACCCTCGGACAAACTCAAGCCTGCGCTCGATGTCATCACGCCCGATGCGTTGCTCTCGCACATCAAAATTCTGGCCTCGGATGAGTTCGACGGCCGCGCGCCGGGAAGCAAAGGCGAGGAGTTGTCGATCAAATACATCTCCGAACAATTCAAAGCCGCCGGCCTGCAACCGGGAAATCCGGATGGCAGTTATTTTCAAGAAGTGCCGCTTGCCGGAATCAAAAGCGATCCGCATATGCAGTTCATCGTCAACGGCAAGCCGCCGATGGATTTGAAATTCACAGACGATTTCGTCGCCTCGTCCGCGCGTTTGCAAAACGAGATCAAGATCGACAATTCCGACATTGTCTTTGTGGGTTACGGCGTGGTCGCACCCGAGTATGGCTGGGACGATTACAAAGACGTCGATGTTCGCGGCAAAACGATTTTGATGCTGATCAACGATCCCGCCATTCCCGATCCGAAAGATCCGTCAAAGCTGGACGACAAAATGTTCAAAGGAAAAGCGATGACGTATTACGGCCGCTGGACTTACAAATACGAAATCGCGGCGCAGAAAGGCGCGGCCGCGGCTGTCATCATTCACGAGACGATTCCCGCCGCGTATCCGTGGCAGGTCGTGAAGTCGAGCTGGTCGAAAGAAAATTTCGAGATCGATAATCCCGACAAGAACATCGGGGCAGTCTCTGCGCGTTCGTGGATCACGCTCGATGTTGCGAAAAAACTTCTCGCCGACTGCGGTCAGGATTTCGATCGGCTCAAAAAATCGGCGATTACCAAAGAATTCAAACCCGTCGCCCTCAACGCGAAAGCGAACATCGCCATCAAACAAGCGGTTCGCTCGTTTAAGTCGCGCAATGTGATTGGCAAATTCGAAGGCGCCGATCCGGCATTGAAAGATGAATACATCATCTACAGCGCGCATTGGGACCATTTGGGCAAACATCCCGAACTGCCGGGCGATCAGATTTTCAACGGCGCAATCGATAACGCGTCGGGAGTTTCAGCGGTCATTACGTTGGCCAACGCATTTCCAAAAGTCGATCCCCCACCGAAGCGATCGATCTTGTTCATGGCGACGACTGCCGAAGAAGCCGGTTTGTTAGGCGCAAAATGGTACGCCGAGCATCCGCTTTACCCTCTCGAGAAAACTTTGGCCGACATCAACATCGACACCTTGAATGTTTGGGGCAAAGCGCGCGACATCGAGGACGCGAGCTACGGTTTTTCCGACTTGGACGACATGCTCACCGCCGCCGCGAAACGTCAGGGGCGCGAAAACATTGCCAATCCGCGCCCGGAAAAAGGTAGCATCTATCGCGCGGACAATTTCGAATTCAGCAAAGTCGGTCTGCCGTCTCTCTACATTGGCAAGAACCAGCATCTTCTCTCACGACCAACCAACGCCGCGCTTCGCTCCGATGAATACGATTTGAAAGATTATCATCAACCGAGCGACGACGTGAAACCGGATTGGGATCTCTCCGGCGCCGTCCAAGATGTCGATCTTCTGTTCGAAGTCGGCTACCAAGTCGCCAACGCCGACAAATCTCCGGAATGGAAAACTGGGAATGAGTTCAAACCGAAGCGGGATGCGATGATGCGTCCAAAGTAAGAATGCGTAAATTCATCACCGTCTTCGCTCTATGCTTGGGAATCGCTGGGGCGTTTCTTGGATACCTTTCAGGAGTTCGCGTTGAGTCACGTTTCACGAGCGACGGCGTAGCGATGGGTTATGGCTCAGAATATATGACGTGGTTCTGGCGATACTGTGGACAAATTGGCTTCATTCTTATCGCGATCGCTTTTGCTTTGGAACTCCTTGTCGTTATCGGCAATCACCGACGGTAACCCTTGTCGCTTGTCATGCCGGTCGTAGAGGCGCTTGTGCCAAACGCCTGTGTATTTAATTCGGCGTTTGAGAACAAACGCCGCTACAGCGTCTTCGTGCTTTTCGAATCCGTGAAAATCTGTGTCAATCTGTGGTAACAAATGCGCGTTGATTTTGTAATTGGCGGGACGCAGAAGGGCGGGACCTCGGCGCTCGATTCGTTTTTGCGGCAGCATCCGGAGATTTGCATGCCGACGACGCGCAAGGAGCTGCACTTTTTCGATCGCGAAGAGGAGAACACCGACTACAACTCGTATCACGCGAACTTCACGCCGAAGCAGCAGCAGCGCGTGATCGGCGAAGCGAGCCCGATCTACATGTATTGGGAAACCGCGCCGTACCGGATTTGGAAATATAATCCGAAGATGAAATGGATTCTCGCGCTGCGGAACCCGGTCGAGCGCGCGTTCTCGGCCTGGAACATGGAAACAAAACGCGGCAAAGAGAACTTACCGTTTGCCGACGCGATCGAGAAAGAGGCGGAACGTTGTCGTGAAGCGTTGCCGTTGCAGCATCGCGTTTATTCCTACATCGATCGCGGCTTCTACGCGCATCAGGTCCGGCGCTTGTTTAACATCTTTGGCAAAGAGAATGTGCTTGTTCTGCTGAGTGAGGACCTGCGAAACGATCATCAGAAAACATTGCGCACTGTTTTTAAATTCCTCGGCGTCGATCCATCATTCATTCCGCCGGAAGCGAGCGTGTTCGAGCAAGAGTATGCCGACAAGATCGACAATCAGTTGCGCGCGCGTTTGATCGAGATGTTTTATTTTGACGTTAAGGAACTGGAGAAGCTGGTTGGGAGAGATTTGGCAGCGTGGTATGCAAAAACGAAAACGGTGTAGAGGCGCTTGTGCCAAGCGCCTGTTTATTCTACATCGGCCTTTGACACAAAGGCCGCTACAACATCAGCGATGAACCTCCCGATTCCGATTCTCAGCATCTTGATCGGCGCGGTCGTTTTATTTTTCGGCCGCAAACTTTTTTGGCTTTGCGTGGCGGCGGTGGGATTTGCGGCGGGAATGCAGGTCGCGCCGCATTTGATGCATGAGCCCACTCCGGTTTTACAATTGAGCATTGCGCTCGTTTTTGGATTTATCGGCGCGTTACTCGCGCTATTTTTGCAAAAGATTGCGATCGCGATTGCCGGATTTCTCGCCGGGGGGAAATTGGCGATGGCGCTGGTCGCGGCATTTTTGGCTGAGGGCGCGCGTTATCCTGGAATCAGTTTCATCATCGGCGGAATCATTGGCGCAATCCTGTTGCTCGCGTTGTTTGACTGGGCGCTCATTGTCATGTCTTCCATTGTCGGCGCGTATTTGATTGGCCAAACGATCGTGCTGCCGCAAACTGGGGCGACGATCTTATTTGTGGCGCTGACCGCGGCCGGCATCGCGGTTCAGGCCGCGTCGTTCCGGCGAAACACGGTGGCGTAACCGTTAGCTAAACGCGCTGGCTTCGGCGGGCAGAGACTGGGCAACAGTATTTTTTACTGACAAAGCGAAGATCGGCATGGGAGACTCTTCGCCATGAACTCCCAACGAATCGGTTTGCGGGTTGCATCATTTATTTTCGGATTGATTACGATCGCTCACATCGTGCGAGTGTTTAAGCACGCAAAGATAAGCGTCGCGTCACACGTGATTCCGTTGGAGGCGAGCTGGATCGGGATCATTGTTTTCGGCGCCCTGTGTATTTGGATGTGGCGGCTTTCGGCTACGCGATGAGCGCGCGATCTACGATGACTCGACGCTGAACGGTCTGCGATGAGACAATCCACGCTGGCCCTGGTTTGCGCAGTCGCGCTCGTGGTCATCCTTGGCTACTCGTGGTGCGGTCGAAATCCGCTGCCGCCGCAAACAACACGCGTTTCGCCAACGCCGGCTCCCGCCACACCGGCGCCGGCGCCGCCGGCAAGTGCTTCATCGACAATCGCGGTCACGGTGATAACGAGTCCATCAGTGGCGCCAACAACCGCGACGCCAGCCGCGCCAACGCCGCCGCCGGAATTTCAAAAAGTAGCGCAGAAAATCGCGCCGGCGATCGTTGAGCTCACGGTGTTTGACGCGAAAGGGCAACTGCTGAGGAGCGGGAACGCTTTCTATGTCGGCCGCGATGGTTTGCTCGCGACGAGTTACGATCTTGTCGCGGACGCGGCCTATGGTGTGGCGAAATCGTCTGACGGAAAAATCCGAAACGTGAACGGGCTGATCGATTTTTCGAAAACCAGCGGGCTCGCGATTCTTCGCGTGGAAACAAAAACGGGCGTGCCGTTCCTGCCGTTGCAAAAAAATTCGGAATCGATCGCGGTGAATGCGTGGGGAGCGGTCGTGGGCAACGCGCTTCAGCACAAAGAACAACCGATGTCCGCCGGAATGATCGCGTCGCGCGGCGCAGATCCGAAGAAAGATGTGTTCCAGATTGGCGGGACAATTCCAACCGACGCGGCCGGCGCGCCGGTGGTCGACGCGAATGGCGAAGTGGTGGGAGTCGTGACCGCCGGCGGCAAGAACGATATTCAGCCGTCCGGACAAATCGAACCGTTGCTGGCCGCGATAAAACCAAATATGAGCGGACGTTGGACGGCCGGGGCGCCGCAATCGCCGACGCCAACGCCGGCGCCGCGGGTCGCGCGTCGGGTCCTTTCAAATCCCGCGCCAAAATATCCTTTCGAAGCGCGCTCGATCCGCGTCGGGCCGACTCGAGGATCGGGAAAATATCGGGTGACATTTGATGTAAATGGCGCGGTTAAAAGCGTGCAGGTGATTCAATCGACGGGGCAACCGATTCTCGATCGTGCTGCGGTGGATGGTTTGCGCCAATGGAAAGCTGAACCGGGCGCGGCAGATTGGACCGTGCTCGTGCCGATCACGTTTCAACCGTGATTCTTCTGTAGAGGCCGCTGTCCTCAGCGGCAGTTTCAATAAATCCGCCGAGGACGGCGGACTCTACAGTTCCATGATGTCGATCTTAATGACGAAAATGCCGAATGCCGGTAAAGATCATCGCCATTTTGCGCTCGTCGGCGGCGGCAATGACTTCGTTATCGCGCACGGAACCGCCGGGTTGGATGGCGCAGGTCGCGCCCGCATCTGCAGCGGCAATTAATCCATCCGGAAACGGAAAGAACGCGTCACTCGCGACCGCGCTTCCTTTCAATGACAGACCGGCTTCCTGCGCTTTCCAAACGGCGATGCGTGAAGAATCGACCCGCGACATTTGCCCGGCGCCGATGCCGAGAGTGCGATCGGCTTCGGCATAAACAATCGCGTTCGATTTCACATGTTTCACCACGCGCCAACCGAAGAGCATCGCTTCCAGTTCTTTTTTGGTCGGTCGGCGTTGGGTCACAACCTGGTCGGGAGTTTCACTCGAGATGTCCGAATCCTGCGCAAGCAATCCGCCACAAACCGAGCGAAGATCGACCGCCGGCCGTGCTTCAGTCGCGGAAGTCAGAAGACGAATCAGACGGAGGTTCTTTTTCTTTTGCAGAAGGGCGCGCGCTTCGGCTTCGAATTCTGGCGCGATAATCACTTCAGAAAAGATTTCGCTGATCGTTCTCGCCAGCGGCTCGTCGATCGGACGATTGCAAACAATGATTCCTCCAAACGGCGCCTGCTTGTCAGTCGCGAACGCCTTCTCCCATGCTTTGCGAAGATCGACATCGGAGCCGACCCCGCACGGGTTGGTGTGTTTTAGAATCGCGACCGTCGGCTGTGAGAATTCGCCGATCAGGTTCGTCGCCGCGCTGATATCGAGAATATTGTTAAACGAGAGCTCTTTGCCGTGGAGTTTCTCGAAGTAGTGATCGAAATCGCCATAAAGCGCGGCCTGCTGGTGCGGGTTTTCGCCGTAGCGAAGTTTCGTGACGAGCGGCAGCGAAATTGAAAACGAAGCTTCGGTGATTTGCTCGCGGTTCAAATAATTGCCGATCGTGCGGTCGTAATCGGACGTTTTGATGAACGCCTTGATCGCAAGATGTTCGCGCAACTTGAGTGTGGTCTCGCCGTTGTTCTCGCGCATGTTCTCCAAAACCGTGTCGTAATCGGCCGGATCGACAACGACCGTGACCGATTCGTAGTTCTTGGCCGCGCTCCGAATCATCGACGGACCTCCGATGTCGATGTTCTCGATCGCTTCGGCGAGCGTGACGTCCGGCTTCTGAATTGTCTTTTCGAACGGATAAAGATTCACCACGACCATGTCGATCGGTTCGAAGCCGCACTCCCGCGCTTCGGCTTCGTGCTTTGCGTTCCCGCGTTTGTAAAGCAGCCCGCCGTGGACCCGCGGGTGCAAAGTTTTCACGCGGCCTTCCAAAACCTCCGGAAAAGCGGTGAACGCGGAAATGTCGCGCACCGGAATTTTTTCCTTTCGCAGTAAATCCGCCGTGCCCCCGGTCGAGATAATATCCACGCCCTGACGTTCGAGCTCGCGCGCAAACTTCGCCACGCCCGCCTTGTCGGAAACGGAAATGAGCGCGCGGGTAATTTTCATGGATTTCTAAGGAACGCAGGAAAAGCCGAAAAAGGAAAAAATTAATTCCTGCGTTCCTGCTTTCCTGAGCGATTCAATCAGCGATCGAGAAGGACGTTCTTGGCCGCGGGATAAAGGACCGGGCAGCAGCCAATCGTTTCGCAAAATGCTTTGCTGAAATGACTGAGGCTCGCGTAACCGACTTCGGTCGCCGCTTCGGTGACGTTGTAGCGACCGGTGCGCAATAATTCGGCCGCGCGTTCCATTCGCAGCTTGCGCAAATATTGCGGAATGGTCAGTCCTACTTCGCGCGAGAAACTTCGGCTTAGATAAAATTGACTGCAGCCAACTTCCTGGCCGAGCGCTTCGAGCGTCAGCGGATTTGCCAAATCGCGCGCCAAGAGTTCTTTGGCGCGTTCGACCCGTTCGCGCGCCACCCGTTTTTGCCGCTGACAGAAAAATTCGGGATCCTTCGGCTCAAAAAGGAAATGCGCCATCAATTCGAGCGCTTTGCTTTGATACCAGAGCACCTGGGCCGCTTTTGAAACCGGCGGCTCGGCCAAATTCGCGATGACGGCCCGTTGTTGGATCGACATCGGCCGGGTCGGCGCGACCACCGTGTCATCTTTGTCGCCAAAAATGATGCGACGAATCTGCGGTTCGAGATCGGCTTCGCTGTTCACGAATTGTTTCCGCAAATGCGCGCGCGAAAACTCGAGCGTGGCGAACTGATGATGATCGTTCGCGAGCCGCGAAGCGGTCAGAGGTTCATCGCCAATTGCGTAGTAACCGGAAGTCCCGGGCGCGTATCCGGCCTTCACTGGGCCGGCGATCTCCCCTCGCCCGTCGAGATTCAAACAGAACTCGAGACTTCGCGGATGAAAGGTGCGGCCCCAATTAAAAGCGCGCGAGGTTCGGAAATCGTGCCACTCAACGGCAACGCCCATCGACTCGACATCGCCATAAAGCGGACGCCAACCGTCTTTCACTTCACGCCAGGCGCTTCGTTCAGCCGCGCATTGGGGATTCATCTCGACCAAATTACGAGTGTCGGCCAGCCGAATGCAAGGA
>DATBCV010000009.1:0-6029 GCA_036270275.1 Chthoniobacterales bacterium | reverse complement strand
TTACATTTGTCCAACCAAGATCATTTGGGGCTACAATCCGACCAATGGCGGAATCTTCGTTCCCGATAAAGATAACAAGGACCAGCGACAGGCGGTCTGGCTATCCGATCTCGGCAGCACGCGATTGTTCAAGTTTGAGCCGCCGCTCCCGATCGAGTACGCAACGCGCTAGGAATCGTTCGTGGCAATTGGTTTCAACCGAAAGCGCGGATCGAAATCGCCGCCGTTATGTTTTCGGCAGCAAGCTAAGCACGCGATCGCGCGGCGGATTTTTCGCACGCGCGGAAATTCCTGTTTGCAATTCGGGCAATGATAAACGTAGCGCGGCGGATAAACTTTGGTCGCGAACGGCAGATTGTGACAACGCGCTTCGTCTGCGATTCCCAATTCGCGACACGCCGCGCGCCATTCCGCGCCGTGCGGCGCAATTCGGCGTCGGCCAACTCTCCATTGCGCGAGCAAATGCGCCAGCTCATGTCGCAAAGTGCGATCGATCTCCTCACCGTGATTTTGGAGCAGGGGATTTAACGAAATTAATTTTTCGCGATAATCGGCGCGACCGGCGCAAGTTTTCAGTCGCGGATTCCATTCCACGCGAATCTCGCGCGCGAGTTTGTCCGCGCCGAGTGAGCGCAACAATTCGCGCGCTTGGCGTTCCAACGGGTGATTGCGTTGTCGAACAGGTAGGGTCGGCGCGCTGCGCCGACCGCGGTCATCGCAGCGCGATGAGCCTACCAACGCGCTCGGAGATCGCGTTTTACTTCCAAGATCGACATCGTCGAATTGAAAGAAAAGCTGCGCGCTTTTGTAAAGACGTTGCGCAATCTCAGGCAACCGCATGCGCACTCTTTCGCTTGGTCACGCGATCCACGATTTCGCCGACGATTTTTCCGGTCGTGGCGATTTCTTCGGCGGTTGTTTGTTTGCCAAGCGACAAACGCACGGCCAATCTCGCGCGTTCGACTGGCAAACCCATCGCGAGCAAGACGTGTGACGCCGAGACGCTCCCGACCATGCACGCCGAGCCGCTTGAAGCGCAAATGCCTTTGAGATCGAGCGCGATGAGCAGCATTTCCGAATCGATTCCGAGCAAACTGACATTTAGCGTGTTCGCAAGGCGCGGCGCGTTTTCGCCGTTGAGTTTCGCGTCCGGAACATTTTGCGAAATCAGATTCCAAAGCTCATCTCGGAGCTTCAATTGTCGATCTTGCTCCGCATCGCGATTGGCCAAAACAAATTCCGCGGCCGCGGCCATGCCTGCAATTGCGGGAACGTTTTCCGTTCCCGGTCGGCGCTGATTTTCGTGTGAGCCGCCGAAGAGGACAGGCTGCAGCGAAAGTCCGCTGCGCAGAAAAAGAAATCCGGCGCCTTTCGGTCCGTAAAATTTATGCGCAGCGAAGCTCGCGGCATCGACCATCGACATGTCGATGTCGATCTTGCCGAACGCCTGCACACAATCGCTGTGCAAGAGGACGTCGCGCTCGCGGCAAATTTTCGAAATCTCGCGCATCGGCTGAATCACGCCGGTCTCGTTGTTCGCGGTCATGATTGAAACCAATCGCGTTTCCGGCCGAATTGATTTGGCGAGTTGATCAAGATCGACAACGCCGTCGTTGACCGTATCGAGCCAGGTCACTTCGAAGCCTTCGCGCTTCTCCAAATGTTCGACCGCATGAAGCACGGCGTGATGCTCCGTCTTCTCGCAGATAAGGTGTCCGCCGCCGTCCGTTTTGCAGCGCGCCAGACCGAGCACGGCGAGGTTACACGATTCCGTTCCGCCGCCGGTGAAACAAATTTCGTTCGGCTTGGCTTTGATGAGCGCCGCGATTTTGTCGCGCGCGTTATCGACTGCGGCGCGCGCGTTGCGCCCCGCGCGATGAATACTTGAAGCGTTGCCGAAATTTTTCGAGAAATACGGTTCCATCGCTTCGCGCGCGGCATCGCAGAGCGGCGTGGTCGCGTTGTAATCGAGATAAATCATCGGCGTGGCAATCCTAATCCTTTGGACAGAATGCGCCAAAGAGTTTTAAAGTGAAACTCGTATGAAAACACGAGCGCCGTTTCTCCTATTGTCGATCTTTGCCTTGCCAATCTGCGCGATCGCGGACAGCAGCACGCACAATCCGACTTGGTGGAACAAATACGAGTTCATCAAGAACAACGCGGTCGAAGCGAACGCGGGCTCTTCAAGTTCGATCAGCTTCGGCAAGAATGTCGATGTTTCGAACGAGTGCGGACCGCAGAGCGAAACATTTATCACGCTCAATCCGGCGCAGCCGAAAATCCTTGCGGCAGGTTCGAACGAAATCTTTCGACTGCCAATGCGCGGATATTTTTCAAACGATGGCGGCACGAGCTGGGGCGGTGTCGATCTTCCATTGCCACCGGCGAAGGGAAATGGAGTTAATTTCGGATCGGATCCGGGTCTCGCGTTCGACACGCGTGGCAACACTTTCTACAGCTACATCGTCGTTTATGTCGGCAACGGCTTTGGAGTAAACGCAAGCTCAATGGCGGTGGCGCGCTCGACCGATGGCGGCGCGACGTATCCGAACGTGACGTTCTTCAGCCTCGAAGGCGGCAGCAGTCATTTCAATGACAAGCCGATGATCACCGCCGACACGAATTTGAACAGTCCCTTTCGCGACAATGTTTACGTGGCCTGGGACGCGGCGTCGGGCGGATCGACCGGCGGTGGAATTCGCGTTGGCACTTCAACAGATCACGGCGCGAACTTCAACGTTACGCGCGCGGATGATCCTTCAGGACCGGGCAGATCGATCGGTGCCTCGCCCGCGGTGGGACCAAACGGGGAACTTTATGTTGCGTGGAACGATTACCTCGCGAACGCGATTATGTTTAATCGTTCAAACGACGCGGGCAAAACTTGGGGACAACAACTGACAGTCTCGACCAAAAGTATTCCTTTCGACATTGCAGTACCGGCGGAATCATTTCGTGGCTCACTGGTTTATCCCGTGCTCGATACCGATCGTTCGAGCGGTGCGCATCGCGGTCGAATCTATTGTTCGTGGATGGACAAAACTTCCGCGGGCACGACGGACATTTATCTTTCCTATTCGGATGACAAAGGCGCGCATTGGTCGCCGCGCAAAGCGGTCGCCGATCAATTGTCGATCCTGGTCGATCGATTTAATCACTGGATGTCGGTCGATCCGGTCACGGGCAACGTAAACATTTCATTTTATGACACGCGAAACGACACGACCGGCTCGCGTTACATGACGGATGTTTATCTCGCGAAATCCACGGACGGCGGCGCGACATTCGGTTCGCCGAACACGCGCGTTTCGACCGTCAGCTCGAACGAGCATGACTGCGGCGGAACATATCCGTGCGCGGGTATTAATTACGGGAATCAGCAGGGCGATTACGAAGGACTCGTTTCTTACGGTGGCGTGTCGTATCCGATTTGGACCGACAGCCGGCGTCAGCTCGATCCGATTTCCGGCTGCCGCACAAACTTAGGGATGGAAGAAGTATTCACCGCGAAGGTGAAATAAGCTTCAACCGCGAGTGACTTCTTCGTTCGCGTCAGCGGATTGCTTCGCTCGTTTTGGAACAACCGCGACTTCTTTCTCCTCGTAGTACACGAGCGAGTTGGACGGGACGCTTTTGGTCAGAAAAACATTCGCCCCAATTGTTGAGTTGGCGCCGATGACGGTGTCGCCACCCATGATTGTCGTTCCAGCGTAAATGCGAACGCCGTCTTCGATCGTCGGATGGCGTTTCTTTCCGCGCAGCGCTTGTCCAGCGGCGAGTGAGCGCGCGATGAACGACACGCCTTGATAAATTTTCACATGCGCGCCGATTTTCGTGGTTTCGCCAACAACCACACCCGTGCCGTGATCGATGAAAAAGTGCGAACCGATCTCGGCGCCCGGATGAATGTCGATCCCGGTCCGGCTATGCGCCCATTCCGTCATGATGCGCGGAATCAACGGCACTTTGTTGTAAAGCAGGTGGGCCATTCGATAAATCGCGATGGCCTCGAGCGCCGGATACGCGAGGATGATTTCTTCGTAACTTTTCGCCGCGGGATCGCCTTCGTAGGCGGCGTCGATGTCGGTCCACAAAAGTTTTCGGACCTCGGGCAATTGCGCGACGAAGAAATCGAGAATCTCGTCCGCTTTCTTTTTCGTTTCGTCGCTCGCGGGATAATCGCCAAAGCTTTTGCAGATTTCGGGTTTCAAACGAATGCGCAAATTTCGAATCCGGCTTTTGGTGATGTCAGGTAGATCTTCGGAGTCGGCGAGCGCTTCACCGCGAAATCCCGGGAACATCAAGCTCATTAAGTCGGCGCACGACTGTTCGATCGTTTCGCGCGAGGGCAAAGTCGCGGCCGCGGCGAGATAATTGATGCCGCCGCTCTCGCCGTAAGTGGCGAGAAGCTCATTCACCGGATCCGAGCCGTTTTTGTTCACAAGGCAATTATGCGCGATCACGAGCCAAAGCGCACGCGATAATAGGTAGGACATCTCTCCGAGATGTCCGACGAATTCTACGGACGCTTCGGAGAAGCGTCCCTACCATTGAAAAGACGCGCATGGATTCTACGTTGGAAGTAATGAAGCCTTTCTCCGTCGCCGGAATTCCGCCGGACGAATTGAATGCGTTCCTGTCGGGCGCGCATTCCGATCCGTTCCGAATTCTCGGTCCGCATCGGATGGGAGACGATCTGGCAATTCGCGTGTTTCGTCCCGACGCGCGCAAGATCGACATCGTCACGAACGGCGCGGAACCGATCGAAGCGGAGAAGATTCATCGCGACGGATTTTTTCAGGCAAGCGTGCCGAACGCGACGCGGGATTTGGATTACCGCCTCAAGATCACGAATTGGGACGGAACGGAGTTCACGACGCGCGATCCGTATCAATTTGGCCCGATCATGGGCGAGCTGGATCTGCATTTGTTCGCGGAAGGCCAGAATTGGTGTTTGTATGAAAAGCTCGGCGCGCATTTGCGGGAGATCGGCGGTGAGCGCGGCGTTTATTTCGCGGTCTGGGCGCCGAATGCGCAGCGCGTCAGCGTCGTTGGCGATTTCAACGGCTGGGACGGTCGGGTCAATCCGATGCGCAAACTTCTCGGGAACGGCGTTTGGGAATTATTTTTGCCGGGCGTAAAAGAAGGCGCGCATTACAAATGGGAGATCCGCACGCCGGGCGGCGCGCTTTTGCTCAAGAGCGATCCGTTCGCGCTCTTCAATCAATGGGGAAAGGAAACCTCATCGCTCGTTTACAATTTGGAGCGGTATAAATGGAGCGACGCCGAGTGGATGGAATCGCGCCGGGGAAAAAACTGGCCGGAAAGTCCGATGTCGATCTACGAAGTGCATCTCGGTTCGTGGCGGCGGCGGGCGGATGAAAATAATCGGCACTTAAGTTATCTCGAGTTCGCCGAGACGTTGTTGCCGTACGTCGTCGAGATGGGCTATACGCACATCGAGCTGTTGCCGATCGCGGAACATCCGTTCGAAGGTTCATGGGGTTATCAGGTCACAAATTATTTCGCGCCGACGAGTCGTTACGGAAATCCGGACGAGCTCCGTCATTTCATCGACAAGTGTCACCAGGCCGGCATTGGCGTGATCATGGATTGGGTGCCGGCGCACTTTCCGAAAGACGCGCACGCGCTGGCCGAGTTCGACGGGACCGATCTTTACGAGCATATGGACCCGCGGCAGGGCGAGCATCAGGATTGGGGCACGTTGATTTTCAATTTCGGCCGGAACGAAGTCCGCAATTTCCTGATCGCGAACGCGCTTTTCTGGTTGGACAAATATCACATCGACGGGCTGCGCGTGGATGCGGTCGCTTCGATGCTTTATCTCGATTATTCGCGTCAACCCGGGCAGTGGATCCCAAACGTTTATGGCGGCCGCGAAAATCTCGACGCGATTTATTTTTTGAAACGCTGCAACGAAGTTTGCTACGAGCGTTTCCCCGGAATCGTCACAATCGCGGAAGAATCAACCGCCTGGCCGGGCGTATCGCGGCCGACTCATCTCG
>DATBCV010000008.1:0-25492 GCA_036270275.1 Chthoniobacterales bacterium | reverse complement strand
CACGGACGACTACACCTGTTCGGTGCTGATTTACGAATTCAAAAGCTTGGGCGGCGGTGAATCGAAATTTGTCGAGCCGAGCAGCGAAATCACCGGCCGCAGCCATTTGGAAAAATCCGGCTTACTCGGCGCGTTGAATCGCACGCGCTAAGATCGACAATCAAGCGTCGGTCTTTTTGCGCGAATTAAAGAGCGCCCCGAGCGCGGCGACGACCAGACCCTGCATCGGAGTGAGCCAGAAATTGGAAAACTTGAAGTAGTCCATGTTGTGCGTGCCGGCGATCGGTTCGAGCAACATGGTCAGCAAAAGGACGACAAGGTAGGCGATCGATAATCCGACCGACACGTGATAGAAAAACTTTTTCACGGTCCGGCCGCTGTCGTCTTCAATCGCGGTACTGGCGAGAACGCCCACGATCAATCCAAGCGTCGGAACGATCGTTGGCGTAAACCACGACCACATATCTTGCGCCATGCCTGTAAAACGGCCGATGATCGATTGGAAAATCATCAGCGCAAAACAAAGTCCACCACCGGCAAACCAAACAATCGCGATAAACCGCCGCGCGCGATCAAGATCGATGCGCGTTTGGTCCGGGGGGCCGTTACTCATCTTGATGTCGATCTTACCGAGAGAATCGCAGGGCTGTCACGGCGCAATTCAATTCTTGGAACTCATTTCAGCTCATAGGTCGTGATCTCGAGATGGTGACCGTCGGGATCGCGGAAATAAATTGAGTGCGAGATCTCGTGGTCCTCGAATTCGAACTTGATGCCGCGCTCTTTTAATTCCTCCTGCGCGGCGAGAAAATTTTTGCGATTGGCTCGCATTGCGAAATGAAGCATCCGGATCTCGGTCGGCGCGCCAGAGGATGTCGATCTTTCACGAGCGGGAAACAACGCGAGCGCGGTTGCGCCTTTGCCGACAAAAACTGGAACGCCATTCCACATTTCTTCGTGCCGTCGCTCAAAGCCAAGCACGTCGATGTACCATTTCGCGGCACGTTCGACATCGCGCACGCTCAACGCCACATGATCAATTCCTTCCAGCTCCATAATGAAAGACAGAATGAGAGAACCTGCAGAATCAAATCGATTCAATTTAGAATTTAAACCGTTTTGTGAATTCTGTTAATTCTGTCTGTGGGTTTCGATCGGCTGCGAAAATGAATTGCTTCGGCCGGCCCAGTTGATATGTCGATGCCGTGAGTTCCCCCACTCGGCGCGCGTTTCTCAAGACGATCGGCGCCGCCGGATTATTTTACGCCGCGCCGCGATTCGCACGTGCGGCAAGCGACGTCGTCCAAATCTCAATCCTGCACACCACCGATCTGCACGGCCACATTTTACCAACGAGCGATTACGCGGGGAACGCGGACCTCGGCGGTTTTGCGCGGTGCGCGACGCAGATCCGGCGTTGGCGCCGGCAAAATCGAAACTCAATCTTGATCGACATTGGTGACATTTATCAAGGCACCGATGTCGGATTGCGCACAAACGGGGCGCTGATGATCGATCTCTTCAATCATTTCAAATACGACGCGTGGATCGTCGGGAATCACGAATTCGACTGGGGCGTGGAAACGTTCGTAAATGCAGTCGCGAAATCCCGCATGCCGGTGCTCGCGGCGAACATGTCGATCCAAGGCAAGCCGAGCGGCGAATTTGGCGACGCAAATAATCCGCTCGCGAAAATTCAGCCCTGCGTTTTGAAAGAGCTCGACGGAATCAAAGTGGCGATCATCGGAATTACGACCCCGGGAATGCCGTTTTGGTTTCGACCGGAATTCATTCGCGATTTCAGATTCGAACATTCGGTTGAACCGGTGCGGCGGTCGATTCTGAAAGCGAAGAGTGAGGGCGCGAACGCGATTGTCCTCGCAGGCCACATGGGATTGAAACCGCGAACTGGCGGAGATGATTTCGCGAACAACGTGGTCGCGCTAACAACTGAGTTTCCGGATGCGGCCGCGTTCATCGCCGGGCACACGCATCAAACAATTCCGAGTCGCCTAACAAATAACGTGTTGTTGACCCAGGCCGATCATTTCGGGATCCACGTGGGCCGGATCGATCTCACTTTCGATCGCGCATCGAAAAAATTGCTGGGGCGCGAAGCGCTCTGCGAATTGATGGACAATCAAATTCCGCACGACCATTTGGTGATCTCGCGGGCCGGGCGTCATCTCGACGAATCGGCGCGCGCCCTCGCGGAACCGATCGGCGTGTTGGCGGAAACACTTCGCGCGCGCGGGCATCCCGGAGAACCAAGCGACGTTGAAGCGCTCATCGGGACGGCGATCATCGAATCGCTGCGCGAGCGCGGCACGAAGGTTGACGGCGCGATGCACGGAGTCTTCGATGAGCGAAATAATTTTGTAAACGGTCCAAAGACGATCCTCGACATATGGGAGCTGATTCCATTCGAAAATTTTGTCGTCACCGCGCAGTTAACGCCGGAGGAAATCAAAGCAGTCATGGAAGAAGTTTACGCCAGTCGCGAACCCCGGAATTTGATCGGGTTTGAAATCGAAACTGAAGGAGTCGGCAACGAGCGGCGCATCAATTCCATCAGGCTCGCGGACGGCGCGGCGCTCGAACGTGACAAACGTTATCCGATTGCATTCAACAGTTTTGATTCGCGCAGCGGCGGCCATCGTTTCATGAAATTGCGCTCGCTCCTGGAGACGTCGGCGGCGCGGACCAGTTTGCATCCGGTGCAAACGCGCGACGCGCTGATCGATTATTTCCGGCGTCATCAAGTGGTCCACAAGATCGACATCCAGCCGGCACAGCGGCCAAGGGCGGCGTAACTTTCGCAGTTTGCGGTTGAAAAGACGCGCCGTTTCGATTGCGTATCAGTCCGATGCGCCTTTTTGGAATTTTAACCGTCGTTTTGTTGTCGATCACGGATCTCGCGTGGTCTCAAGTGGACGTGCCCTCGTCAAAAGGCGCGAGCCTGCCGATGTATCGGCCGATTCTCATCGGCACCGGCCCGGAGGCATTGATCAATCGCATCGACACGCAAGGACTGACGAAGCAGGGACAAAAGGATGCCGCGATCATGTTTTCCTGCTCGGTGAAAAAAGATGGGAGCGTGCTTTCGGTTTCAACTTATCGCGGCACGCCCGATTCGAAATTGCTCGAGCAGGAAGTTCTGAAAAAGCTCTCCGTCGCCGCGAACCCCAAAATGATTCCCGCGATTTATAATCACATGCCGGTGGACGCGATTTATTATGGCACTGTCATCCTCACCGTTGTGAACGACAAACCGCGGCTTCGGATTTTTTCGAATCAGGAACGCGAAGAGCTGGCGAAAGAAAGCGACTTCATCGCGCCGCAGCCGTTCTGGGGCGGGGATTCGAAATTTAACGGCTTTCGTTATCCCGACAGCCAAACCGCGCCGGTAAAAGTGGATGGCTCGGCCGAATTGCAATTGAAAGTAGACGAACAAGGTAACCTCCGCGATCTGAAACTGCTCAGTGAACAGCCGTCATTCCTCGGCTTCGGCGATGTTGCCTTCGAGGATATGAGCAAGGCAAAATTCATCCCCGCGTTTCGCACCGGCAAACCGGTCGCCTGCGAAGTGACACTCCCGGTTTACTACAAAGCGCCGGGATTTTGATTTGTTGTCGATCCACGCGGACACGAATCGAACGCGGCCGGCAGTCGTGAAAAGTCGCATTATTCGCGCAGATTTTTTCAAGCGCGATCCGATTGCCTGCGCGCGGGAATTAATCGGCAAGCAGCTGCTTTGGGGCAAATGCGCGGGTAAAATTGTCGAGACGGAAGCTTATCTCGAGCACGACGACGAAGCCTGTCACACATTTTCACGACCGAGCGCGCGCGCATTCATCGCACGGAACCAGCCGGGGACCGCCTACGTTTATTTCAGTTACGGCGCGCATTGGATGTTGAATGTGCTCGTGAAAGGAAAAGTGAACGGGTTCGTTTTATTTCGCGCGGTCGAACCGCTCCGTGGGATCGCCTTGATGAAACGGCGTCGCAAGATCGACAATGAACTGCAACTCTGTTCCGGGCCGGGCAAATTAACGCAGGCATTCGACATCACGGACCGCCATCATGAAATGGATTTGTGCGTCGATCCGCGCCGTTGTTTCGCTTACGGCGATGACGATGTCGATGTTGTCGCGGACAGGCGCATCGGAATTTCGCGCGCGGCGCATTATCTTTGGCGATTTACCGAGCGCGGCAGCAAATTCGTGAGCCGGCCGGCGAAATCGTAGGCAGGGGCGATTGACTGATCACATGATCGAACGAACATTCTCCGTTCGATGAAAAAAACACGCGTGTTGCTCGGGATGAGCGGTGGAGTGGACTCCAGCGTCACGGGCTATCTTTTGCGCGAGCAAGGTTACGACGTCGTCGGCGTCACAATGAAAGTGTGGCCGCAGGACTGCATCTCCCGCGCGGAGGACAAATGTTGCGGGCCGCAAGCGGTCGCCGACGCGCGCGCGGTGGCGCATTCGTTAGGCATTCCGCACTATGTCGTCGACGAAGCGGACCAGTTCGAGCGAACAGTCATCGATTATTTCACGAGCGAATATCAGGCCGGACGAACGCCGAACCCGTGTGTGATGTGCAATGAGAAGCTGAAGTTCGGCAATCTTTGGAACAAAGCGGAAGCGCTCGGCTGCGATTACATCGCGACCGGTCATTACGCGATCATCGAGCACCACGCCGACCGCGCGGTGTTGCGCAAAGGCGTCGATCCGCGCAAAGACCAATCGTATTTCCTGTTCAGCCTGCGCCAGCCGCAATTGCGACGCGCGCTGACACCTCTCGGCACCATGACTAAACCGGAGATTCGCAAAATCGCGCACTCGTTAGGCCTGAAAGTCGCGGACAAGATCGACAGTCAGGAAATTTGTTTCGTGCCCGGGAACGATTACAAGGCGTTCCTGCGCTCGCATCTTGGCGAAAAAGAATTTCATCGCGGGGAAATTTACGACGTCGCTGGAAACTTTGTTGCCGAACACGACGGCATCGAGCTTTTCACAATCGGCCAGCGCAAAGGACTTCCGGGCGGCTCGCTCCGGCCGCGTTACGTCGTCGATATCGACGCTGAAACAAATCGCGTCATTGTCGGCGATGCCGATGATCTGGTTTGCGACGAATTCGAGATCGATCGCACAAACTGGATTGGTGTAGAGGCGGCTGTCCTCAGCCGCAACGAGGAATTCGGAGCGACGGTGAAAATTCGTTACAGCCATCCCGGCACGCGCGCGACCGTGACACCGCTCGAAAACAATCGCGCGCTTATTCGTTTGCATGAACCGCAGCGCGCCGTGACGCCGGGCCAGGCCGCGGTAATTTATGACGACGATGTCGTGATTGGCGGCGGCTGGATTTGCAGGCAACAAGCGCTCGTTCCTGCCTAGGCGATGCCGGAGAAAATCGTTCTCGGGCTGAGCACATTTCCGGATCAGGAAACCGCGAAACGAATCGCGAACCAGCTCGTCACCGAAAAATTCGCCGCCTGCGCAAACATTCTGCCGGCGATCGAATCGGTTTACCGCTGGCAGGACAAAATCGAGACCGGCAACGAGACGCTAGTCTTTTTCAAGCTCAGCGAAGATCGACAATCAGCGTTCCAGGAAAAACTGCGCTCACTTCATCCCTACGAAGTTCCGGAAATCATCTTCATCCCGATCTCCAGCGGTCTGCCGGAATATTTGCGCTGGGTCGCCGAAAATTACGGCTAAGCGCGCTGCCGTTTTTTGCCAACGAAGTAAATCGCAACGCCGACCGCGTTCGCGATTCCAGTGACGGCGACGATCTTCGCTGCGAAACTGAGCGGGCTCGGCACGTCGATAATCGGGTAGACTGTGAAAAAAATTCCAGAGAGCGAAACGATGACGCCGCAAAGGGCGGCGATGCGCAACCAGATCGGCGCGCCGGAACGAATCGCGCTCGCTCCAAAGACTGGGATCGCGAACATCGTGAAATAAACGATTCCGTAGAAAACGTTCGCGGCATTGTCCACCAGTTGAAACGCTTCCTGAATTCCGGCGCCAATCTGACTTGCGACGGCGATGACCAGCGTGGTTGCGCCCACGAAAATAATTGAGTTCACCGGCGTTTTGTAGCGCGGATGCAAACGCGAAAACCAATTCGGCAGCAATCGGTCCCAGCCCGCGACCATCGGCAAACGCGAGCTGCCGGTGACGTGAACACTGGTCGAAGAAATTGTCCGCGTCGTCATCAAGAGAATTCCAACCGAAGCGACCGCGCCGGCGATTGGAAATGAATGCAAGCCCAGACGCAAAGTTTGCGGGACCGGGCCGATGAGATCGATGGGATTATTGCCGACGTAGGCGAGAACGGAACTTGTTCCAAGGATGAACATCAACGCAATGATCGGCGATGCGATCAATACCGAGCGCCCGATGTCGCGCGCCGGCGACCGTGTTTCGCCAGCGAGAATCGCGACGTACTCAAACCCGGCGAGCGCGCCGATGGAAAGCTTGCTGAAAATATTGAAGCAATAAAAGATCGACATCGTGGGGAGCGCGAGCTGAAGCGGGTGGTAACTTTTCAAATCGCCACGCGCGAGCCCGAGCAAGGGCAAACAAATCAGCGCGCCGTAAACGATGAGCATGGCAAACGCGCCGACATTGTGCAGCCATTTCCCTAACGACAATCCGCGGACGCAGGCCCAGCCGAGACCGCCCACGAGCGCGGCGCTGATGAGCAAGACGCACCATTTATTTTCCGGCATCCAGGCGAAGTTAGGACCAAGGGCGTAGGAAATGTTCGTGGTCGTAAACATTCCGCCCAACGCAATGACGGTGATCGAAAGCAGCCAGAGATTCCACGCCACAATGAACCCGGCGAACTCGTTGAAGCCGAGTTTCGACCATTGATAAATGCCGCCTTCGAGCGGCATGCGTTTGCTCAAGTAAATGACGACCGCGGCCTGCGGAATGTAGAAGAGCAGGATCGCGAGCAGCCAAAAGAACAAATGCGCGCTCCCCAGTTTCGCGGCCGCTCCAACCCAGGTGGAACCGACCACGAACAAGATTTGCGTGAGAACGAGATCGAAAAGGCCGAGCGGTTTCTTGAGCGACTCGCTGCGCGTTTCGACACTTTGCTCGGCGCGCTCGAGATCCGTAGTCACAACTTTTCGCTGATTGTCGATCTTACGATCGTTCCGGAGATTTCTTTGCGGGCGGAGGGACGTTGCGAAATTCACGGTGCCGGATTTTGCCCCCGGCATAAGCGATGTAGCCGCCAAAACCAAGCGTGATCGCGCTCAACAAAATTACCGCGACGCAAAGCGGCGTCGCGGATCGCGGCCATTTGAACGGTGCGATCAATGCGACAGCGCTGAGCGCGGCGAGTGCATAGAAAAACCAAATGCAATCCTCCGCGCGGTCTTCGTGTTCCTGAAGCCACGCGCCGCCGACTTCGTTTTCCATTGAGAGAACGCGATCCTTGGCTTGCTCGCCAAGTTCATAAACCGGCCACGCCGATGCGGCGCAAATGAGAACAATGATCAGCGCCACGATTTGAGCCGGCCGGCTTTTGAGAAAGAACGCGACGATCATCGCGATGAGTCCCATTGCCAATCCGTACACCGGCAGCGGATTGATCAGCACATGAATGTATTCCGGCTGCCGCAAATCGCGCAGGATCGCGTCGATCATGAATCGTCAGGCGCGAGCACGCTTCAACTTTTTGGCGGCGGCGTGTCGCTCGACTGCGACATCTGTTTGTCTTCCCACCACGGCACATATTTTTTCCAGTCCGCGGTGGTGAAATGCCACCACTCCACGCGCAGGCCGTAAAAATTGTTATGCGCCATCGCTTTCTGCAAAAGATTCAAGTGCTGCTTCACCAATGGATCGCGGCCGGCGTAACCCATCATCGCTTGCGGCGTGAATTCGTCGAATTTCGTCGGCATCGCTGCGTCCTGGCTCCAATCATCGACCAGCGTTGCATCCACCGAAACACCGTAGCAATGCATCGAGCCGAATCCTTTCTCGGGATTGGCGACATATTCGCCTTTGCCCGCATATTTCCACAACAGCTCCTGCGCTTTTTTCGGCCGGTAGGCGTCCCAAATTTTCAGGCGATAGCGATATTGTTTCAGATAAGCGTTCGCGCCGGCGAGTTGTTGCGCGACGCTCGGCAAAATCAGCGCCCGCATGTCTCGCGGATAAAGCGCATGTCCGGTGACGTTGTGCTCGGTCGCGTAACGCAAATCGATAACGATCGTCGGATCGACTTTCGAAATATCCACGAGCTCGGGATTTTCGGCGCGAGCGATCGGCAAGATCGACATCGCACTGCACAAAATAATTACGGAACGCAAAGGTCGAAACATCGGGCGGCAATTATGGCCCAAATAGCAGCGACGATCAATCGCCGGCAACAGTTGGAGTTGTGTCGGTCTTGGCGATGCGCTGCAGAAGAAGGCGCGCGGTGTCGTCCGGGATATTGAAACGCAATTCCAGAGTGGAAGTTTGCCGGCTAATTTCCGGCGGCTGCGCGTAGAGCATCAAATTGGAATCCTGGAGACGCAGCCATCGTTGCGGTTCGTTATGCAAATTCCGCGCGAACTCGGACGCCGCTTCCGGCGTTTTCATTTTCATGAACAACCGTGCCTTGACCGGATTTTGCAGCGTCACGGCGATGCCGAGCAACTGCGCCTGCTCCAGCAACTCGGGCGCGAAGATTGGATGAAACATTCGCGGCAGCTCGGTGGGCTCGCGCGAAATCAAACGCAGCGCGCTCTCCTGATCGAGCGCTTGGAAGCGATCGAAAAGTTGTCCGGTGATCTTAAGATCGACATCGATACCGAGACGAACGCGCACGAGCTCATCCACTTCGCTGGACGTTCCAACCGCGAGCGTGCTCGGACCCACCCGCGCGATCGCGAGGTCCGGTTTTTCCCAAACCGCCAACCCGCTCAACGTTCGCCGGTGAAATTCCTTGTCCGTCTGCACCGCGTGAATGACGGGCGAAACGTCGTTGCGATTTTCGATGAGGATGAATTCGCGCACCGTGCCGTTTTCCGAGCTGGTCGTCGCGCGCGTGATTCGGAGAGTGTCGCGGGAAAGATTTAATGCCGGCACGCGCGCGGCCGGACCGATCAATCCGTTCCAAACGTTTTGCCAGACATCGGGCTGCTCTTTGCGCCAGCGCTTCGGCAAATCGTCGCGATCGAACTGATCGATGTTGATGGACAAGATCGCTTCGGTTTGTTGCGGGAGCCACTCGCGTTTGCGCGGCGATTTGGCGACAAGCGGCAAAATAATCGCAAGCAGCGCGATGACTGAGACGACGCTGAAATAAAATTGACGCAGCTCCTGCTTGTCGATGCCCGCGGAAAGACGGGCGAGCTCCTCGTTTTGTTGCTGATGTCGATCTAAGGCACCGCGATGTTTGCGCACAGTCTCGAGGAGGTGCGGAGCGTTTGGCGGGGCGATTCCTTGCGTCGCCAAATGACGGCCAATGTTCAGATACGCTGGATTTTTTCGCTCTTCGACAACTTGATGATGCTGTTTCGCTTCGCGAACTGCGTCCTGTTGCGCGCGAATATTTTCGGCAAAGCCTTTGTCGCGCGCTTCGTAATCGCCGCGCACTTTCGCGATGTTTTTCTCGATCGCGGACAACTCTTCCTCCGCCGCTACGAGTTTTTCCTTCACGATTCGCGCCGCGTCGCACGTGCCGAGGCGCGCGCGCACAAGTTCCGCGCGTTCGTCCGGCAAACGCGCGCGACGCGCACTGATCGTCGCCGTCTGCGCATCCAAATCCGCGGGCGGCGGAGTTTGCGCCTGAAGCTCGGACAGCTTTCTCAACAATTCCTGATCCGCGGCGTCGTTGTCGCGAATCCGGCGTTCGACCGCGTCCACTTCGCGATCGGAAAGGTCGGCCGCGTTCTTCGCGTCATTGCGGCGTTGCAGGATCGGTTTCTTTTCTGCCTCCAATTTTACCATCGCCTCCGCTTGTTCCCTCGCATTCACGGAGCGTTGTTCCTCGATTTTCTTGATCCCCTCCTCGATCTGCGCGATGCGCAACGCGACTTCCTTCTGTTCCTGCTCGAGTTTTTTCAGCGCGACTATTTCGTTTCGCAGCTCGGGAAAATTCGCGGCCTGCGAAGTGCCTTCCCGGCCAAGCGCGATTTCGCTTTTTTGCAGCAACCGCCGTTCGTGGCGCAAAAGCATGCGCGTGCGTTGCCGGCGAATCTTCAGGCCGATTTCCCGCAAGCCTGTGCGAATGAAACTCATTTATTCCTCCGGCCCGGCCAATTTCGCGAGCACGCTGAAATCTTCCAGCGTCGTTGTGTCCCCGCTCACCTTCGCGCCACTCGCGATCTCTTTCAGCAATCGGCGCATGATTTTTCCGCTGCGCGTTTTCGGCAGCGTTTCGGCAAATCGCACTTCGTCAGGTTTCGCGATGGAACCGATGTGAATGCCGACGTGCTCGCGCAATTCTCGTTTCAAATCATTCGTCGCTTCAACTCCGGTCTTCACCGTGACGAAAGCGACCACGCCCTGCCCTTTCAATTCGTCCGGCCGGCCGACCACCGCCGCTTCCGCGACCTTTGAGTGACTGACCAGCGCGCTCTCGATTTCCGATGTGCCGAGCCGATGCCCCGCGACGTTGAGCACGTCATCGATTCGTCCAACGATCCAAAAATAGCCGTCCTGATCACGGCGCGCGCCGTCGCCGGTCAAATAATTCCCGGGATATTCGCTCCAATATTGTTTTTTGTAGCGCTCCTTGTCGCCGTAGATCGTGCGCAGCATCGACGGCCACGGGCGGCGAATAATTAATTTCCCGCCGACGTTCGCGCCGACTTCGTTGCCCTTTTCATCGACCACCGCCGGATCGACACCGAAGAAAGGCAGCGTCGCGCTTCCTGGTTTTGTCGGGATCGCGCCCGGCAACGGCGTAATCATGATCGCACCGGTCTCGGTTTGCCACCATGTGTCGACGATCGGGCAACGTCCGCCGCCGATCGTTTTGTGATACCACATCCACGCTTCGGGATTAATCGGCTCGCCAACTGTGCCAAGCAATCGCAGCGAAGACAGGTCGTGCTTCTTCACCCATTCGTCGCCCCAGCGAATAAACGCGCGAATCGCCGTCGGCGCGGTGTAGAGGATGTCGATCTTGTTTTCTTCGATGATCCGCCAAAACCGGTCAGGCTCCGGCCAGTTCGGCGCGCCTTCGTACATGAATGTGGTCGCACCGTTCGCGAGCGGACCGTAAACGACGTAACTGTGCCCGGTCACCCAACCGACATCCGCCGTGCACCAGTAAATATCGTCGTCGCGCAGATCGAAGACGTATTTGGTCGTGCAATAAATTCCGACGAGGTAACCGCCGGTCGTGTGCAAAATCCCTTTCGGCTTTCCGGTCGAGCCGCTCGTGTAAAGAATGTAAAGCGGATGTTCGCTATCGAAGTGCGTCGGCGGGCAATCGTCATTCACGTATTCCAACTCGCGATGCCACCAGACGTCGCGACCCTCTTCCATGTGGATTTCATTGTGCGCGCGTTGGAAAACGATGACGCGTTTGATCGATGTTCCCCCGCGCAACGCATCATCGACATTTTTCTTCAAAGGAACGATTCCGCCACGCCGATAACTTCCGTCCGCCGTAATCACGGCGATCGCGCCGCTGTCCGCGATTCGATCCCGAATGGAATCCGCGCTGAATCCGCCGAACACGACGGAGTGAACCGCGCCGATGCGCGCGCAAGCAAGCATTGCGACCGCCACTTCGGGACAAGTCGGCATGTAAATGATGACGCGATCCCCTTTTGCGATTTTGTTTCGCTTCAACACATTCGCGAAGCGGCAAACCTCGCGGTGCAATTGCTGATACGTGATCGTGCGCTTCTCGCCCGGCTCCCCTTCCCAAATTATCGCGGCTTTATTGCGACGATGCGTGCCGAGATGTCGATCCAGACAGTTCTCGGAAAGATTCAGTTTTCCGCCGATGAACCATTTCGCGAACGGCGGCTTCCATTCCAAAACTTTGCGCCAACGCTTTTGCCACACGAGTTCGCTCGCCTCCCGCGCCCAAAATTTTTCGGGCGATCTAATCGACTCGCGATACATGCGCCGATATTGCTGAAGCGATTTGATCCGCGCCTTCTGCGCAAATTCCTTCGCAGGCTTGAAAACGCGCGTCTCCTTCAAATGCGATTCAATATTGGTCCGAGCCGGACTGGCGGCATTGTCGATCTTCATCAGGCGAAAAGAACGCTAACGAGGCATTGCAAGCTGCTCAACACAAACTTGTCACCACGAAGATCACGAAGGACACGAAGTAAAATTGAGAGGAATCTTCGTGACCTTCATCTGCTTCGTGATGGTTTTCGTTTGTATTACAACGCTCGCAATCGAATGATGAATCTATGGCAGATCATATTTATAAAAAGATCGAGTTGGTCGGTTCGTCTCCGAATGGAATCGAGGAGGCGGTGAAAAACGCGCTCACCCGTGCGAAGAAAACCATTCGGAACATGCGCTGGTTCGAAATTTCGGAGACGCGCGGTTATCTCGATGAGGGAGACATCGCGCACTGGCAGGTGACGCTCAAAGTCGGCTTCACTCTCGACGAGTAGAGGCGATTGACCGCAATCGCCGTTGTCGGTTGCTGAACCGCCGCTACTTGGTTTCTTCGTCCTGCGCCGCTTCGTAGAGCTTCGTCGCGCCGTAAACTAAAATCGCCGGTTTGAGCGCGAAGAGCACGATGCGCGTGACGCCGCCGAGAATCCGGCCAATGCCGAGTCGATTCAAAACAAATCCCGCCAAAACCGCGTAGGCGATCGACTGCACCGGATTTTTGCGCACGTAAGTTTCGGTTTCGCTCAGCAGTTCGTCGAAATGTTCGCGTGTGTAACGAAGGCCGCGCTCGGCCAGGTCTTGATTTGCCCGTGGTTCCATTCGGTAACGATTGTCCGCGAGGGCGCGTTGGTCAATGCAAAGTCAGCCAAATAGTGCTGGCCGTAGTCCCCGCCGGAAATTCCATCGGCAAGGGCTGGCGATGAAACGCGCCGGTCCGCCGCGCAATTTTCAATGCGTAACGCGCCATGCGTTCCAAGGCCGCCTCCTTCAACGTCTCGCAATTCGTCGAAAGAAGAAGTCGTCCATCGCGGCCGGCGATTTCCAACGCGCGCGCGATCAAGTCTTCGAAATCTTTCTCGACGTGAAATGCCGCGCCGCCTTTCGTGCGCGAAAACGTGGGCGGATCGAGAATGATTGTGTCGAATTTTTCTCCGCGTCGCGCAAGCCGGCGCAAGACGGGGCGAACATCATCCGCGATGAATTGATGGCCGTCTGTCGAAAAATCGTTCAGCCCAAAATTCTGCCGGCCGCGCTCCAGCGATTTCTTGGAAAGATCGACATTCACGGTTTTCGCGCCCACCGAAGCAGCCGCGACGGAAAACGCGCAGGTGTAAGCGAAACAATTCAGCATCCGTCGCGGTTTCGTCTGCATAACAAATCGCCGGTTCTCGCGTTGATCGACAAACAGTCCGACGGAATAACCAGCGCTGAAATCGATTCCGAACTTCAAGTGATTTTCTGTCGCGATGGTTTGCAGGCTCTCACTTTCATTTCCAAAAAGCAGCTTCGGCGTTTCGCGTTCTTCGTTTTTCTTCGGAAGAAAGCGCCCGAACACGCGATTGAAGCTGAAGTCGACCCCTTTGCTCCATTCGTTCAACTCGTTCAGTAAACGATCGCGTGCGGACTCCGCTCGAAATGAGATCAGCACGTCGTCGCCGAAACGTTCGGCCCAGCCATTGTCGATCGTGCAAAGGCGATGGGCGTTTGTGCCTTCTGCTTCAAACGCGTCGAGCAATTGTCGATCTATCCATTCGTTCTTGTTCATCCGCTAGTTTTGTCGAATAGGTAGGGGCCGTTGCCGACAACGGCCCGCGGGCGATTGAGGGCAATCGCCCCTACCTACACATTGGCGATGAGGCAACAAGTCACCATCCGCATTCCGGCCAGCACTTCCAATCTCGGCCCTGGGTTTGATTGTCTGGGAGTCGCACTCCGGATTTATAATTCGGTCACGCTCCGCCGCGTCGAAGCGCGCGAAAAGCAGGAAAAAATCGTAGCGCAAGCCGCCGATTTGTTTTTCAAGCGAACCAAACGCCAACCGTTTGCGTTCGCATGTTCGGCAAAAGAAAAAATTCCGCGCTGTCGCGGGCTCGGCAGCAGCGCCACGATCCGGCTGGGAATTCTGCACGGGTTGAATGAACTTAGCGGCCGGCCGCTTGATCGATTGTCGATCTTTCACTTATGCGCGGAGCTTGAAGAACATCCCGACAACGCCGCGCCGGCATCGTTCGGCGGATTTACTGTTGCCCGCGGCGAAAATTTTCAGCGCTTCGATGTCGCGTCGCGCTTAAAATTTGTTCTCTTGATTCCCGACTTCGAAATTCGCACGACTGCGGCGCGAAAAATTTTACCGAAAAAGATTTCGCGCATCGCCGCAGTTGAAAGCACTGGCAACGCTTGCGCGATCACCGCTGCGTTCGCCTCCACGGATTACGAGAAACTTCGCTGCGCGTTTGTCGATCATCTTCATCAGCCGTTTCGGGCGCGATTGATCCCGTTTCTGCCGCGCGTCATCGCGGCGTCTCAAAAAGCCGGCGCGCTCGGAGCGTTTTTGAGCGGCTCAGGATCGACAATCTGCGCGGTAACCTTACGCAATTCGCAACGAGTCGCCGCCGCAATGAAACGTGCCGCAACATCAAAGTGCGAGATCGTGATCACAACTGCTGATAATCACGGAGTCCAAATCCAAAATCGAAAATCGAAAATCTGAAATGGGAAGGACCCTCGAAAATCTCGAACAATTTGGCATCGACGTCGTGCTTGGCCGGCGTCGCGGATTTCGCGCGGCGCTTCTGCGCGCGGTGCTCTACGCACTTTCGTTTATTTATGAGCGCATCGTACAGTTGCGGCTCTATCTTTATCGAAAGCGCATTCTTCGCGAACGCACGCTCGGTTGTCTCGTCATCAGCATTGGAAATCTGACGGTCGGCGGGACCGGCAAAACGCCAGTCGTGGAAAAGTTCGCGCGCGCGTTGCAAAACGGCGGCCGACGCGTCGCGATTCTAAGTCGCGGCTACAAAAGTCAGCCGAAACCGTCAAAGCGCAGTTGGCTCGATCGATTCGCGAATAAAGATGTCGATCCTCCGCGCGTGGTTTCGGATGGCGAACGCGTCCTGCTCGATTCAGTGACCGCTGGCGATGAGCCCTACATGCTCGCGCACAATTTGAAAGACGTGATCGTGCTCGTGGACAAAGATCGCGTGAAGAGCGGGCGCTACGCCATCGACAACTGGAAAGTGGACACGCTCCTTCTCGATGACGGTTTACAATATCTCCATCTCAAACACCGGCTCGATATTGTGCTCGTAGATCGACAACAACCTTTTGGGAACGAATTTCTTCTGCCGCGCGGAACTTTGCGCGAGCCGCCGCGGAATTTGCGGCGCGCGAGTTACATTTTTATTACCAAGAACACCGGCCAGTCGAACGAACAATTGATCGAGCGCATTCGCCGCTACAATCGCACCGCCGAAATCATCGAGTGCGCGCATCGCCCACTCTATTTACAAAATATTTACGACAACGAACAATTGCCGCTCGATCGGCTCCGCGGCGCGTTTGTCGGTTCGATCTGCGGAATCGCCGCGCCGGATAGCTTTGAAGGCGCGCTGAAGAATCTCGGCGCAAATGTGAACCTGGCTCTGCACTTCATCGATCATCACTACTACACCGAGGCCGAGCTGCGCGGATTCATAAATCGCTGCATCCGGCGCGACCTGGCGATGATCGTGACGACGGAAAAAGACTCGGTGCGGATGCCGCGTTTGCCCGAAGGCGAAGTGAAGGTGCCGATTTATTTTTTGCGCGTCGAGATCGACATTCTCAGCGGCCACGAAAGCTGGGAACATTGCGTCGGGCGCATTTGCAAACCGCAGCCCATGCTCTCGCCCGAAAGATTCTTCGCGTAGAAGTTTCGCGCCAAGGGCACAACGGTTCACCAAGGCCGCAGCGATTAAACTCTGGAAACGTTGTGTCCGTTGTGGACGTTGTGCGAGATTCCAACTGATGTCGCAAAAAGCCGAGCTCGTTGTTGAAGGAAAAAAACTTTCGGTCTCGAACCTGGACAAGGTGCTTTATCCGAAAGTCGGATTCACCAAAGGCCAGGTCATCGATTACTACATCAAGATCGCGCCGGTGCTTTTGCCGCATCTCCAGGACCGACCGTTGACGATGAAGCGTTATCCCAACGGCGTGGACGCGGCATTTTTTTACGAAAAGAATTGTCCGGTCCATCGCCCGAAATGGGTGAAGACGGCGAAAGTTTGGAGCGAAGGAAACAATCGGATGATGGATTATTGTCTCGCGCAGGATTTGCCGACGTTGGTCTGGGCCGCCAATCTGGCCGATCTCGAACTGCACACCTCGCTCGCGAAAAAGAAGGACGTCGCCCGTCCGACGATGATGGTGTTCGATCTCGATCCCGGCGCGCCGGCGAACATTGTTCAATGCTGCCAGGTTGGGCTTTGGCTGCGCGATTTGTTAGGCAAAATGAAATTGAAATCGTGGGCCAAGACGAGCGGCTCGAAAGGATTGCAGGTTTACGTCCCGTTGAATACGCTCGCCACGTTCGACCAAACCAAAGATCTATCTCGCGCGCTCGCGCAATTTCTCGAACGCGAACATCCCGACAAGGTCACCTCGAACATGTCGAAGGCGCTGCGAAAAAATAAAGTGTTCGTCGATTGGAGCCAGAACGACGAACACAAAACGACAATCTGCGTTTACAGCTTGCGCGCCAAAGAAGAACCGACCGTTTCCACACCGGTGACGTGGGATGAAGTCGCCAACTGTTTGAAAAAGAAAAAAGCCGATCTGCTCAAGTTCCGCTGCGAGAAAACCGTCGAGCGCGTAAAAAAAATGGGCGACCTCTTCGCGCCGGTCGAAGAACTGAAACAAAAGCTGCCGAAGAAATGGACGCTATAAAGCCTCCCGCTGAGTCAAAGATCGACGTAACGACTGACCGAAATAGTTTTACGCTGCTCACCCTACCTGCTGAGCGTCGTGGGTTCGCGCGCTTTGCGGTTTCACTTTTTCTCCTGTGCTGGCTCGGCGGTTGGGCATTCGGATGGGTTGCGGCATTTCATCAGATTCTACGTGGCACGAAGGGACCCGAGGCTTTTTTAGTGTTTTGGTTAATCGCTTGGAGCGTCGGAGGTGCATGGGCCATTTGGTGTTTGTACCGTTTTTTACGACCAGTCGTCCCAGAGAGATTAGGACTCGCAAAACCCAACCTCGTTTATGACTCGGGAATTCAACCGCCGCCGATTTTCTTTGGCTATTGGCGCGGACAAAAGGATTACTGGAAGAGAATGTTTGAAAAGCGGAAGCAAATTGAATTTACTCGAAAAGAAATCCCCACGCTGAGATTGCGCGATACCGACGATGGAAATCGCCTTACGCTGGATCACGCGAACGAAAGAATCGATATCGGTAAAGGCCTTACTGAAATTGAGCGAGAATGGCTTTTTGAAGTAATTAAAGCTGAATACAAACTTTGAGGCAGATGCACAAAGTGAATTTGAAGGATGTTCCGGAGGCGGAGCGGCTGTCGCCGAAGGGGAAGTTTCATCGGTTCTCGAAAAACATATCGGTCGCGCTGGGGCGGGAGCCGGCGTCACTCGATCTAATGAAGCGGCATCCGTTTGATGTCGCGCTGATTCGGGTTCCGAAAGGAAAAATATATTGCCCGTATCACGCGCACGCGGCTGAGACGGAGCTCTATCTGATTGTTTCCGGACGAGGAAGTGTTCGTGACGAAAAAGGATCGACAATCGTCGGACCGGGCGACGCGTTCATGTTTCAACCGGGCGAAGCGCACCAGCTCAGCAATTCGGGCGACGAAGATTTTGTTTATTATGTGATCGCGGACAATCCGCGCACTGGCGGAAAAACCGGCGACTCATGTTATTACCCGGACAGCGGCCATTGGGCGGTAACGAAGGATTGCACGGAAGAATTCATCGTGAAGGGACCCGAGATCGATTACTTCGAAGGAGAAGAGTAATTGGTGGGCGATTGACCTCAATCGCCCGCGGGCCGTTGGGGGCAACGGCCCCTACCCGAATATGAAAAAAGTTAACCTTAGCGAGATCAAGGAGGATCCGTGGCAATCGCCGAAGGGAAAGTTTGCGGTCGCGTTCAAGGGAATTTCGGAAGCGCTCGGTCGCGAACCGGCGTCGCTCGATTTATCGAAACGCCATCCGTTCGATTTGGAAGTGAACCGCGTGCCGCCGCGAAAATTTAATTTTCCGTATCACGCGCACTCGGCGCAGTGGGAATTCTATTTGATCGTGAGCGGCAAGGGCACTGTTCGTTACCAGGATGGGACGACTGAAGTCGCGGAAGGCGACGCGTTCATTTTCGGGCCGAACGAGCCGCACCAAATTCAAAATTCCGGCGATGTCGATCTTATCTACTACGTGGTCGCGGACAATCCGATCGGCGAATCCGGCTACTATCCGGACAGCGGGAAATGGAAAGCGAATAAGACCTCCGCGGCGGATCGCGTCGTGATTAAAGGCAACGAGACAGACTATCTCGACGGCGAAGAGTAATCGAGTCTGTAGAGGCGGCCGTGTCAGTCGAGAGGGCAAAAATGCAGGCGACACGCCTGCCACTAGAGGTAAGATCGATATCATGGCCGCGAAGAATCCTGAAGATTTTCCCTACAAAACTTATCTCAACATTTTGCATGGGCCGCTCGAGTTGATCGACGTGGAGAAGCTGGCCGCTGCGTGCAAAGACAAATGGTACAACCAGACGCTTTGCCAGGTGAACGATGCGGTGGTGCGGCTCGGCGTGCTCGAAGGCGAATATCATTGGCACGAGCACAACGACATCGATGAATTCTTTTTTGTGCTCGATGGAAAATTCCTGATCGATCTCGAAGACAAAACAGTCGAGCTCGCGCCGCGCCAGGGTTTTGTTGTCCCACGCCGCGTGCGCCATCGGACGCGCGCGCCAGAACGTTGCGTAATTCTTATGGTGGAACGGGCCGACATTGTTCCGACCGGCGATTAAATATCCACAGATTGCGCAGATTTTCGCAGATTGAGCAGAACCAGACTCTGAGAAATCTGTGTTAATCTGCGAAATCTGTGGATAGAAACTCTCCTCTGCGCATCCCGCGACTTCTGTGGTGAACTGAATGAAAATTATTTCCGGTGGACAAACTGGGGTGGATCGCGCGGCGCTCGATGTCGCGTTGAAGCACCACATCAAATGCGGCGGCTGGTGTCCGGCGGATCGCACGGACGAGGACGGAAAAATTCCGGACAAGTATCCGTTGAAAGAATTGAAGAAGGGCGACAACGAAGCGCGCACCGAGCAGAACGTGCGCGACTCGGATGGAACAATCGTGATTTATTTTCACGAGCTGAGCGGCGGAACCGCTTACACCGTCGGCTGCTGCATTCAAGATCGACAACCGCACCGATTGATCGATGCGGCGAAATATTCACCGGAAGACGCGGCCACGTTGATGGTCGCGTTCGTGATTGATCACGACATCGACATTCTCAACATCGCGGGACCACGCGCGAGCGAATGGACGGGCGCATACGCCTACGCCTTTCGCGCGGTCGACGTTTTCGTCAGCCGAGTGAAGGGCCGAATTTAAGACGAGGCTGTAGGGGGCGGCGGTCCTCAGCCGCATGCGCGTGCGAACAACATTACTCGTAACGCAGTGCTTTCACTGGGTCCAAGCGCGCCGCGAAGTACGCAGGGATCAATGCCGCAACCGAGCAAATTAAAAATGCGCTGATGCAAATGATCGCTACGTCCTGCGGCACAACTTGCGCCGGGATTTCGGAGAATTGGTAAACTTCGCGTGGAAAAATTTCGATGTGCAAGGTGCTGGCGAGCCAGTGACTGAACTCGTTGCGATAACGAATCAGAGTCATGCCGAGCGCAAGTCCGGTGAGCGTTCCAAAAAGACCGACGACCGTGCCTTGCCCCAGAAAAACCCAAATGATCTGCGAAATGTTCGCGCCGAGCGCTTTCACGATTCCGATCTCGCGCCGTTTCTGCACCGTCACCGTGATGAGCGTGCTCATGATTCCGAACGCCGCGACAACGACGATGAAGAAGAGTAAAAAGAACATGACGTTGCGCTCGAGCCGGACTGCTTCGAAAAATTGGTGATTCATCTCGGTCCAGGTTTGCGCGAACACGGGCGGCTCGATGAAATGCTCGATCGATCTCTTCACGATATCCGCGGCGTAAGGATCGTCTGTGCGAATGGTGATGCCGTGAAGTGTGTCGCCGAGATTGTAAAGTTCCTGGCCGATGTAAATAGGCACGAGCAGAAATTCGGAATCGTATTGGTAGCGGCCGGTCTCGAAAATTCCGGTGACGGTGAGCTCCTTCGGCAAAACCACGTCGCGCAGCGCAGCGATGGCCGCTTTCTCTTGATCTCCCTGCGCGTTCTCGAGCTTCTTAATGCCGTCGAGGATCTGACCGAGATTTCCCGGCGAATAAACGGTCAGTTTGTCGCCGACGTTGATCCGCAAAATGCGCGCGAGATCGCTGCCGAGCACGGTTGATTCGCCATCGAGATCGAGTTTGCCGGCCTTGATGAACTTCTGCAGCGGAATGACTTTTTCCTCCTGGGCGGGATCGATCCCGCGGACCACCGGCGCCAGTCGCACGTTTTGAAATTCGACAATCACCGGGCCTTGAACAAACGGCGCGGTCGCGACGACGTGCGGCGTGTTGTCGATCTTGTGCTGCAGCTCACGCCAGTCGCGCATCACATCTTCGCTTTTCACGAGAATGTGCGCGTCGAAGTCGATGATCTTTTGCCGCAATTCGCGATCGAACCCGGTCATGACTGCGATCACAAGAATCAAAACAGTGACACCAAGGGTGACGCCGATGATCGAGATCAGCGTGATGATCGAGAGAAACGTGCGTTTCGGTTTGAGATAACGCAGCGCGAGGAAAAAACTGAACGGCAGTTTCAAGTTGCCGTTATGTTGGCTGCGAACCGCTTGCTTTACAACTTGGCAGGATGCCGCGCTTCAAATCCGCGGGCACTGCGCCCATCAACATGCCAGCGCGGGCCGACATCGCTCCCGTAACGGAGATCCGTCGTGTCGAGCCGAAGTCCCGCGATCATCGCGAAAACGTGACCGTGCCGGGAATAAATCGTGACCCAACGTCCGTGGCCGCGTTCGCCGTAACGAAGAAAATCGCTCGAGGGAATTGGCGAGTTGAGCATGCCCGCGTAATGGAGCGCGTAAGAAACCGTTCCCGAACAATCGTAACCGTAATCGTGGAATGAGCCGTGTCCCCCGCCCCAGACATACGGCCGGCCACAGATTGAATTCACCGCCCAGATGGCGTGCTTCACCGAATCGGGCGCGTTTGATGGCGCGTAAGCAATTCCATTTCGGATGATCGCGCGATTTCCAGGGACCATCGGATGTGAACCGCCCACGTCTAATGTCGATCTTGAATCGGAGTCGTCGTCGTCGCGTTGAATTGGTGCAGTAGGGCGAAGATGCGGCGAGGTGTAATACGCGACTTGAATGGCCCGCGCCTGTTGCGCCGGTCGACTAAATGAAAACGGCTGGAGCGGGACGCCGGTCTCGCTGACTTGAGAAGCGTAAACTGTTTCGTGTTTACGCCATGATTGCGCGCCCGCTGGGGCAATGAGCGTCAGCGAAACAGCAATAACTGCCAGGGAAATACGAAGCACGCCTCCGCTCCAAAGCTGCTTTCAGGCCAAGTCCGCGGCGCCAAACTTTCTGGGGGACGCTGCTAGCGTCACGCCCAAAAAAGGGAAGCAAGCTGCTTCCCCTACAGAAGTCCTTTAAATCGCGTTCGCTTTCAGGTCTTCGAGCGAAACAAACTCCAGCGCGGAGGCGTGCGTGGCTTCGAGGTCCACCGGCGCGGCGCGGTTGTGTTCAAGCGCGGATTTCCAGCGCGTCACGCAAACGCACCATTTGTCGCCGGGCTTGAGTCCGGGGAATCCCCACTCCGGCACTGGCGTGATCAGATCATTCCCATCGAGCACGGAAAAATCGAGAAACTCGCGCCTCATTTTCACGCAGACGGTGTGCAGTCCCACGTCTTCGGGACCGGTCCGGCAATAACCGTCGCGATAAAATCCAGTCACCGGATCACGACAACAACATTTCAATTCGGTTCCGAGAACGTTTGTCGGCATGGCGCCAAGATCGACAATCAACCGAATTCCGGCTCTTCGGTGGAAACGCTCGCTTCCCCTTTGCTTTGGCGCAACGCTTGTTCGACGGCGCGCCACGGCAGCATCGCGCACTTCACGCGCTGCGGAAATTTCCGCACGCCGCGCATGACTTGAAGATCGCCGAGATTTATCGACGCGTTATTTTCCCCGCTCGTCACCAAATCATGAAACGCGCGCAACATTTGTTCGACATCGGCGCGACTTTTCCCTTTCAACTTGATTGTCATCAGCGACGCCGACGCCTGACTGATCGCGCAACCGTGCCCGCTGAACTTGATCGCTTCGAGTCCGCCGTTCCCATCGAACTTCACCGCGAGATGAATCTCGTCACCGCAGGAAGGATTGTCGCCGTGCACTTTGACCGACGCGTCCGGCAGCTCGCCAAAATTTCGCGGACGACGCGAGTGGTCCAGGATCACTTCCTGATAAAGTTCTTCGAGATCGCCGAACTCGGTGTTCATTTGAAAAACGCGACCGCCTTTTCCAGGATGTCGATCATGCGGTCAACTTCCTCACGAGTGTTGTAAAGATAAAAGCTGGCGCGCGTCGTGCCGGGCAAGCCAAAACGTTTCATGAGGGGTTGATTGCAATGATGACCGCCGCGCATCGCAAGTCCGTAACGATCCGCGAATGTCGTAAGATCGTGCGGATGCGCCGCGTCCATGACGAAACTGATTACGCCCGCGCGCGCTTTCATTGGCCCGATGATTCGCAGGCCCGGCAACTTCATCATTCGCTCGAGCGCGTACATCGCAAGATCGACATCGTGCTTGAAAATTTCTTCGCGGCCGATTCCTTCCAAATAATCAATCGCGGCGCCGAGCCCGATCGCACCGGCGATGTTCGGCGTGCCGGCTTCGAACCGGTGCGGCGGTTCTTTGTAAGAACTTTTTTCGAGCGAGACGCTCACGATCATCTCGCCACCGCCGTGGTAAGGCGGAGTAGCCTCTAGAATTTCAGCGCGGCCGTAAAGCGCGCCAATTCCCGTGGGCGCGCACATTTTGTGTCCGGAGAAAGCGAGAAAATCGCAGCCGAGCTCCTGAACATTGAGCGGCATGTGACCGATCGCTTGCGCGGCGTCGATCAGCGTGACTGCGCCGACTTCTTTCGCTTTGCGACAAAGCTCGGCCGCGGGATTGATCGTTCCGAGTGAATTCGAGACGTAGGTGAAGGCGAAGATCTTCACCTCCGCGGTGAGCAGCGCGCCCAAGTTGTCGATCTTGAGAGTGCCGTCATCGTTAACGGGAATGAAACGCAAACGCGCGCCGATTTTTTCAGCGAGCAATTGCCACGGCACGAGATTGCTGTGGTGCTCCATCTCAGTCAGCAGAATCACGTCGCCTTGCTTGACAAATTTTCCGCCCCACGCTTGCGCGACGAGATTGATGCCTTCGGTCGTTCCGCGCGTGAACACGATCTCGTCCGCGCTTCTCGCGCCAATGAAATCCGCCACGCGCTGCCGGGATTTTTCGTAATGCTCGGTCGCGCGCATGCTCAACGCGTGCAGACCGCGATGCACATTGGCGTTCTCGTGTTCGTAATAATGACGGACGGCATCGAGGACCGCGGTCGGCTTCTGCGAGCTGGCCGCGCTGTCGAAATAAATCAGCGGATGGCCGTTGATCCGCTCGCGCAGGATCGGAAAATCCTCGCGGACGGCCGACCAATCGACGCGACTGCTCACCGCTTTGTGCATTGGACAATCTGCGCTAACAACGGACGCGAGCCAAATTATTCCCGCGTAGCAAGATCGACATTTACTGTAGCGGCGATCTATGATCGCCGACTGGAAGGAGATTTCCGGCGCTCAGAGACCGCCGCTACAGCGTATGAGAAAGACCGCCACCGTTTACTGGCTGCTCCCGGCAAAACCGGAGCGCGATTTGTTTTGCAGCGTTATCCGGATTTTGCGCAAAGGATTTAAGGCGCCAAACTTTGAACCGCATTTGACGCTCTTCGTGACAAGCAAAGACGGCGAATCTCCGAAGAGGGTTCTGCAACAACTCCGCACGCGTCCGATTCGGTTGGCCGCGCGCGGCGTGGCGTTTTCACCGAAGTTTACCAAAACACTCTATATTCGTTTCAAATCGAGTCCGACGTTCCGGAAACTGGTGGGCGAGCTCGGACGCGCGACAAAATCGCGGGCAAAACCTCCAGCCGATCCGCACGTGAGTTTGCTTTACAAAAATATTCCGCGCACCACGAAGAAGAGTCTCGCCGCAGTCTTGCAGTTGCCCCTTCGCAACGTCGTCTTCGACTCGATCGTAGCGGTGCGTATCACGTTGCCGGTTCGCACCAGGGCAGACGTAGATAAGTGGAAAATCGTAGCGAAGAAAAAATTATCTGGGTAGCGCACGCGTCACGCGTGCTGGCGAAAGCGTTTCGCTTTCGCGAACTTGTCTTCACTTTGGCGAAAGATTGTTTCGGCGAGTCGCCGAAACCAACGCGCGAGACGCGCGCGTTACCCAGAATGCGCGATCCACTTTTACAACTAAATTGAATCGTGACAGAACTCGCAAAGACGAAAATCTTCGGTCAGCACGACGAGGCGACGATCAAGCAAATCGAAACTTGCGTCGCGGCTGGCGGTGAACGCGCCGTGATTTGCGCGGATGGTCATAAAGGATACGCCCAACCAATCGGCGGAGTTGTCGCTTACAAAGACAAAATTTCGCTGAGCGGCGTGGGATTCGACATCGCTTGCGGAAATTTGGCGATCCTCACTGACGCGACGCGGACCGAGATCGCGCCGAAGATCGACAAGATCATGGACGACGTCGTGCGCGACATCTCGTTCGGCATCGGACGCAAAAGCAAAACGCGGATCGATCACGAATTGTTCGACGACCCGGCGTGGCGAATAAAACCGATCGGCGATTTAAAAGCGGTCGCGGCCGAACAGCTCGGCACGGTCGGCGGCGGGAATCATTATGTCGATCTTTTCGCGGACGAGCAGGAGCGGATTTGGGTGGGCGTGCATTTTGGATCGCGTGGGCTGGGTCACAAAACGGCGACGCATTTTTTGAGAGCCGCCGGCGGCAAAGACGGTATGGATGTGCCGCCGACGGTGGTCGAAGAAAAATCGGAGATCGGCCAGGATTATCTCGCGGGAATGCATTTGGCCGGCCGTTACGCTTACGCCGGACGCGAAGCCGTCGCGCGCCACGTGGTG
>DATBCV010000007.1:0-16064 GCA_036270275.1 Chthoniobacterales bacterium | reverse complement strand
GGTCAGCATGTGCACTTCGTCAATGATGTAGATTTTATAGCGCGACTTCGATGGCGCGTAGCGAACGTTGTCCCGCAGCTCGCGCACTTGCTCCACGCCATTGTTGCTCGCTCCGTCGATCTCCAAAACATCGAGCGAATTGCCGGCCGCGATCTCTTTACAATTGTCGCACGTATTATCGGGATGAATCGTCGGCCCTTTTTCGCAATTCAGCGCTTTGGCCAAAATCCGCGCGGTCGAAGTTTTCCCAATCCCGCGCGATCCGACGAACAGGTATGCGTGAGCGAGCCGGTTCTGCTCAACCGCGTTTTTGAGCGTGCGCGAGACATGCGCCTGGCCGACGAGATCGTCAAAGGTCTGGGGGCGATACTTGCGCGCGAAAACTTCGTAACTCACAGCGTCACTCTAAATGCGTTGCCTCGCGGACGAAAATAGAAAAGCATCCGAACTCTCTTGAATGCAAGATCGACATCGAGGTTTCTCTCGGGCGAAGCGCTCGTCCTTTACCTCGCCGGCGCGAAACTGTTGTTTCATCTTCTAACGGCGGCCCGTTATGGAATTTTTCGGGACGAACTTTATTACCTCGCTTGTGCCGAGCATCTCGACTGGGGATATGTCGATCAACCGCCGCTAATCGCGCTCGTCACGTGGATTGCGCGGCATTTGTTTGGCGATTGGTTGCCTGGCTTGCGTTTTTTCCCCGCGCTCGCCGGCGCTGTGCTTGTTTGGCTGACCGGCAAACTCGCTCGCGAGCTTGGCGGCGGCGCATTTTCACAAGTTCTCGCCGCGCTCGCCGTGATTTGCGTCCCGATTTATCTGGTGATGAATCACTGGCTCACCATGAACGCGTTCGAGCCGCTCATTTGGATCGGCTGCGTTTGGTGCATTGTCCGCGCGATAAATCGCAACGATCCGCGCTACTGGATTTGGTTTGGAATTTTGGTTGGCGTCGGAATGGAAACGAAATACGGCATCGCATTTTTCGTCGTTGCGGTCGTTCTCGGAATGATTCTGACCCCCGAACGCCGGTTCCTGCTGACGAAGCAATTCTGGATTGGCGCCGTAATCGCGTTTGTAATCTTTCTGCCGAACCTAATCTGGCTCGTCCGGCACGATTGGCCGTTTCTCGAGCTCATGCACAACATTCGGCAAGGCCATCGCGACGTCGTCCGCGGTCCAATCGCTTTCGTCCTCGATCAAGTGCAAATCCTGAATCCGGTTTTGTTTCCGCTTTGGCTCGGTGGACTGATTTGGCTCCTTCTCGGCCGATTTCGGATTCTCGGAATCGTTTACGTTGTTTTGCTCGCAACGTTCATTCTTTTGCGCGGCAAAAATTATTATCTCGCGTCAATTTATCCTGCGCTTTTCGCGGCTGGCGCGGTCGCGTTTGAAAAAATCACGAGCGCGCGATGGCGATGGAGTCGCGTCGCGTACGCGCTTGCCCTCGTTGGATCGACAATCATTCTTGCGCCGACGGTTTCACCGGTTCTGTCGCCGGAAGGATTCATCGCATATCAAAAAAAGCTCGGTCTCGAGCCGCCGAAAGCCGAAAACCAGCCGACTGGGCCGCTGCCGCAATATTTCGCGGATGAATTTGGCTGGCGCGAAATGACGGAAGTAACCGCCCGCGTTTACAAATCGCTTTCGCCGGAGGAACAAACGCGCGCCGCGATTTTTGCGAACAATTACGGCGAAGCGGGAGCGATCGATTTCTTCGGACCCGCACTCGGCTTGCCGAAATCCATTTGCAATCATCAAAGCTATTGGCTTTGGGGCGCGCGCGACTATGACGGCAGCATCGTGATTGTTCTCGGCAGTGACGGCATTGGCGATCGCAAACATTTTCAACGTGTCGAAGCAGTCGGGCGCGCCGAACATCCGTACTCGCGGCGCGACGAGCACTTCGATATTCTCCTGTGCCGCGGATTTACCGGCGATTTGCGAGAAGCTTGGAAGAAAATGAAAAAATACGACTGATGAAAAGATCGACATTTCCGCTCTTACTCTTGCTGCTGCTCTTGCTCGACGCATCGGCGCGCCAGCCGCAGCAATCGCCGCAGCCAGGATCGACATCGACGAAACAAATTGTTCGCGCGCGCGATCTCGGCGTTCCGTTCGATGGCACGCCCGGGCAGTTGAACGCCATCACGGATGTCGCCGGCGTTGAAGTTGGCTACACCACGCTGATCAGCGGCGAAGGAAAACTTGTCGTCGGCAAAGGACCGGTGCGCACGGGCGTGACCGCCATCATTCCGCGCGGTCACGATTCACTGAACGATCCCGTTTACGCCGCCATTTTTAGTTTGAATGGCAATGGCGAGATGACGGGCAGTCATTGGATTGAAGAGAGCGGTTTTCTTGAAGGACCGGTCATAATCACAAACACGCACAGCGTTGGCGTTGCGCGCGATGCGGTGATCGCATGGCGAATCAAACACGGCGCGGCAGATCCGACCGGATATTGGTGGAGCTTGCCGCTGGTCGCGGAAACGTGGGACGGGTTTCTCAACGACACGAACGGTTTTCATGTAAAACCTGAAGACGTTTTTCATGCGCTCGATTCCGCACACGGTGGCGCGATCGAGGAGGGGAGCGTCGGCGGCGGAACCGGAATGATTTGTTACGAATTCAAAGGCGGCAGCGGAACCGCTTCGCGCAAGATCGACATCAAGGTTGGAAAGGATAAACCGGCGCAAAGTTTTATGGTTGGCGTTTTTCTCCAGGCGAATTTTGGTCGGCGCGCGCTGCTCACGATCGCCGGAGTTCCGGTCGGCAAAGAAATTCCGGGCACCGTTTACGGCGAAGACACCGGCTCGTGTATCGCTGTGGTCGCAACCGACGCGCCACTGTTGCCGAATCAATTGAAGCGGCTCGCGCGACGCGTTTCGATCGGGCTCGCGCGCACCGGAACAATTTCCGGAAACGGCTCGGGAGATTTGTTTGTTGCGTTCTCTACCGCCAACAAAAATTCATGGGCGCCCGATCAAGTCGCGCATTCGGTGGAAACGGTTCCGAACGATTTGATGGACCCGATTTTCGCCGGCGTTGTGCAGGCGACCGAAGAAGCGGTCGTGAATGCGTTGATCGACAACCAGACAATGGTCGGCGCCGACAATCATCGCGTCGAAGCGCTCTCGCACGATCGTCTGCGTGAGTTGTTGAAAAAATACAATCGATTGAAAGAGTGATTAAGTTCGAAGTCGACCCATCGAAACGTTTGTTGGTGATTCGCTACAGCGGCAACGTCACAGCGGCCGAGTCTGAGAAAGGCCTCGACGACATCCGCGCCGGTTTGGCGAAATTGGAAAGCGGCTTTCGATTACTTGCCGATCTGACTGAGTTGGAAAAAATGGACGTTGCATGCGCGCCGTTTGTCGAACAAGCGATGGACCTCTGTAACGCGAAAGGCGCGTCAATGGTCGTGCGCGTCGTTCCCAATCCGCATCGCGACATCGGCATGGCGATCATGTCGATCTTTCATTATCGCGGCGGCACGCAGATTTTCACCTGCGAAACGCTCGCACAGGCGGAAGAACTTCTGCGCGACTGATCCGGCCGCGCGATTTGGAATTGCCCTGAACATTGGCGCTCGAAATAAACATTCAGCGTCACACAATGTGTTCCCGCTGGTGCAATTGTTGCTATCAAAACGCGCATGACATTCGCGATTTTCCTGCTCCAATCGCGCTCGTCGCTTCTCCTGACGCATCCAAGTCGCTTGCAGTAGAAATTTTTTGTAACCCGTGATCAATCCGAGCAGTCTCAGACCGCGTGAAGTCGCACGCCCGCGCATGACAAGATCGACATCGCGCGTTTTCCAATTTAGCAGCGCCTTGCTGTTCACGATCCTCATCGTCGCGGTTCCGAGTAACAGTGCGTTCGCGAAGAAGAGAAGAAGACCGCCGCCATCTCCTACTCCGACGGTTAGTCCGACTCCAACGCCGACTCCGACTCCCACGCCTGCGCCAACACCGAGTCAGGCCGATGCCGCGCGTTTCCTGACGCAATCGACGTTCGGTCCGACGACAGCTCTGATTTCGCAAGTCCAACAACTCGGCTTCAACGCTTTTCTGGATCGACAATTTGCAGCGCCCGCGATGTCGACCTTGGCGATCTCGGACGCGTTGGTCTCGCAATTGCCGGCGGGAACTGGTGCGTCATATCCGCAATTTCAAGACGCGTGGTGGTACGTCGTCGTCAAAGCCAACGACCAGCTTCGGCAACGCGTGGCTTTCGCCTTGAGCGAGATCATGGTCATTTCCGCGAACGGCAGCGGCATGTACGAACATCCCGAAGCGATGGGGACTTATTGGGACGTGCTCGCACGAGACGCGTTCGGAAATTTTCGCCAGCTGATCGACGACGTGACGCTCAATCCAGGGATGGGCGATTACCTCGACATGGTGCACAACGACAAACCGAATCCGCATCGCAACACACAGCCGAACGAAAATTACGCGCGCGAGCTGATGCAATTGTTCACGATCGGTCTCTACAAACTAAATCAGGATGGCTCGCAACAACTTGATCTCAACGGTCAACCAGTCCCAACTTACGATCAGGACGTCGTTGAAGGTTACGCGCACGTGTTTACCGGTTGGTATTGGGCGCAAAGCGGCACGCCGACCTGGAGTTACGTGACGCCCAATTATCGCCAACCGATGCTGGCCTTTCCGGACCATCATGACACCGGCGCGAAATTAATTCTCAACGGCGTGACGATTCCAGCCGGCCAAACGCAGGCCCAGGATTTGCAAATGGCGCTGGATGCGATTTTCAATCATCCGAATGTCGGGCCGTTTGTCGGCAAACAATTGATTCAGCGCCTGGTCACGAGCAATCCATCGCCGGCTTACATTTCGCGAGTCGCGAGCGCGTTCGCGAATAACGGTCAGGGCGTGCGCGGCGACATGAAAGCAGTGCTTCGCGCAATTCTTCTCGATCCCGAAGCGCGCGACAGTGCCGCGGCATTGAGCAACAGCGGTTTCGGTCATCAACGCGAGCCGCTCATTCGCCTCGCGACTGTGTTGCGCACTTTTAACGCGTCGTCGTCGAGCGGCAAATTGTCAGTGACCGGTGCGAACTCTAATTTCAGCCAGGCGCCGTTGTATGCGCCGAGCGTTTTCAATTTCTTCTCGCCCTTTTACTCGCAAGTCGGCGCGATCGCGAGCGCTGGAGACGTTGCGCCCGAATTCCAGATCACGACCGACACGACCGTGATCACTTCCGCGAACAAAATGCGGAGCGCAGTTTATCAGCAGCCGAATCCAAATAATCCGGACGCGATCGTTCTCGATCTTTCCGCGCAAACCTCGCTTGCTTCCAATCCTGCGGTGCTGGTCGATTCACTCAACACCTTGCTCATGAGCGGACAAATGTCGGCGAGCATGCGCAGCATCGTCGTCAATGCCGTCACTCAAATTCCGGCGGCGAACACGCTGGAGCGCGCGCAGACCGCCGTTCATCTCATTGTCACTTCACCGGAATTCGTCATCCAAAAGTAGCCATGGAAATTTCACGTCGCAGTTTCATTCGTCAGGCTGCATGCGCAGCGCTCGGCACTACTTCTCTTGCCTCGACGGTTTGGAATTTGCGCGCGATCAATGCCGCGACTGCGCAGGCCATCACTTCCGGCAGCGAATTTCGCGCGCTCGTTTGTCTATTTCTTTACGGCGGCAACGACGCCAACAACATGATCGTCCCGACCGACAACGCGAATTACAGCGTGTATGCAAATGCGCGCGGCCCGATTGCGCTCGCGCAAAATTCATTGCTGCCTCTCAACTTGGTGACCTCCGACCCGCAAGGCCGCACTTTTGGGTTGCATCCGAACATGCCCGAGTTGCAGGCGCTTTTTAATAATGATCGCAAGCTCGCCGTCATGGCCAACGTCGGGACGCTCGTTGAGCCCACCACCGCCGCCCAATACCTGAACGGGAGCGCGAAACTTCCGCCCCAACTTTTTTCCCACGCCGATCAACAGGTTGAATGGCAGACCGGTTGGGCCGACGGGCCGCGCGGAACCGGTTGGGGCGGACGCCTCGCCGATTTACTCACCTCGTTCAACAACGCCGACACAATCTCAATGTCGATCTCGCTCTCCGGTTCGAACACGTTTCAAGTCGGCAACAATGTGAACGAATATCGAGTTTCGAATCGCGGGCCGCTTGGTCTGAATGGTTTCGGCGGCACAAATGGTCAGATTCGTTACCAGGCGGTGCAGGATTTGTTGAATCTGCCGCACCAGAATCTTTTCGAAGGCGAGTTCGCGAAGATTACCAATCGCGCCATTACCAATAACAATATTCTCACGGGCGCGCTTTCGGGCGTGACCTTAAATACGCCATTCCCGGCGAATTCTAACCTGAGCGATCAACTGCAAATGATCGCGAAGATCATTGCCGTGCGCGACACGCTCGGCATGCGCCGCCAAATTTATTTTTGCTCCGTGGATGGGTTCGACACGCACAGCAACGAGCTCGCAAGTCACAACAATTTGCTCGCCGAGCTGAGTCAATGCATGAACGCATTCTATCAAGCAACGAAAGAGCTCGGCATTTCCGATCGCGTCACTTTATTTACCGCTTCGGATTTCAGCCGCACGTTTCAATCGAACGGCGGTGGCTCGGACCACGCGTGGGGAAGTCACGCGCTCATTCTCGGCGATTCCGTGAAAGGCGGAGACATTTATGGCGCCTATCCGACCATCGCGATCGGCGGCCCGGATGATGTCGGGGAAGGTCGTTGGGTCCCGACGACTTCAGTGGATGAATATTCGGCAACGCTTGCGAAATGGTACGGGATTTCGAGTCAAACGGACCTCTCGACCGTGCTTCCAAACATTGGCCGCTTCGCAAAGCCGGATCTCGGCTTCATGAATCCGCTGCCGTAGCGGCTCTGATTCTTCGGTAGCGGAGGTCTATGACCGCCGTTTTTCTTTTGTCGCAGCGCGATAAACCAGCAACGCCGATGCGATGTCTTCCACCGCCATGCCTAACGACTTGAAAATTGTCGTCTTTTCCGGATCGATGTCGATCTTGCGCGCGAACGCTTCGCCGAGCTCGGCATAAATCTGCACTCCGGACAAAATCACGTCGCCTGATTCTTTCATCGCCGCTTCGCGCGAATCGACAAAGACCACGCTCGTTTGCATCGCCTCATCGTTCAGCTCGCGCCAATCTGGCCGGCAAGCGCCAATCGCGTTGACGTGACAACCGCGTTTTAGCCACGCACCATTTAACACCGCCGTTTTCGAGCTGGTCGCAGTTACCACGACGTCCGCGTCGCGCACCGCCGTTTCTTGCGAGGTTACTTTCGCGCCGATTTCTTTCGCAAACGTTTCGGCCTGCGATTTCGTCCGGCTCCAAACGCGAACCGCTTCGAAATTCCTCACCAGTTGGAGCGCTTCGAAATGACTGCGAGCTTGCACACCGCTGCCGAGAATTGCCAGCACCTTTGCATCTTTCGCGGCCAACAAGTTCGTCGCCGCGGCCGAAACCGCCGCTGTCCGCATTTCAGTGATTAATCTTCCATCCATCACCGCTAACGGCGCGCCCATTTCGGGATCGTTCAAAACGATCAGCGCCATGTGCGTTTCGATTCCCTTGGCCGCGTTCGGCGGATAGAACGTGACAATTTTCTGGCCGAGTCCTTCCGGCGTCAGTGCCGGCATGATTCCGTAAAACCCGCCCGGCGGATCGACCGCGATGACCTGGCGCACGGGCTGTGTCACTTTGCCGGCGGAGAAATCGATCAACGCTTTCTCCATTGCCGGAATCAGATCCGCCATTCGTAAATGTTTGCGGACCTCTTCCTCATCCAAAAAGATCGGCGATTTCATTAGAGCAAACGGAGTCCTGTCAGATTTCGCATCTAATTAGCTGCGCGGAATAAAAATAGCTTTAGGGTAGCCTCGCAACGAGGCCTTTTTATGAACGTATTTTCTACTCGCAAATCCGAACCGCCACCCGTTCCAGTTTCAACACCGCCGCCGCCATCGTCATCGCCCAGCAACGGAGCGTCCAGCGCAACCGAATCGCGCGGCTTGCTCTCCCGCGGAGTGTCGATCAAAGGCACCGTCAAATTCAAAACCGAATTGCTGATCGACGGCGAAGTTGAGGGAACGATTGACTCCACTGGAACTTTGACCGTCGGCGAGCACGCCTCGATTCGCGGCGAGATCAAATCCAAGTCGGTGAAAGTGCGCGGCAACGTCGAAGGCGACATCTTCGCGAGCGAACGCTGCGAGCTGCAGGCCGGCTGCACCTTGCGCGGCGACATCGAAGCGCCCCGGTTGATCGTCGATGAGCATGCGACGTTTCTCGGCAGTGCCAAAGTTTCGCCGCAGAAGTAATTCGCGCTATTCTCGTTCCGCGAGTTCGTCTCGCAATTTTCGTTTCAGTTCCTGGCGCGCGGCTTTTTTGATCGCGCGTCGCTCGTCCGCGACTGCTTGCTTCTCACGTTGTCGATCTTTGCGCGCGCGATGATCGGCATCCGCTGGCAAATGCGAAATCTGCGGGCGGTTCTCGCCGACGCGTCGCTCGTTGCGCTTTGCGTACGGGTCCATTAGCAATCTTATTCTTGCTCTTGCTCATGCCCGCCTCAACTGTTGGTAAATGTCATTCGATCTCGAGCGCATTCGCGCGGCGCATGAGCGGATTCGTCCGCATATTCATCGCACGCCGGTCCTGACGAGCGCGCGCCTGGACGCGGCGAGCGGCGCCAAGTTGTTTTTTAAATGCGAGAACTTTCAGAAAATCGGCGCGTTCAAGGCGCGCGGCGCAACCAACGCGGTGTTCGCGCTCGAAGAGCAAACCGCGAAGCGCGGCGTGGCGACGCATTCATCCGGGAATCACGGGACGGCCCTGGCGCGCGCGGCGAAGTTGCGCGGAATTCCGGCGCACATCGTCATGCCGAAGAATTCCGCGAAAGTGAAAGTGCGCGCAGTCGAAAGTTTCGGCGCTCACATTATTTTCTGCGAACCGAACGATCCGGCCCGTGAAGCAGTCTGTGCCGACGTGATCGCGAAAACAGGCGCGGCTTTGATTCATTCATTCGAAAATGAAGATGTCATGGCGGGGCAGGGGACGGCCGCGCTCGAATTGCTCGAAGAAGTGGATGTCGATCTTGTGATGTGTCCGGTCGGCGGCGGTGGTTTACTTTCAGGAACAGCGGTCGCCGCAAAATCTCTCCGCCCAAATATCAAAGTGATCGCGGTCGAACCGGCGAACGCCGACGACGCTGCGCAATCCTTCGCCGCGAAAAAGCGAGTCGTCACGGAAAAGAAGTTCACCATTGCGGACGGTCTGCGCACGAATGTTGGCGAAAAAACGTTCCCGATCATCCAGCGTTACGTCGATGACATTGTCACTGTCTCGGAAGAGTCGATAATTTCGGCGATGCGGATCACTTGGGAGACGATGAAGATCATCATCGAACCGTCCGCCGCCGTTCCATTCGCGGCGATTGCCGAACGAAAGATCGACATCGACGCGAAACGCGTCGGCATCATTCTCACCGGCGGCAATGTCGACCTCGACGCGCTGCCGTGGGCGCGCTGATTCGCGAGCGTTCTACTTCAGCGTGATCTCGCGCATCGTTTTCGTGCCGAGAATTTCTCTAATATCGAGGCGCTTGACCGCCATGTCTTTGCGTTGGTCCTCGGAACCCATCACTTTGGACATTACGGGCTCCATTTTCTCGCGCAGTCCGTCGAGCGCGGCATAGTTTGGATATTCCACGAGAATGAGAATGTTAAAGTCGTGTGAACCGGACGCTTCGCCGTTAAGAATTTTGTAACTGAGAACGATTTTTTCCTTCTTCGCTTCCTCATAGACCGGTTTCACCGTGCTTGTGATTTGCTTGAGATATTCGTCGGTCAGCCCGGCTTTTGTTTTAATCATCGACAATATCCAAACGGACCCTTCGGTGTAAGGCGCGCGGACGGCGCTCGAAGTTTTCGACGTCGCCGTCATTGTAGTGGCGGTGGTCGTTGCCGATGGCGAGCTCTGCGCCCAAACTCCCGAGATGGCGCACATCAATAGCGCGATGATAAGGAAATGTATTTTCATGCACGCGAGCCTGAAGAGTTCTCGACGGAGTGAACAGAGTTTATTTCAGTTCGCGCCGTGAGTTTCAGGCAGTTAGAATTCGCAATCTCATGAACACGAAACTTTTTCTCCGAACGGCGCTAATCACGGTGAGTTGCGCACTCAACTTCGCTTTCGCGCAAACCAGTTCCTCGGCGGCGACGATGAAAGCGGTCGTCGCCAGCGAATACGGCGGGCCTGAAGTTTTGAAATATCAGGACGTGCCGCGGCCGGAACCGAAAGACGACGAGATTCTCGTGCGCGTCATGGCCGCGGCGGTCAATCCCGTGGACAGCTACGTGCGTCAGGGAAAGTTCGGCACGCGCAGTATGAACAATTTGCCGCTGATCATTGGTTACGACATTTCCGGCGTGGTCGAGAAAGCAGGCGCGAACGCAAAGAAGTTCAAGCGCGGCGATGCCGTTTATTGTTATCTGTCAGTGGCGCGCGGCGGCGGTTACGCGGAATTTGCGATCGCGAAAGAATCCGAGACCGCGCTCAAGCCGAAGAACATTAGTTTTGAAGAGGCGGCGGCGGTCCCGCTCGCCGGCACGACTGCGTGGCAGGCATTGATTGACAGTGGAAAGATCGACAAAGGTCAGACGGTGCTGATTCACGGCGGGTCGGGTGGCGTTGGAAGTTTTGCCATTCCAATTGCAAAAGCGCGTGGCGCAAAGGTGATTGCGACCGCATCGACAGAGCATCAGGAAATCCTGAAGCAACTCGGCGTCGATCAAGCAATCGATTACACGAAGACGAAATTCGAAGACGTGGTGAAAGATGTCGATCTTGTCCTGAACTGCGTTCGCGCCGATGCGCTCGGCCGTTCCTACGGCGTCGTCAAGAAAGGCGGAATCATTGTTTCGATCACGGACGAGCCGGACCAAAATGAATGCGCCAAACGCGGTTTGACGTGTTCGCGAATGGGCGCGCACCCGGACTCGAGTGTTCTCGAGGAGCTCACGAAATTGATCGAGGCCGGAAAGATCAAACCAATCGTGTCCCAAACTCTTCCGCTGGCGGACGCCAGCAAAGCGCATCAACAAATCGAGACGCATCACACCGCCGGCAAGATCGTTTTGAAAGTCGCGGAGGCGCCGAAGTAAGTCGTAAGATCGACATCGTATGAATTGGGAGGCAATTAACGCGATTGCGCAGGCCATTGGCGCATTCGGCGTGGTTGCATCTTTGTGGTACCTCGGTGTTCAGGTTCATCGGAGCACGCGGGTCGCCAAGATCGCGGCGCAGGATTCAGCGGCGGCCGCGCTGCGGGAAGTGACAAAGCCTTACATGGAAAACGCCGAGTTGGCGCGGATTTGGCAGGTTGGCCTCGAAAATTTCAGCGCGCTTTCGGCCGAGGACCAATCCCGTTTTTTTCACGCCGCTTATCAATTTCTAAAAGCATTCGAGACAATTCACACCCACTACGCCTACGGCTTGCTCGATCTCGAATTGTGGGAAGGCTGGCGTGAACTGCTGCGGCATTACATTGCGGCGCCCGGCATGGCTCACTATTGGCAATTGCGCAGCGATCTTTTTTCTCAGCGCTTCCAGAAATTTGTGCGCGCGCTCGATCAACCGGCCAAGCGCTTCACCGTCGGAAAACTTCTCGAGGAAAAGATCGACAACTAACGGCGCGTCAGTGCGCGAAACGCGGCATCGAACCTTTGCCGTTCGGTTTCGAAACGGGCCGCCGCGATTTGAGGAATCCCGAGCCGCGAATTGCAGCCGGCTGATTCGCGGAAACACGGACCGTCACGCACGCGTCTGACGGATCACTCCCGATCAAGCGTTCCCAATCCGCGCGAGCGGCGTTGACGAAGCGACGGTAAGTTGCGTCCAGCGCATGCCGCAGTCCGGCAATAACTTCCGCTTTCTCGACTTCCCGTTGAAACAGTGTATCTGCTCCATCTTCCATGCTCATCCATCTCTTTTTAGCAGGAAGCAGGCCGCAAGTGCTGTATCGGCGGCTGTCCTCAGCCGCAATCGCCGCGGCGCAACTCAGAATTCCGCGGGAATATCCTGATCGAAAAGGCGATGTTTTACGTGAGAAAGATTGCCGACATGCGTAATCGCGGCTGCGCGCCAAACGTATCCACGCAATTTGTTGGGATCGCGTTTGCTCACAAAAATTCCACCGTCGCGTCCGAGCGAACCGGCGGCGCCATGTTCGCCGATTTTTCGCGGCGCGCGATAGTAATAACCAATCTTATCGACCGCGTTCAAAGTGTAGACGCCGGCCGGAAAATGCAGGGTCGCGATCTGCTTCTCGCGGTAAAGTTCCAGGTAATGCGGCGCAATTGGACCTTCACTCGGCGTAACGATTCGCGGATGACTGCTGCCGGCGCAGGAAGAAAGCAGAAGCGCAAGCAGCGCGGTGAGAAGTTGAGTTGTTGAGCAGTTGAAGCGAATTCGACTTGTCACTTGTCACTCATCACTTTCTTAATCGCCGAATCGTCGTCGAGAAGAATCCATTCCACGATCGAGAGCGGCAAACTTCCATTCTTGATCAGCTCATCGTTAAATTGCCCAAGCTTGAAATTGTCACCTTGTCGATCTTTGTAGCGGCCGAGCAAGTTCATGATCTGCCACTTGCCGATGATGTAGCTAATCTTTTGGTGAGGACTTGAAGCGGCGCCTGCCGCTTCGCCATCGGCTGCTTCCGGATCGAGTCCGCCGGCGTCTTGGAAATATTTCACGGCTTGCGGGAAGGTCCATTTGCCGGTGTGCAAATTTACGTCGACGCCGATGCGTGCGCCGCGGTAGCGCGCGAGCCGCAAGACTTGTCCCTGCGCCGGCGAATTGTTCGGATACAAACCGGTTCGCATTAACATCTCCTCCCCATAAAGCGCCCAGCCTTCCACAAAAACGCCGTCCTGATGTTGCCGGCGAATTTCATCCGAAAGGTGGTTCGCGATTGAAAGCTGCATGAAGTGTCCGGGAATTCCTTCATGACCTAAAATCGGCCGAGGATCTTCGATCGCCGCGCGAATATAAAAATTCTTCGAGTCCGGATTGTAAGTCGGAATGAAATAAAAACCGCCGGGGTCCTTATCGTAAACGCCCGGTGGATTCATGAAACCGCCTGGGCTCGTCGGCTTGAACGCTTCCGGTAATTGTCGAATCTCGAAGCGACCAAGGTAATCGGGAATCGTCACGACCTGATGTTCCTTCAGAAACTGAATCATTTCTGCCTCGCGGCTTTCGTAGGCTTTGAGAAAAGCTTCCTGGTCCGGCGGAATGTTCGCGGCGCGTTTCGGATCGGGGTCCGCCAGTTTCGGATCGGAAAGTAAACCTTCCAGCGCGCGGTAACGCGCATTTTCCACACGCCCGATCGTCTCCACTTCGCGCGCATCGAGCGGCAGAAGCAAAACGTGTTTGAGATAATAATTGTAATTCGCTTCGCCCATCGGCGCGAAGTCCACCATCTTCGGCAGTCGTTTTTCCAGCTCGTCGGCAAAACTGTGCACCGCGGCGATCGCGGCATCCCTCGCTTTCACAAGCTCTTCGTGTTCGTTAGGCGCAAGATCGACATCCAGCGCCATCAAGCTCTTGGTGAAGAGAGGATCGATCGAGCGCGCCGAATCGATCGCCAACTTCGAGTAAAGTTTTACCGGCTTCTGCAAATTCGCGAGACCCTGCTTGAGCAACGCCGGCATCGCTTTCAACCGCGCGGTCGCAGACAGCGCGCGCTTTCGCGGCGCGTCGTATTCTTTTTTCAGGAGCGAAAAAATCGCGTTCGAACATTCGCCGGTGTAAGTCTCCGGATTTGTGAACTCGAACTTCAGCACGCGATTTCCAAAATCGACGTTTTCGAGCTGCGAACGAAATAGCAGCGCGTCGATCTTGTCGTCCTTCGACCAGTTGTCGATCTTGAGCGCGCGCACTTTGTCGAGCAACTGCCGGACATGCTGCGCGCGTTCGTTGATCTTCGCCGGCGAATAATCGCCGAGCTTCTCGTCCCATGTGTGCAATCCGCGCTCGCTGCTGCCGACGGGATCGTTCTCGTTTCGCCAGTTGTAATAATCGTTGGCCAGTTTGTGCAGCGCGGCCGCGCCCATGACGTGGTCCTGCGGCGCGCTCGTGATCAAAGTTTTGTTCGAAACATCTGGCTGATTGCGCGGGCTGGGTTGCGCGAGTGCGGCGACCACGCCACCGACGATTGCGCTCAAGAAAATTATCTTCGCTTTCACGATGTCGATCTTAGTAAATGATGTTCAATGAGAAAGCGGAATCGCGCGACATGAAAACACTTGGCGTGATTGGCGGTGTCGGACCGGAAAGCACGATCGATTACTACAAAAACATCATTGCGACGTATCGGGAACGGAAAGCGGACGGACATTACCCGCAATTCGTGATTAACAGCATCGACTTGCAAAAAGGGATCGATTTCCTGGAAGCGAACGATCTTGCCGGTATGACCGCTTTTCTTCTGGGCGAAATCGTCAAACTGCAAGGCGCCGGCGCCGAGTTTGGAATTATTGCCGCCAATACACCGCACATCGTCTTCGATGAAGTTAGGGCAAGATCCCCGATTCCTTTTATCAGTATCGTCGAAGCGAGCTGCGACTGTGCGAAAGCGCGCCACTTCAAACGGCTCGCGCTTTTCGGAACGCGCTACACCATGCAGGCGGATTTCTATCAAAAAGTTTTTCGGCGCGAAGGCATCGAGCTCGTTGTCCCCGAATTGAAGGACCAGGATTACATTCACGAAAAATATTTCGCCGAGCTCGTCCCTGGGATTTTTCTTCCCGAAACGCGCGCCGGCTTGCTTGCGATCGTCGATCGCATGAAACAGAAAACCAACATCGAAGGGGTGCTTCTTGCCGGCACCGAGCTCGCGCTCATTCTCCGCGGCGAAAGTCACAACGGAATCGCTTTGCTAGACACGGGAAAAATTCATTGCCATGCGGCAGTGAACGAGATGTTCTCTTGATATGAAACACGTCATCGGCATTGGCGGAATTTTTTTTAAAGCGAACGATCCCGCAAAGCTCGCGGCATGGTATAAAAAACATCTCGGCTTGGAGGAGCAAGATTGGGGCGGGGTTGTCTTTCAAGAAAGCGCAGGCGCCGATCTCAAACCAAAACGGCAATCGCACATCACCTGGTCGCCATTCGAAGTAAACACCGATTATTTCAAGCCGAGCGAAAAGCCATTCATGATCAATTACCGCGTGCACGATCTCGATGCTCGCTCAGCTCCGCAGCGAAGGCGTGGATGTCGATCCAAAAACTCAAAAGTCCGAGTACGGTTATTTCGCCTGGCTCATGTACCCCGAAGGCAACAAGATCGAACTTTGGGAACCGCCCGAAGAGAAGTGACTAGCGACAAATGACGAGTGACTAGATGAAAGCGCTCTGTGTCATGCTATGTCTGTTAGCTGTGACGGCGAACGCGCAGGACAAAATCCGCTATGGAGTAATAGGCGATTCGTACTCGTCCGGCGAAGGCGCGACGCCGAAGGAATCATGGCCCTCGTTGTTGACCCAGCATTTGAAGGCGCACGGACTCGATGTCGATCTTGTCTCGAATCCGTCAGTCACAGGTTGGACGACCAAGGACGCCATCGATAAGGAGTTGCCGAAGTTTGTGAATGCGAAACCGAACTTCGCGACCTTACTGATCGGTGTGAACGATTGGGTGCAGGGAGTCGATGAAACAACCTTTCGAAATCGCTTCAGCTACTTGCTGGACCAAATGCTGGCGGTGTTACCGAATAAGAAACGGTTGCTCGTCGTTACGATCCCTGATTTCGGAGTTACTCCAAGCGGAGCGAAATACGCGCGCGGCCGCAACATTCATGAAGGAATCGCGCAGTTTAACAAGATCGTGACCGAAGAAGCCCATAAGCGCGGTCTCGAAGTAGTCGATATTTTTCCACTGAGCAAAAAAATGGGCCAAGACAAATCACTCGTCGCGAAAGACGGCCTGCATCCATCCGCCAAAGCCTACGCCGAATGGGAGAAAAT
>DATBCV010000006.1:0-8891 GCA_036270275.1 Chthoniobacterales bacterium | reverse complement strand
CGTGCAACGAACCCATGAGATGGGTGTGCGGATGGCGCTCGGCGCACAGCGCTCCGATGTCCTGCGACTCGTAATCGGTCGCGCGGCGAAGCTCGTCGTCATTGGAACTGTCGCCGGTTTGTTGCTTGGTTTTTTCAGCAGTCGCGCTTTGGGAGCACTGCTCTATAACGTCGGCGCCTTCGATCTGATGACTTTCGCCGGGGTGACATTGGCTCTTTGCGCCGTTTCGCTCGTCGCCAGCTACATCCCGGCTCTGCGGGCCACGCGCGCCGACCCGATGGTCGCGCTCGGTCATGGAGCATAGAAGCAACTAACGTGGATACGCTGCTTCAGGATATTCGTTACGGTTTCCGGCTTCTCCTCAAAAACAAAGGATTCACCGCGGTTGCGATTCTCGCGCTCGGCCTCGGCATTGGCGCGAACACCGCGATTTTCAGTTTGGTGAACGGCGTCCTTTTGCGGCCACTGCCTTTTCCGAACTCGGATCGCATCGTTTATTTCGAAGGAAAGAATCCGTCGGCCGGAATCACCGACAGCAACATTTCGTATCTCGATTTCACCGATTGGTCGCAACAAACCGATATCTTCGCAAGTGCCGCGGCCTATTGGATGGGTAACGCCGATCTCAGTGGCGACGGAGCGGAACCGGAGGCCGTGCCTCGCGCAGGCGTGACGATCGGGCTTTTCTCTGTGCTCGGCGTCCAGCCTGTTCTCGGCCGAGCATTTGTTCCCGAAGACGACAAGGCAGCCACATTCAATGAAGGCCGAGGTACCGTCGCGATCATCAGTCATGGCTTGTGGAAGCGCCGCTTTGGATCCGACCCGACCATCATCGGGAGGATCGTCATAATGAAGTCGAGGCCTCTCACGGTTATTGGCGTGATGCCCCCGGGGTTTGAATATCCGGAGCAAACTCAGATTTGGGTAAACAGCGCGGTCAATCTTGCAGAAGAGCCGCGCGATAACCGCGCGTGGTCGGCGATCGCGCGTCTGAACAAAGATGTCGATCTTAAACAGGCGCAGACTCGCGTCAGCGCGATCAACGCGCAGCTCGCCAAGCAGTTTCACGAGACGAACAAAGGCTGGGACGTTTCTCTTTGGACGCTTCACGAACGCCTCGTTCGGGAAGTGAAACCATCGCTTCTCGCACTCCTCGGAGCCGTCGGATTGGTGCTGCTGATCGCCTGCGCGAACGTGGCGAATCTTCTCCTCGCGCGCAGCGCGGCGCGACAAAAGGAAATTGCCATCCGGGCTGCGCTCGGTGCGAGCCGCGCGCGTGTGCTGCGTCAGATGTTGACGGAAAGTATTTTGCTCTCTGCGATCGGCGGGATGGCCGGACTGGTTCTCAGCATTTGGCTAACCGACGTGTTGATGTCGATGTTGCCCGAAGGCTCGCCTCGGCTTGAGCACATCGGAATCGATTATCGCGTTTTGACGTTCGCTTTCGCGGTCTCCGCGCTCACCGGAATTCTTTTTGGCATCGTGCCGGCGCTCCAAGCTTCGAAGCTCGATATCACCAGTGCGTTGAAAGAGGGCGGGCGAAGCGGCGAAGTTCATCGCCGGACGAGCGCGCGAAGTTTGTTATTGATCGGCGAAGTCGCTCTCTCGCTCATGCTGCTGGTTGGCGCCGGATTGCTCATCAAAAGCTTTATTCGTCTCCAGGAAATACGGCCGGGCTTTAATGCCCACAATGTCCTGATCGCAAATCTGGCGTTGCCCTATCCGAAATATAAGTATGAGCAGTTTGAGGAATTTTTCCGCCGGTTAACGGAGCGGCTTGAAGCGGCGCCCGGCGTGCAAGCGGCAGGAGGCAGCGTCAATCTTCCGCTCAACGCGAGTGGTTACGCGATTGGACGCGGATTTATTCCCGAAGGCCGGCCGCTCACGGTGGACGAAAACCGGGACGCGATGTTCTCCGCGATTACCGGCGATTATTTTCGCGCTCTGCAAATTCCGTTGCTTGCCGGACGCATTTTTGAAGTTCGCGACAATGCTGACGCACCCAAGGTCGTAATCATCAACGAGGCGATCGCGAAACGTCATTTCGGTTCGGCCGCTGCGGCGATCGGCAAACGCCTTTCCATTTGGCGCGACGAAAAATTCATGCGCGAAATCGTTGGCGTGGTCGGCGACACGAAGACGAGTTCGCTAACCGGAGAGGGCGGCGCGCAAATCTACGTGCCGAATGCCCAGGAGAAATTCAATCTCATGGGGCTGGTGATTCGAACCGCCGGCGACCCGGCCGCTTTTGCGGCCACCTTGCGACATGAAGTTCAAGCGCTCGACAAGGACCAGCCCATCTACAACGTCCGCACGATGGACGACGTCGTGGCGAACTCGTTAGGCACGCGCCGCGTGTCGATGCAGCTCTTCACCGTCTTCGCCATCGCGGCGTTGCTGCTCGCCGCCATCGGCATTTACGGAGTGATGGCTTACACCGTCACGCAACGGACCCAGGAAATCGGCATTCGCATGGCGCTCGGCGCGCAGAAATCAGACGTGCTTCGCTTAGTCGTCAGGCACGGAATGATTCTGACTGTCATCGGCGTCGTTGCCGGCCTCGTGGGCGCGTTCGCGCTCACGCGTGTGATTGCCAACCTGCTTTTCGGCGTTGGTGCGAGTGATCCCGCAACGTTCATTGCAATCTCACTCCTGCTCCTCACGGTCGCATTTATCGCCTGCTATTTGCCCGCGCGCCGCGCGACTCTGGTCGATCCCATTCAAGCTTTGCGCGCCGAATGAATTTCATGAATCAACTCAACTCCTCACAGCATGAACGATATCCGTTTCGCATTCCGTAAACTTCGACAATCTCCCGGGTTCACTTTCATCGCGGTGCTCACGCTCGCGCTCGGCATCGGTCTGAACACCGCAATTTTCAGTTTGATGCACGATTTGTTTCTGCGCCGTCTCCCTTTTCTTGACCCCGACCGCATCGTGCGCATCTACGGCGAATCCAAGGAGCGCGAGTTGAAACAGATGCCTTCGTCCGTTCCGAAGTTTCAACACTACCGTGACGCACAAACCGCTTTCACGGGTCTCGCCGCGGATTGGGACAATGGCTTTATCATGACCGGCATGGGCGAACCGATCCAATTGATCGGCGCCAACGTCACCCACAACTATTTCGATTTGCTCGGCATCAAACCAATCCGTGGCCGCACGTTTCTGCCCGAAGAAGATACCGCGGGTGACGTCGTGCTCGTGACCGAGCATTTCTGGCAAAAGCGACTCAACTCCGATCCCGCCGTTCTCGGTCGCGGCATCACCTTGAATGGCGTCGCCTGCACAATCGTGGGCGTGTTGCCGAATCCGCCAATCGCATGGTGGGGCCCGCGTTCGGAAATCTTCGCCAACAAACCGTTCGATCCGCCGGGACTGACGAAAGAACGATTGCTGCGCGGAGTCAGTTTCATGCGTGTGATTGGCCGTCTGCAACCTGGCGTTTCGATGTCGCAAGCGAACGCCTCGATGCAAACGGTGCATCAAAGCTACAAGGAAAAATGGCCGGCCGCGGCTGATAACACCTGGCCGCCCTACCTCGTTTCGGCCGCCGAGGATGTGACCGGAAACTTGCGACCGGCGTTTTTAACTTTGCTCGCCGCGGTCAGCGCAGTGCTGCTCATTGCGTGCAGCAACGTAGCGAATTTGTTGCTCGTCCGTTTCAGCGGACGCAAACGCGAGATTTCATTGCGCATGGCGCTCGGCGCAGAAAGAAAAAGCATCGTCCGCTTGTTCGTTTTCGAAAGTACACTCGTCAGCCTGATCGCGGGAGGCGTCGGCATTTGTCTCGCGGTATGGACGGTATCGATCGTGCCGCGCGTCGCCGGACAAAATATTCCGCTCGAGACCGGTGTGACTTTGCATTTACCGGTCCTGCTTTTCGCGATTGGTTTGTCGATCTTGACCGGTTTGCTTATGGGCTTTTATCCCGCGTGGCAAAGTTCGCGCGCAGATTTGGTGGACGGACTAAAAGAAGGCGGCCGCGGAACAAGTGGCAGTCGCAGCCAACATCGTTTTCGTCGCGGCTTGGTCACGGCCCAAGTGGGATTGTCGGTCGTATTGGTCGCCGGCGCGGCTTTGCTGGTCTCGAGTTTTGTGCGGCTGAGCCGGCAAGACGCCGGATTTCGGACGGAGCGAATTTGGGCTGGCGGCATTGGATTGCCCCCGGCGAAATATCCCGATGCGGCGACGCGCTCGCAATTTATGCAGCGATTGTATACGGACCTCCAAAACGCTCCGGGTGTTGAATCGGTCGCGATCACGGAGGCAGTTCCGCTTTCGGGTAATAGTTCTCGCTCTCCCTACGCGCGCGCGGACGGAAATCCCGTTCCCGTAAATCAACGCCCGCTCGGCCTCACGCGCAGCATTTCCCCGCAATATTTTCACACGATCGGCATCCCGCTTTTGTCGGGTCGCGACTTTACCGAGCAGGACAAGCTCGATTCGCCGCCTGTTGTTATCTTGAGCGCTTCCACCGCGAAGAAACTATTTCCAAACGAAAACCCGCTCGGGCGCCAGATGCTTTTCGGGACCGACAACGTAACCGGCTTGCTGACGGAAGTGATCGGCGTGGTCGGCGACGTGCGTTCGGACCGGCTCGCGAAAACCAACGACGTTGAGTTTTATCGTCCATGGCCTCAGCGCAGCGCGCCGTTTTTGAATGTCGTGGTTCGCACGGCCACAAAACCGGAAGCGACGAGCACACTGGTGCGCGCGGTCCTCAACAAGATCGACAACACGATTCCAATCCTGCAACCGAGCACGCTCGATGAAATCCTGACGGAATCGCTGGGGCAGGAACGCCTGACCATGTTGTTGCTCGGCGTGTTCGCCGGCATCGCGCTGTTGCTTGCCGTTATCGGAATTTACGGCGCGGTTGCTTATACAGTCGAACAACGCACCGGCGAAATCGGCGTTCGCATGGCGCTTGGTGCGCAAGCGACGGACGTGCTCCGCCTGGTTCTGCGGCAGGGAATGAATCCGGTAATCATCGGATTAGTGCTCGGTTTGTTGGGAACGTTTGCCGCCGGGCGCTTAATTGCCGCGCAGCTCTATCAAATCTCGCCTTATAACCCACTCCTACTCGGTGCGACCGCAATCGTGCTCACGCTTGCGGCATTGTTGGCCTGCCTACTGCCTGCCCGCCGCGCGACACGGGTCGATCCCATTCAAGCTTTGCGCGCCGAATAATTTTCCCAAAACCTCAACCCAAATTCACATGAACGATATCCGATTCGCGTTTCGCAAACTTCGACAATCTCCCGCGTTCACATTCATTGCGGTGCTCACGCTCGCCCTCGGGATTGGTCTGAACACAACGATCTTTAGTTTGGTGAACGACCTTTTCCTGCGCGGCCTTCCATTTAAGGAACCCTCGCGCGTAGTTCATCTGTTCGGCGGCGATAAGTCGCGCGGGCTTGAAGACATCGGAGTCTCGGCGCCGCGCTACATGCATTATCGCGAAGGCCAGACCCTGTTTGAATCGATTGCCGGGGAAAACTTTTTCGCCTTCACGCTCACCGGGCTGGGGGATGCCGTCCAGGTTTTTGGCGGAAGATTGACGTCCAATTATTTCGAGCTGCTGGGCGTTCGTCCGATTCTCGGCCGGAATTTTCTTCCGCAAGAGGAAGAAGGCGCGGACGTCGCCGTGGTGACGAAAGCGTTCTGGCAAAAACGTCTCGGCGGCGATGCGAACGTGATCGGGCGCAGCATCACCCTGGACGGAGTGGCGCACACGATCGTCGGAGTTTTGCCGAACATGCCGGTAACATGGTTTGGCGCGAATCCAATTGCCGAAGTTTGGACAACGAAGCCGTTTCAACTTCCGGGATTCAGCTACGACCGAATGATGCGCGGCACGAGTTTTTTGCGCGTGATTGGCCGCATGAAACCCGGAATGACGCTGGCGCAGGTGAAAGCTGCGCTCCCGTCGCTCGATCAAAGTTATCGGACGCAATATCCGAACAAGATCGACAGTTCGTTGACGACGACAGTCCGCACCTTGCCGCAGGACGTGACGCAAAATTTCCGCGCCGGCTTCATCACCTTGTTTGCCGCGGTCACCTTCGTGCTCCTGATTGCGTGCAGCAATGTTGCGAACCTGTTGCTCGTTCGTTTCAGCGGGCGCAGGCGCGAGATCGCGTTGCGAATGGCAATCGGCGCTTCGCGCTCAAGCGTTATCCGCCTTTTTGTTTTCGAAAGCGTGCTCGTCAGTGCGATCGCCGGAGTGATCGGCGCCTTCGTGGCTTGGCGACTCGTGCCACTGATTCCGCGAATGGCTTCGAATTTTCTGCCGCTCGAAGCAAATACGACCACCGGAGTTTCTTTGCCGGTGCTTCTCTTCACCGTCGGCTTGTCGCTCCTCACAGGTTTGTTGATGGGAATTTATCCCGCGCTTCAAGGATCACATGCCGACCTTGTCGAAGCTTTGAAAGAGGGCGGGCGCGGGACTGCCGGAAGCGTGCGGCAACAGCGGTTTCGCAAGATTTTGGTCGGCGCGCAGGTCGCGTTGTCGGTCACACTCCTGGCCGGCGCCGCTTTGCTTATCACAAGTTTCATCCGCCTGAATCAACAGAACATCGGATTCCGAACTCAAAATCTCTGGACCGGTGCGATCACTTTGCCGACTTCACAATATGCCGATTCGCCGTCGCGACAGCGCTTCGTCGAGCAAACTTTGGACGCTTTGCGCGACACTCCCGGAGTCGAGAGCGCGACAATTAGCGGAGACATTCCGCTGAATGGCGGCAATCGCACGCTTTACGCCCGCGGTGACCGCGAAGTTCCACCCATCGAAAAACGCGCGAGCTCGCCGAGCCACGACATCAGCCCGAATTATCTCAAGACCTGGGGAATCCCGCTTCTGGCCGGCCGCGAATTTAACGAACACGACGTGGGTGAATCGCAAAAAGTTTGCCTCGTCAGCCAGGCCGGCGCGAAAAAAGTTTGGCCGGGCGAAAATCCAATTGGCAAAACGTTGCTTGTCACCAGTCTCGGCGTGCCCTGCGAAATCGTCGGGATCGTTGGCGACGTTCGTTCCGTTCGCGTGAACGAAGCGCCGGGAATGGAATTTTATCTGCCGTGGTCGCAGGAAAATTTCCCGTTCGTCAACGTCACCATTCGCACCAATTTGAAATTGGACGCCGCCACCAAAGTCGTGCAGTCGGCGATTAACAAAGTAAATCCGAATCTCGCGATCGCTGTTCCGCAAATGATGGAGGCGGTGGTCGCGCAGGCTTTGGGTCAGGCGCGGTTGATGACGTGGCTGCTCGGAATTTTTGCCGGCGTCGCGCTGCTGCTCGCAAGCATTGGAATTTACGGCGCTGTCGCCTATACCGTGGAACAACGCACCGGCGAGATCGGAGTTCGCATGGCGCTCGGTGCGCAGACGCGCGACGTGCTCCGTCTCGTTATTAATCAGGGAATGAAACCGGTCGTGATTGGACTCGCGATTGGAATTGTCGCCGCGTTCGCGCTCGGACGATTGATTTCCTCGCAGTTGTTCGAAGTCTCTGCACACAATCCGGCGTTGCTCGGCGGAGCAACTATTCTGCTGGCCGCGATTGCGCTTCTCGCATGCTTGTTGCCCGCGCGCCGCGCGACCCTTGTCGATCCGGTGCAGGCATTGCGCGCCGAATAAATTTATGTTTGCCGATCTGAAATACGCGTTGCGGATGTTGGTGAAAACACCCGGCTTTACGATCATCGCGGTCTTGACCCTCGCTCTCGGCATTGGCGCCAACAGCGCCATCTTCAGCGTCATTGACGCCGTTCTCCTCCATCCGCTGCCATTCCCAAAATCGAATCAACTCGTCGCGGTCTGGTCGCGGGATGTCAGCGATAAAGTGGCAAAATACAGCGAGTCGGTTCCCGATTATGTCGATCTTCGTGATCAATCGCAGACCTTGGCCGGGCTCGCTTGTTTCACTCGGGCGGGCGCCGTGCTCAATGGAACAGAGGAAGCGCGCCAACTTTATGGTGTCGCCATCACCTCGGATATTTTTCCCGTGCTCGGTGTCGCGCCCGCGCGTGGTCGCGTTTTCACACGCGAAGATGATAACGTCGACGCGCGCGTAGTGGTGTTGACCGATTACGCCTGGAAAACGTATTTCAACCGCGACCCTGACATTGTCGGCAAGCAGATCAGCTTGTCGTGGCGTCTCTACACCGTCCTCGGAGTCATGCCGCCCGGGTTCCAATTTCCGGTCGAAGGCGAGCGCGCGGAATATTTGCAGCCGCTGCATCCGCTCGTGCCTGAATACGTCAATAAACGCGACAGTCATTTCGTTCGCATGGTCGGGCGATTGAAACCGGGGGTCACGATTGAGCAATGCGATGCGGAGATGAAAACCATTGCGGCGCGATTGGCGAACCAATATCCAAAGTCGAACACAAATCGCTCCGAGTTCGTCCTCTCATTGCACAATGACATCGTTGGTGATGTGCGTCCGGCACTGATCACGATTGTCGCCGCGGTTGCGTTCGTGCTGTTGATCGCGTGCGCGAACGTCGCCAATCTCTTGCTTGCCCGGGCAAACGCGCGGCAACGGGAAATCGCGATTCGCACCGCGCTTGGCGCCAGCCGCACGCGAATCGTCTGGCAGCTACTCGGCGAAGGTTTCTTATTGTCGATCTTCGGTGCGGCCGGTGGTTTGCTCATCGCCGGATGGGGAATCGATCTTCTCCGTCTTTTCGGTCCCCGGGATGTTCCGCGACTTGGCGAAATCGCGATCAATGCCCCCGTTTTTTCCTTCACCTTCGCCACCGCGATTTTCAGCACGCTTCTTTCCGCACTGGTCCCGGCCCTGCAAGTAACACGGCCAAATCTGAACGAGTCTCTCCAGCAGGGAAACCGTGGTGCCGTCGGCCCCGAGTCGCATCACTTTCGT
>DATBCV010000005.1:0-1786 GCA_036270275.1 Chthoniobacterales bacterium | reverse complement strand
CTTTTTTGTTCGCGCGCGCAAGATCGACATCTAAGTTGCGAACCTATGAACGACAGTTCGCTCGGTCAACTGATTCTCTGCGGCGTTCCAGGAAAGGAACTCGACGCCGCCAGCGCGGAAATGTTCCGTCGCGTCCAGCCCGGCGGATTCATTCTTTTCGGCCGCAACATCGAAAGCGCGCCGCAATTGCGAAAGTTGATCGACGATCTGCGCGGTCTCAGCGAAGTCGAGCCGATCGTTACGATCGATCAGGAAGGTGGCCGGGTGTCGCGACTGCGCTTGATCGGAAGCGAGCCGCCAAACGCGCAACAGTTGCGCGACAGGGACGATGTCGATCTTATCCGGCGCCACGGCGACATTACCGGACGATTACTCCGCGTTTTTGGATTCAATCTCGATCTTTGTCCGGTGCTCGACATTTCATTCGACGATAACGCTGACAATTCGTTGCGTGGGCGCTGTTACGGCAAAACGGTCGAGCAAGTGCTGCGCAACGCCGGCGTTTTCAACGACGCGATGCGCAAACAGGGGATCGCAAGCTGCGGCAAACATTTTCCCGGTTACACCTGCGCGAAATCGGACGCGCATTTCGAATTGCCGAAGATAGATCGCACGCGCGAAGAGTTGAATCAGAACGAACTGGCGGTTTTCAAACGGTTCGTGGATCGGGTCGACAGCATGATGATCTGTCACGGTTGGTATCCGTCGCTCGAAGCGGAAAAAACTCCGGCGAGTTTATCGCGCCGCGTTATCACCGATTTGCTTCGCAATGAATTCGGATTCAACGGGCTCGTCATGACCGACGATCTCGACATGGGCGCGATTTTAAACGGTTACGCGCTCGAGCAAACGATTCGTCTCGCGATGAATGCCGGAAACGATCTGGTGATGATTTGTCACCGGATTCCAGAAATCGAAAACGTCCGAAAGATTTTGGACACGTTGCCGCGCGACCAAACCGATCGTGCGCTCGGCAGCGTCGCGAAATTTAAGAAAACGATGCAACCGCCGCACGAATTTTCCGAAGCCGCCTTCCGCAAGATCGACAACGAAATCTGGGATCTGCGGGTTGCAACCCTCGGCGAAGAACGCGCCAAACAACGCAGCGTCGAAGACGGGAAACGTTCCCCGGTCGAAACTTACTGACATCTATTTAGTCGGCGCGCGACGAAGCAATTGCGATGAGATTAATCGCAATTCTTTTTATGATGTTTGCCTCGACGGCGTTGGCTCAGTGGCAAGTCGTTACCCTTAATCGAGTGACGCTCGAAGGGACCTTAAAGGGAGGCGGGCCGTTTGAGGTGAGAGTTGATGCGGATGTACCGAAACAAGCGTCTGGAGAATTTTTTGGTGCGACCGAAGCGCCGCGGTCAGTCGTTTCGGGAGTCATCGTCAAGGCGGCGAGCGGAAAAGTTTCCTTTCCGCGCGAAGCTTTTGCCGATTTAGCCAATCCACTTTTGCAAACGGTCAGCGTTACGAGTCAGGGATCGAGCAATCTGAAGCTACGTTTCACCGGCGGCGAGGGCGCGCAGAATTACGAAGTGGAATATTTAATTGAAGGCAACAAGCTGGTGAAGCGAGATGTGAATTACTTCGAGCGTGGCGGATCTGAAAAAAGCCGCGTGATCAAGACGATGAGCTTTTCTGAGAAGCCTTCATCTCAATCTTCTCAAGTCCCCGCCGCTCAATCGCGACCCAAGGGCGAGGAAGAATCGCGCCATTGATTTACGCGTCTTGACCGGTTCGGCGGCTACGCTCAAGATCGACATCGAATATGCGCGCTGAA
>DATBCV010000004.1:0-2165 GCA_036270275.1 Chthoniobacterales bacterium | reverse complement strand
CCGGGACCGCAACCTTCGACCAGCGCGGCAAGCGTGTGCGCGCGCGCGCCCGAACTCTTTTTCGTTCGCCAACTAGGATCGACATCGTCAGCGCAAGCATCGCCGCGCCCAACGGCCATTCGTAACGCTCAATCGGCGTGCGCGACAAACGCGCGTCAATTTCGGCCGCTTTCATCGTGGCCAGTCCTTGGGAGTAAAGTCGCGCCATCGTTTGCGGGCCGTTTTCGAGATGAAGATAAAAACCGCCGGTGGCTTCGGCAATTTCGCGCAACCGCTTTTCGTCCAGCTTCGATTTCACAACTTGTCCGGCCGAATCCTTTACAAACGCAGTTCCGCCCTCGTCGCTGTTGATTGGAATCAACGAACCCTGTGGCGTCCCGACTCCGATAGTGAAAATTTTGATTCCTGCATCAGCGGCGGATTTGGAAATCTTGATCGCATCGCCACTTAGTTCTTCGCCGTCGGTAAAAATGATCAGCGCGCGATTGCCGGCCGCGCTTTTCCCAAACGTGCTCACTGCCAGATTGATCGCTTCCGAAATATTCGTCCCGCCTTCCGGAATCGTTTTGGTGTCGAGATCGTTGAGCGATTCAACTGCGGCTTCGTAATCGATCGTCAACGGCGCCTGCAAAAATGCGCGCCCGGCGAACGCGATCAGTCCAACTCGATCGCCCTGGAGTTGATTGACCAGGTCCTGGCCCGCGAGTTTGACGCGTTCGAGCCGGTTGGGCTGCACATCGTTTGAAAGCATGCTTCGCGAAGTGTCGACCGCGAAAAGAAGATCGAGACCTTTGCGCTTTACGTCTTCGTAAATGTAACCCCATTGCGGGCGGGCAAGACTTACGATCGCGAGTGCAAGGCCGAGCATGAGCAAACCAAATCTGACGGTGCGGCGTGCACGGTTCACCGAACCGGCGAGCTGCGGCAACAACCTTGGCGAAACAAATTCGCGCAGCTTCGCGACTCCGCGCTGTTCGGCGCGTGCGAACAACGCGGCCAGCACTGGGATCGCGAGCAATCCCCAAAACCAAATTGGCGCGCCGAAGTTCATAAGATCGACATCGTGTTCACGGCAATTTCTTCCAGATTGTTTGCGACAATAAAATTTGGGCAACGAGCAGACCGCACCCGCTCATGAGGCAGAGCGGAAACAAATCGCGGTACTGTTGATATTTTTTCACGGCAACGGTCGACTTCTCCAGTTTGTCGATGTCGCCATAAATTTGTTCGAGCGATTTGGTGTCGGTCGCGCGGAAGAATTGTCCATCGGCAATTTGCGCGACCTGTCGCAAGCCGGCTTCATTAAATTCCACGCGCTGGTTTTGATAGACAAGGTTGCCGAGCACGTCCGTCAACGGCCCGCGTTGAGTAAAGATCGGCGCCGGTGCGACGCCATTGATTCCCGCGCCGATGGCGTAGAAGTGAATCTTCAAAGCTTTGACCGCTTCCGCCGCGGTGCTGGGAGAAATTTTGCCAGCGTTATTTTCGCCGTCGGTGAGCAGAACGATTACCCGGCTTTTCGAATGTTTGTCGTTCAGGCGGTTTGCCGCCGACGCCATCGCAGAACCAATCGCAGTTCCGTCTTCCACCAATCCGATTCGCACGCGTTCCAAATTTTGCAGAAGCCAATCGTGGTCCAGCGTCATCGGACTCACCACATACGGGCGGCCCGCGAAAGCGATGATGCCGATCCGGTCGTTCGGCCGGCCTTCGATGAATGTTCGCGTCACTTCGCGGATGGCATCCAACCGCGTCGCGCGTTCTCCGCCGATCGTGAAATCTTTGGTTAACATCGAGCCGGAAACATCGAGCACCAGCATGATGTCGATTCCGCTCGCTTCGATTTGAGTGAGGCTTTTGCCGAGCTGTGGACGTGCAAGAGCGACGACGAAGATGGCGAGCGTCGCAAAGATTAATGCCCGCAAGAATTTTCCGATACGGGCGGCGCTTTGTTTCCCGAGCGCGCGCAGAGTCGATGTGGATGAAAACGTGAGCGCGGCAGCCGGCCCGCGTTTTCCGCGCAGGTAAGCGAGCAGCGGAATGGTAACGAGCAGCAAAAGCAGCCACGGACGCGCAAAGGTGAGCGCGGTGTTTTGAGGCCACCAATCAAGCCAGCGCAAGTTGTTCTCCTTTCACAAAGCGCATTGCCTCTTCCAGTAGAAGTT
>DATBCV010000003.1:0-18417 GCA_036270275.1 Chthoniobacterales bacterium | reverse complement strand
ATTAGAGAACAGAAGACAGAGAAGGAACCGCGGTCAGGCAATCCTGTTCAATCCACGTAGTTCGCGAGGTGACCCAAGTACCGAGGCCCGAAATGTGTCGATATTGGGCTCGACCTTTTACGCGAACTCAGTTTATTTGGTCGCGTTCGTCTGATGAGTGCCAACGATCCGTTAAGTTCCGATTCTCTGTTTCAAAGCGCGTTCGAGTTTGCCGCGATCGGGATGGCTCTGGTTTCGCCCGAAGGAAAATGGCTTCGGGTAAACCGCTCCATTTGCGAAATCACCGGTTACAGCGAAGCGGAACTGCTCAAGCGAACGTTCCAGGACATCACCCATCCGGACGATCTCGAATCAGATTTGGAAAACGTTCGCAAGATGTTGGCCAATGAAATCGACTCGTATCAAATGGAGAAACGTTATTTCCATAAGGACGGGTCGATCGTTTGGATTCTGCTGAGCGTGTCGCTGGTGCGAACAAAATCCGGCGAGCCGCTTTTTTTCATCGGGCAAATCCAGGACATCACCCGCCAGAAGGAGAGCGAGGAGAAATTGGCGAACGCTTCGGCCCAAATCAAAAGATTACAGCAGCGGCTAGTCAAGATCTGCACCTGGACGAAACGGATTCAGGTGGACGGTAAATGGATCCCGATCGACGAATTTCTCACCGAACGCCTTCATCTGAAGCTTACGCCGGCATCATCGGTGCAACGCGGTCGCGCGACCGACGACGGCAAGTAAAGCGGGAGCGACTTGTGACGAGTGGCGAGCTATTACTTCAGTGCGCCGAAGAATTTTCGATCCGTCATTTCGTCGCCGATAGAATTGCGTCGTGCTTGTCACTTCCACAGGCTCAGCTAACTTCCTGATTATGCTCACCTCCTTGTTCAAGACCGCCATCGTTTGTCTCATCGCGCTGGAATTTGGTTTGTTATCCAATGCGCACGCCCAGCGCCACGGCACGAACCCAATAGTCACAACCGGATCGCCGGCCGGCGTGGTCAAAAAAGTCGAACCCGAATATCCGATCGGATTCGTCATCCACGGCGCGAAAGGCCGCGGTCGTTATCGGCTGAAGATTAATCCCAGCAACGGCCAGGTGGACGAAGTGAAAATCGTCAAAAGCACCGGCTACGCCGATCTGAACAAATTGGCGGTCAAAGCGCTGTTGCAATGGCAATTCAAACCCGGCACTCCTAGCCCAGTCGAGGTGCCCGTGGAGTTCGACATCCAAGGCGGCAATCGCATCTTGCACTGACGTTGCTTCGTTCCCTTGCGGTTTTTCTATCGTTTCGAATTCAGAATCTTTTCGAAACGTGGATCGTTGCGAAGCGGGTCCCAAACCGGGCTGAGCTTGAGGTCGCCATAAGTGATGCCGGCTGGAGCTTTCGCAGAAATGTCGAGTTGTTCGAGGGCGAGATCTTTTTCACCGAGCCAGGTGTAGATGAGCGCGAGATTTGTCACCATCGAAGGGCCGTCCCAGCCGTCCTTCGAAATCGGAAGCAATTCGCAGGCGCGCTTGCCCTCTTTGATCGCTTCCGCTTTGCGACGTAATCCAGCATCGATCGCTCCGAGAACTTCCCAGTTCGCGGCATAATCAGGTTGTTCTTTGACGTTTTTTGCTGCGACGATGCGAGCAGACGCAAACGCCTTCTGTGCTGCGTTTTCATCGCCGAAACTGCGCGCCACTAATCCGACATACCAATCTCGCGGCCAAAAAGAATCGAAGAAATCGACCGCGCCTTCTGCTGGCATCAGGTCGAGCGCTTGCGCGGCCGTATTGCGATTGCGCTCGGCCAATGCGCACATAACAAACATGAACGCAGCGTGGGATGCGCGCTCCTTGCCTTCACTCAGAATCGCGTTCAACTGCGAGCGCCACGGCGCGGTGTCGGCGCGCTCGGCGTAAACCACCTGCGAGATCCAGGCGCGGATGAAAACGTTTGTCGGATCCAGAGCAAGAGCACGCTCCATTAACGACTTTGATTCGGCAAAATGCTTCAGGCCGAAATGGGTGAAACTCGATTCTTCGAAGATGAAGACGTTGCGCGGATCCAGTTCGCATGCGCGAGAGAAATTTCGAATTGCATCATCCCATCGCGCCTGACGCCGATCCACTGCGGCGAGGTATGTGTAAAGTTGGCCCGAGTTCGGCAGAAGCCGCCGAGCAACTTCAAACTCAGTGCGGGCGCGCTCGTAATCGCGAAACCCGTGATAAGCGTAAGCTCCTTTTTGCAGATGAACCTCCCCGGCGTCAGGCCGGATTTGTTCGGCACGTTGCAGAGCGCGGTTTGCCTGTTCGCGGCGCCCGTCTGTGTGATCGAAGCCGCCCCAGTAAATATCGAGATTGATTTCGCAGAGCAAACAATACGCGAGCAGAAAATTCGGATCGCGCCTGACCGCTTCTTGCAGCAATCGGACGCCTTCAAGTAAACCTTCCTTCGCGCCGGGGTCGTTCACTTGGTAATCCAGAGCTTGCGCACGAATATAGAGATCGTTTGCGACTACATCCGTCGTCGGCGGTTGAGAAATCGCGGCGCGCTCGGTCGGAGATAATTGCGCGCGTAATTGCTCGGCGATCGTCTGCGCGATTTCACTTTGGATCGCGAACACATCGGCCAGGTCGCGATCGTAAGTTTGCGCCCAAAGATGCGCGTCGTTGCGGGCATCGATCAATTGCGCGTTGACGCGAACTTTTCCGCCGGCGCGTTGCACACTTCCTTCGAGCAAATGCGCGACGCCGAGCTGTTGCGCGATCTCGCGCAGATTTCGCGCAGCCGCGTTCTTGTATTGCATCACGCTGGTGCGGCTGATGACTTTCAGGTCGGCGATCTTCGCCAGGTCTGTCAGGATTTCGTCCTGCACGCCTTCGGCGAAGAACGCGTTGTCCGGATCGCGACTGAGATTATCGAATGGCAGCACGGCGATCGATTTGTCAGTAGGCGGATGGCTCCGCGCCCAGCTGGCATCCTGTTGGGGCGTCACAGAATTTCGTGCGCTATAGCGGCCGAGAAAAAACAAGGCGATCGACAAAACGGCGCCGATCACGACGACGTAAATCCATACTCGCCCGCGCGATTGTCGATGCAGCGCGTCCGCCACCATTGTGCGGTCGATTCCTTTTGGGCTCGACTCAAACGCCCACGCGATCACGAGGGCGATTGGAAATCCTATTACTATTAAGAGTACGACCAGACGAATCGCCCAGTTCGGAATTTCGAAGAACGGAAAGACCTGGGTTGCAACTTGAACGATCAACCAGCCGACCACGGCGTACGCGACCGCGACTTTGTAAACGTTGCGCCGCTTCAGCTCGGAAAAGAAATTGTCGATCTTCACTATTGTGTTTTCGGTGTGACGATCTTTTGCACGAGCGCTTCGAACCGCGGATCGCCGCGCAGATCGTCGAGCAGCGGATCTCCCGGAAGGAGGAACAAGTAGCTATTGTTGCCTCCGGCAAACGCATGCTCGAGCGCTGCGATGGCGCGATCTTTGTCGCCCAATGAGGTGTAAGCAAGGGCGAAGGCGTACTCCGGAACTTCTGCGGACTTCGCCATTTCATTCAGCTGCGCGAGAAGTTTTCGCGCTTCATCCGTCTGTCCATTTCGCGCATACCCTTGAATGAGCATTGCGGTGGAATAAGGATCGTGATTGACGTCGACCGCTTTTTGGAATTCCGGGATCGCTTCTTTGAGTCGTCCCTTCAGTTGCAGCGCCAGACCTAGATAGTAGTGCGCGAGAAAAGATTGCGGATCGATTTCCAATGCCTTGCGGGCCTGCGCTTCGGCCTCGTCGTAGCGACGGGCGTAAATATATCCGATGCTAAGGTCGGCATTGATCACCATGGAAAGCGGGTCGAGTTCAACCGCACGTTTTAATTCTTTAATAGATCCATCCGATTGCCTCAGTGCCGTGAACGCGAGGGAGAGCCAATGGTGAGCGGTGGCGTAATTTGGATTTAATTGAATCGCGCGTTCCAGTTCGCTCACGGCACGATGGACCTCAAGTTCCTCGGTCGCGATGAGACCAAGCGAAGCGTGCGGCTCGGCTAACGAATCGTCCAGCTCCAGCGCTTTCTTCGCCGCCGCCGTTGCCGGCGCAATTGATTCAGCGGGGGAAGCGCCGCCGTAAAATCGGAGTAGGCCATACGAATCGGCCAGAGCAGCATAGGCCAGCGCATAGTTTGGATCTTTGGCAATTGCTTGCTTGAGATACTCGATTGATTTGCGAAGGTCGCCGCCAGTCCGCTTGTTCCAGAAAAACCTGCCTTTGAGATAAAGCTCGTACGCTTCCGGATTCGCTGTCGGCGCTTTTGCGATCGAGCTTTTCTCCGAGCCGGTAATCTTCGCCTGCAATGTTTCCGCGATCGTCTTCGCAATCTCGCTTTCAACCGCGAAGATGTCGGTCAGCTTGCGATCAAAGGTGTCAGCCCACAGATGCGCGTCGGTGACTGCGTTGATCAGCTGCACGTTCACGCGGACCTGATCGTTAGACTTTTGTACGCTGCCTTCGAGGATGTGCATCACGTCAAGTTTCTTCGCGATCTCGGGAAGGTTGTCCGGTGTGCTCTTAAAGTGCTGCGTCGATGTGCGCGAGATCACTTTCAAGTCCGCGACCTTTGCCAGTCGAGTAAGGATTTCATCCTGCACGCCCTCGCAAAAGTAAACATTGTCTGGATCTCGACTGAGATTGTCGAAAGGAAGAACGGCGATCGATTTGTTTGTCATCGCCGGCGCAGCCGTCGCAACCGCCGATGTCGATCTTGCACGAAGCAGTTGAAAAACGAACAGGCCTGCTGCTATTACCGCCAGTACCGTCGTGATCGCAACAATCTTGCGCCCGGTTTTACGCGTGATCGACTGGTTATCCGGAATTTCTGATTCAAGCTTGATTCCTTCCGGTGTAATTTCGAAAGCCCACGAGAAAACGAGCGCAACCGGAAAGCCGAGCACGAGAATGATGACCAAAATTTTTATGGCCGAAGCCGGCGCATCAAAAGCAGGAAATAGAATCGAAGCTGCCTGGATCAACAGCCACGCGACGACAAGGTAAGCGACCGCGACTTTGTAAACGTTGCGCCGCTTTAGCTCGGCGAAGAAGTTGTCGATCTTCATTTCGGTGCGACGACTTTTTGGACAAGCGCTTCGAAACGTGGATCGCCGTGGAGCGAATCAAGCAGTGGATCGACCTTGATCGGGGCGATGCCGCCGCCGTCATGGTCCGCGAAATCCTGCTCCAGCCGGTGAATGGCTTCCGGTTTGTCGTTTAGGGCGAGATAAACCAAGGCGCGAGAATACGCGTCGACATCGCGATGCTGACTGATCTTATCGAGATCAGCGAGCGTTTGCAGCGCGGTGTTCTTGTCCCCGGCGTATGCTTTCGCGGCGCCCCAGAGCGCAAGCACGTAAGGATCGTCACTAAGTTGCTTTGCTTTTTCATATTCGGCAATCGCCCCCGAAAGATCGCCCTTTAATTGCAGGACGATACCGAGATTGTAGTGCGTATAAAAGAAAGTCGGATCGAACTCGAGCGTCTTTCGCAATTGCGCAGCGGCTTCATCGTAGCGGCGCGCCTGGTACAAAGTAACGCCGTAATCGGCATTGATAACCGGCGAGAGCGGATCGAGCTCGACCGATTTTTTCCCTTCGGCGATCGCTTCTTCGAAACGTCCGAGAGCGATCAGCGGTCCGTTTCCGTACCAATGATGCGCAGTCGCACTGCCTGGCTGAAGCTCGATCGCACGCTGAAACTCGCGCACCGATCTAGGAAGATCGATATCGTCGAAGTTGAGAATTTTACCAAGCGCAGCGTGCCCTTCCGAGAGATTCGGGTCGAGCTGGAGAGCTTTGAGCGCAGCCGCTCTCGCTTTTGGAGCCGCGTCACCTCGAGTTATGCCGCCCGTGTAATAAGGAACCAGAATGTAACTATCGGCGAGGCCGGCATACGCCAGCGCGTAGTTCGGATCGCGCGCGATCGCCTGTTCGAAAAACGCAATCGCTTTAGGAATGTTGTCGCCGGAACGTTTGCCCCAAAGCGCCCTCCCTTTGAGGTAAAGCTCGTAAGCTTCGGTGTTGGCCGTCGGCTGTTTCGCCATCGCGGTTTTTTCCGAGCCGCTGAGCTTCGCCTGCAACTGGTCTGCGATGGTCTTTGCGATATCGCTTTCGACCGAAAAGATGTCGACCAATTTGCGATCGTAAGTATCCGCCCAGAGATGAGCGTCGGTTAGCGCGTTGATCAGCTGCACATTCACGCGCACCTGATCGTTCGCCTTCTGGACGCTGCCTTCGAGGATGTGCATCACGCCAAGCTGCTTCGCGATTGCCGGCAAATCGTTCGGCGAACTCTTGAAACGTTGCGTCGACGTGCGCGAAATCACTTTCAAGTCTGCGACTTTTGCAAGGCGTGTGAGAATTTCGTCCTGCACGCCCTCGGCGAAATAAGCATTGTCCGGATCGCGACTGAGATTATCGAACGGCAACACCGCGATCGATTTTGCCGGAAGTCCTGTAGCCGCCTCGCTCTGTCGAGGCGCTGTCCCTCCGGCCGTGAATCGCCCGATGAAAAACAACCCCACGGAAATCGCAGCACCGATCACGGCGACATAAATCCACGCGTGCTTCTTCGGCGCGCGCGCGGCCGTTGCAAGATCGACATCTTCGGTGCGCTTGATTCCTTCCGGCGTTGTTTCAAACGCCCACGCGATGACCAGCGCAATCGGAAACCCAATTGCGATCAGCACGATCACCAAACGCACGACCCAGTTTGGAATTTCCAGGAACGGAAAAATCTGCGTCGCGATTTGCGCGATGACCCAGCCGACCACGGCATAGGCGACCGCAACCTTGTAAACGTTGCGCCGCTTCAGCTCGGAAAAAAAAGAGGGCTGCTCGCTCATCGGGCCGCAGGCATGCCGAATTTGGCGACCAAAGTTTGATAGCGCGGATCAGTTCGCAAGTCCCGCAACATCGGATCGACCAACAGACTCAGCATGCCGCCGTCGTGTTGATCAAGCGAGGTTTGCAACCATTCGAACGCTTTGTCTTTCTCACCGCGCAAAGCATAGGTCTCGGCGATCTGGTAGGCGAGTCGATCGTGTGCGTGCGCGATAAGATCGACAAGAGCCGCGTCCGCTTCCTTGAATTCACCACGAATATAATGCGCGAGCGCCAGTTCGAAGCGGTGAAAATTCTCGTCCGGCTCAAGATTGGCTTCGCGTAACGCGGCCTCGCCATCACCTCGCTGCACAGCAGCAAGGGTTTGGAAACGGTGACTCGAGGAAGCCGTTGGCTGTAATTCTACTATTTTGCGCCCGGCTGCTTCGGCCTCATCGAGTTTGCCGGCGTTGAAAAGAACGCGCGCAAGGTTGAAGTGGACCGAAACCGATAACGGGTCGATCTCCGCTGCGTATCGCACCTGGCGCTCGGCGTCATCGATCCGCCCGACATAGGCAATTACGCGGCCGAGCAAGTCGTTGGCGGTCGGATTTGCCGGCGAGAGTTGTTTCGCTCGCTGCAGTTCCTGAAAACCTTCGGCAAACTTCCACTCCACGAAAAACCGCACCCAGCCGAGCGCCGCGTGCGCTTCCGCTAAGGACGGCGCGATCGCGACCGCTGTCTCAGCATCAGCGCGCGCTTTGGCATAGTTGGTCGCGCGCTCACCGGTGAGATCTCCAAGTAATGTCCACGCTTCGGCGCGCTCGGCGTAGGCCAATGCGTAATTTGGATCGAGTCGGATCGCTTCAGAGAAATAAATAAGGGCCTGGCGATAAGCTTCGACATTGCGTCGGAGGAAATGGAAATGCGCTTGCAGATAAGCGTTGTGCGCTTCGACGTTCGAGAGCGCGGCAGCTTGCATCGAGGTTTCGTTCGCCCCGAGCAACGTCACCTTCAGAGAATCCGCAACCGCGCGCGCGATTTCTTCCTGGAGGCCGAAGATGTCCTTAAGTTCGCGATCGAAAGTTCGCGTCCACAAAGTGATTCCATCTCCGGCGTTCACTAATGCCGCCACGACGCGAACTCGATCGCCTTGTTTGCGGACGGTGCCTTCCAGAAGCGTGTTAACTCCGAGCTTTTGGCCGATCACCTTCGGTTCTTCTTTCCGATCTTTGAACTTAAACGACGAACTGCGGCCAATCACTTTCAGGCCGCTAATTTGCCCGAGCGCGGCAATTAATTCTTCCGAGAGCCCGTCAGAAAAATATTCGTCATGCGGATCGCCGCTCTCATTGAGCAACGGCAACACCGCGATCGATTTCTTTGTGGCGGCCTCCCGCGGTTGCGGCGTTGCGCTGTAACGGCCGAGAAAAAATAACGCCACCGAAATCAGTAGCCCAACAATGGCGATGTAAATCCAGGCGCCGTGGACCGTATGCGGCTTTGTTTGATCGACATCTTCGGTCCGCTTAATTCCTTCCGGCGTAATCTCGAACATCCACGCGAGGACCAACGAAACGGGTAGTCCCATTATTATGAGCAGGACGATCAGACGGATCACCCAGTTCGGAACATCAAAAACCGGGAACACCTGCGCGACTCCCTGCGACAGCGCCCAACCACCGACCGCGTACGCGATCGCAACATTGTAAACGTTGCGCCGCTTCAGTTCGGCGAGGAAATTGTCGATCTTCACTTCGTTTTTTCTTCGCAAAGCTTTTGGAACCGCGGATCCTTGCTTAGCGGATCCCAAAGCGGATCGAATTTCAAATTCGCAATCGTTAGGCCTGCCGGAACTTCGAGAAGATGCGGCAAAGCAGCGATCGCGGCCTCATGATCCCCGAAGCGCGCTTGAATCTGAGCAAGCGCAATTTCGGCTTGCGGCTGGTTCACTGCGTCGTTGTCGTAATCCCTCACTGCGCGCTTTGCCTGCTCGATTGCTTTTTGTTTATCGCCCAAACCTGCATACGCAAAAGCCAGGGTGCTCGGCGTGCCGTTCGCATCGGCTACGACCACCGATGTCGAGGGCGGCAAGATGTCACGCACGGCACGTTCATAAGTACGCCGCGCTTCGTCTTTCTTACCCAACCATTCCTGGCATTGGCCGAGCAGAATCAGAATTATTTTTTCGAAGGAGTCGAGCGCCTGGCCGGGCGGCACTGAGCTTAGTTTCCGCTCCGCAACTTTGATCGCTTGCTCGAAATTACGTTCATAAATTGCCTGACCGACTCGACCCACAGTTACCCAATCATCCATTACGTCAGCTGGGACTCGCGCCAACTCACGACCCGCTTCTTCAAGCCGGCCCGCAGCTTGCAACACGCCAGCCTTATTCGCGCGCTCGTTCGCCGAATCGGGCGCAATTTGTAAAGCGCGATCAAGAATGGCGAGCGCGTCGTCGTATCGGCGAAGATAGAGGTAGAACTCGTTTCCCATTGAGCTGAGCAGTTGGATGTCGCGGGGATCCAGCTCGTTCGCTTTCTTGAAGTTGGCTTCCGCCTCGTTCCAGCGGCCGAGGCGGCGTTGCACGAAAGCGAGATACTGGTAAACCAACGCACTGTTGGGCAGTCGTTTTTGCGCTTCATCGTAAGCCGCCACTGCGCCTTGGAAATCACGCAATACCCGGTAGCGATAAGAACCCTGCGCAACCCAGGATTCGCCGGCATCGGGCGCCAATGCCATTGCGCGGTCCGCTGCCTCTTTTACAGCCGCCGCGCTGTTTGTGTTCAGATCGATGACGTTGAAATAAAGAAAGCTGCGAATGATCGAGAGTCGCGCCCAAGCAAGTGCGAAATTCGGATCGAGTTGGACCGCGTGGACGTAATCGCGCTCCGCCCGGGAGTACGCCTCGTAGTTGTAACTGTTGCGCTCGATCGAAAGCGCGCGCAGATAAGCATCGTAAGCCGCCGCATTCTGCGTCGGTTTTTCGGTGAGGGCTTTTTGCTCGGTGCCGGAAAGTTTCGCATTGAGCTGATCGGCAATCGCGCTGGCGACTTCGCCTTCAACGAGAAACACGTCGTCGAGTTTGCGATTATAGCTTTCGGCCCAGAGATGTTCGTCGGTCGCAGCGCGGATCAACTCCACATTCACATGCACCGCGTTGGCGATTTTTTGGACGCTGCCTTCGAGCAGATTGGCCACGCCAAGTTGTTTCCCGACTTCTCGCAGATTTTCCGGCGCGCTCTTGTACTTCTGGGTCGAGCTGCGCGAAATTACTTTGAGCGCCGCGATCTTGGAAAGGCGCGTCAAAATTTCATCCTGAATTCCTTCGGCGAAATAAGCGTTCGATTTGTCGTCGCTCAGATTGTCGAAGGGAAGCACCGCGATGCTTTTTTCTGGGACGACCTCGCCCGATCCGACCGTGCGTGATGAAGATGTCGATCTTGGCCGGAAGAGTTGGAAGGCGAGCAGTCCCAGAGCAATCACCGCGATGCCAACGATGAACACGGCGAATTTCTTTTTGCTCCAATAGGGGAGAGCGTCCCCCGGCGAGACGTCCGCCGTGCGTTTCATTCCTTCCGGCGTCATCTCGAATGCCCAGGAAATGAAAATCGCGAGAACAAAACCAAGGGCGAGCAGCACAACGAGCGTTTTCATCACCCAGCTCGGCGCTTCGAATGTCGGCAGCAGAATCGACGCGGCCTGGATTAACAGCCAGGAAATGACGCCGTAGGCGACGGCAACTTTGTAAACATTGCGCCGCTTGAGCTCACTGAAAAAGCCTCCCGAATCCATTTCGTGCTCTTAAATCTACCGCGTCGATTTTCTCATAAAGCGGCAGGATGTCGATCTTTGCGGCCTAACCGGTGCAAATCCTGCTAACAAAACGTCCGCTTCTCCAAGCTCCCGATCCGATCCGGGAACGACATTCCAATGCAAGCACGAGAAGCACGCCCAATTCAGAAACGGAAAGCGATCGAACGTGGCCGCAGAATTAGCAACACGACGATCTCGCTCATTCTCAGTTTCGTCGTCACCGCGGCAGCACAATCGGAACGCATTAATCAGGAAGGGCGAATCCTTGGACCCGCGCCAGTCGTGTCGACGCCGACTCTGTTCAACACGCCGCAGGCCGACACGATTGTTTCCGCGATGCAAATTTTTCCGGTAATGAATCCTTGGAACGAAGATGTTTCGAGACGACCGCTACTCGCAAATTCGGCGCAGATGATTTCGCAGTTGAAATCCGATTTGTCATCGAGCCGGCAAACGCTGCGGCCGTTTTACGAAATGAATTACGTTCTCGTGCCGGACAATCAGACGCGCGTCGCGATTTCATTTGTCGATTATCCCGACGAATCGGATCTCGATGGCGGGGTTTATCCAAACGGCAGTTACCCGATTCCTTCGAACATGCCGATCGAAACGTGGCCGCGCGGGACCGGCACGCTCACCCTGCAGCAATGGCAAATGGACGTGACCAGCATCGGCGGGGATCGTCACGGCATCATGGTCGCGCCGGGATTCGGATCGATTTGGGAAACGTGGCAGATGAAACTGACGAGCAGCGGGTGGCAGTCTTCAAACGGCGCGAAGTTCGATCTCAATTCAAATGCATTGCGGCCGGCGGGCTGGACTTCCGGCGACGCTGCCGGTTTGCCGATGTTTCCCGCGCTTGTGCGCTTCGACGAATGCGAGCGCGGTGCAGTCGAGCACGCGGTGCGTTTGTGCGTACCGAAAACGCGCCGCGAATACATTTATCCCGCGAACCATTCCGCGTCGTCAATTCCCGCGACCTCAACCCAATATCCAGCGATGGGTCAGCGGTTTCGCTTGAACAAGAACTTCGTCGTTCCGGCAACTTGGACCCTGGAAGAAAAGGCGGTCTGCTACGCGCTCAAAAAATATGGCGCGATCGTCGCGGACAACAGCGGCGGATTTTTTTCCATCTCGGTTTGTCCGGACGATCGTTTCTCGTCGAGCGCGTTTAATAATCTTTCTACGATCGACGTCAGCAATTTCGAAGTGATTCAAACGACCGGACCGAGTGAAGGACCACGCTCGCCTGGTGCGCCGACTGTCGATGCTGGCGCAGATCAAACGATCGGCACGTTGAGCACGACACTCAGCGGAACGATTGTCGATCCAAGCGGGAGCGCGATGATTTCATGGAAGCTTTATTCAGGACCCGCGCCTGTGACTTTCGCGAATCCAAACGCGGCAACTACGCTCGTGAATTTTTCTCAACCCGGCACCTACACATTTGAAATGAGCGCGGACGACGCGGTGCACGCGGTCGCGTACGACGCGGTGATCGTGAATGTGCAAACTGGATCGCCAACGCCGACGCCAACGCCCAGTGCGACGCCTTCGCCGACAAGCACACCGTCTCCAACACCGACACCGACCGCGAGTCCAACGCCAGCGGCGACCGCAACGCCCACACCCAGCTCGACTCCAACTCCGACGATTACGCCAAGCGGGACACCGTCGATTACAATTTCGGTTTCACCCGGGAGCGTAACCGAAGGCAACAATGCAACGTTCACGGTTTCCAGCTCGGCGAGCGTTTCGCAATCCGTGACGATTAATTACACGATGCGCGGCAGCGCGACGAACGGCAGCGATTACACGCTAAGCGGCACGCCCGGGCAGGTCACGATCCTCGCCGGCCAAAATTCAGCCAGCGTCACGCTTTATTCCGTGGCCGACCACGTTCTCGAAAAAAGCGAGACCGCAATCATGGCGCTGAGCACCGGAAGCGGTTACAAACTTCCGAAGCGCGGAGCAAAAGCAACGTTGACGATCCTCAACGGTCCCTAACCGGAAATATTTCGCAGCAGACTGGAAAATCGATAGCGGTCGCGTCGTGACCTGCTAATTTCGCCCCGCAAATGACAAAAATACTTTTCGCCCTGGTTGCCATTTCATCACTCATCGTTCTGCCCGCGTTCGCCAAGTCCTTCAAATTGCCGAATGACGAATTCGGCGTCGCCTCGATAAATTTTCCGGGCGATTGGGAGCCTGAAGAAATCAATAATGGCGTCGCCGGGCAAAGTCCGGACACCGCGGTTTACATGGCAGCGGTCGCGGTCGGCACAGAAAAAGGAATGAATTCGGAATTGGACGACACTTTCGCGTTTCTAAAAGAGCACAAAGTGCAGCTCGACAAGTCGAGCAAGAAGGAAAACAAATTCAAGCTCAATGGCGAAGAAGTGAACGAGCTAATCTTTCACGGCGAGGACGAAGACGGACCGTGCTCGGTCAGCATTTCGTTCATCCCGGTGAAAAACAAGATGGTCGTGTTGACTTACTGGGTGAACAGCGAAAAAGAAAAAGATCACCAGGAAGAAGTGGGAAAAATTTTGAAAAGTCTGAAGCCGATCGAATGATTAGAATTGGGTTACCAAAAATGAATCGAGCAATTGCGTTAATTATTTTCAGTATCGGATGCGCTGTCGTTGCGCGGGCAGGCGACCCCAGCGTTAAAGTAAGTCTCTCGAATGGGCCTCGCGAACAACCGGCCACGGTGTTTTCGCCCTCGACGGAAAAAATTTACGCAATGTTCAAAGCGAAGGGAACGAACAAGGGCGACAAAGTCCGGGGCGCTCTCATCGCTGAATATGTTGGTGATGTTGCGCCCGCTAACACGACTGTGCTCGAGAAAACTCTGGAGCTCGACGAAGACCCTGGCGGCGGCGATTATTCCGGCGACTTCAATTTCTCGAAGCCAACGAACGACTGGCCGGTGGGCAAATATCGCGTGGACATTTACGTGAACGACGAGCTCGCTGCGACTGCGAAGTTCCTCATTAAGCCGTTCAAGAAGAAACAAGCTGAAGAAGAAGAGCAAGAGCGCGAAGAGGAAGAATCCGGCGATTGAAGTTGTCGATCTAAGCCGACGGCGACCGAACGTGCTCGGGTCGTAGTCCAAGGCCAATCAGGCGCGCAGGCAGCGCTCGGAGAATCGGGAACCAAAGAAACAATCGCGGCAACAGCGGCAATTTGTCGTCCCTTCCGGAAGAGCGTCCGGTCACGATATGCCGATGAATGAAAGCCTGCATGGCTTGAATCACGCGCGTCGGAAATTCGCGGCGCTTTTGAACTTCTTCGAGCTCACTGATCGTCGCCGGCCGCGTCTTTAATTTCACCGCTAGCAAATTCGCGGTCGCAACCGCGTCTTGAAGCGCGAGGTTAATTCCAACGCCGCCGGCGGGCGACATCGCGTGCGCATTGTCGCCGATGCAAAGCAACCCGTCACGAGACCATGTTTTCAGGCGATTGATTTGCACAGCGAGCAGTTTGATCTTTTCCCAATCATCGAGCTCGCTGATTCGATCGCGCAAAAATGGAGCGATCTCGACAATCTCTCGGTGCAAGGCAGGAAGACCACGGGCTTTCAGGTCGGCGAGGCTCCCTTTCGGAATCACGAACCCGACTTGAAAATAGTCGCCACGATCGAGGAGGACCAGCAGCTTGCCGTGTTGGAAGAATCCGAGCGACTGCGGCGGATCGGTCGAGCGTTTCGAAAGCCCCATCCAAAGCACATCGATCGGCACGCCGAATTCCTGAAGCTCAAGATTAGCACGCGGGTGAGTGATTGCGTGGCGTCCGTCGGCGCCGATGACAAGATCGGCAAAGAGATCGCGTTCACCGTCCGGCGATTTCGCGCGAACACCGGCTACACGACCTTTATCGAACAGAAGATCGACAACCTCATGTTCCATGCGCAACTCAAAGCTTGGAAAGCGTTTCGCTTTTTCAGCAAGAAAGTTCAGGAAATCCCACTGCGGCATGAACGCGATGAATTTGCAACGAGTAGGCAAGCGCGAGAAGTCCGCCATCGGAACCGGATGACCATTAAAGATTCCGCGGAGCTCTCGGAGTTCTTGGTGAGGCAATTTCAAAAACTCGTCGAGCAATCCCAACTCGTGCATTAGTTCGAGCGTCGAGGGGTGAATCGTGTCGCCGCGGAAATCGCGAAAGAAATCCGCGTGCTTCTCCAAAACCATTACGTCAACGCCAGCGCGACCGAGAAGATAGCCGGCCATCATCCCAGCCGGGCCGCCACCGACGATCACGCAATGAGTTTTGGTTTTGTCCACGGATTTCACAGATTCTCGCAGATTAGGTAGGGACGGCGCAAAATCGACAGCGAAAAATCAGTGTAAATCTGCGTAACCTGTGGATGTTCAATCAGTGCAGCCGAAATATGATGTTGTAATCCTTGGCGCCGGCCACAACGGCCTTGTCGCTGCGAGTTATCTTGGGCGGGCCGGGTTGAGCGTACTCTTATTAGAGAAGAATGATTACATCGGCGGCGCGACGACTTCGCAAAAAATCTTTCCGGATTATGACGCGCGGCTGTCGCGTTATTCCTACTTGGTCAGTTTGTTCCCGGAGAAGATCATTCGCGACCTCGAATTGAACCTGCAATTGCGCCGCCGGCCGACCGGCTCATTTACCCCTTATATTAAGAGTGGCCGGCACGAGGGCCTCTTAATTAGTAACGTCGATGAAAATCTGAGCCGCCGGTCGATTGTCGATCTTACCGGGAGCGAGCGTGAGTTCGAGCAGATGCAGAAGTTTTACAACCTGGCGCGGCTATTCGCCCAGCAAACGTGGGATTCGATGCTCGAGCCTCTGGTTTCGAAGGAGGAGATGAAGAAACGCTTCGATCGCGACGATGTGACCCGAGAAGCTTGGCGAAGCTTGGTCGACGAACCGCTCGGGCTCGCGCTCGAACGCTATCTTGAAAACGATCTTGTTCGCGGGCTTGTGCTCACGGACGGGAAGATCGGCGTTTTCACGCACCCGCACGATCCGTCGCTCGTCCAAAACCGTTGTTTCCTTTATCACTTGATCGGAAACAAAACCGGCGAGTGGAAAGTCCCGGTTGGCGGAATGGGCGCGGTCGCGAGCGAACTGGAAAGATCGGCGCGAGACGCGGGCGCGGAATTTCTAACGAATGTCGATATTGGCGATGTCGATCTTGGCCAACGAAGCGTGGGTTTTGACGCGAACGGGAAGAAGCAAAACGTGGAGGCGCGTTTTCTTTTGGTAAACTTCGGGCGGAACGTGCTCGCAAAATATTCCGGGAAACCTTTCGAAGCTGCGGCCGAAGACGAAGGAAGCGTTTTCAAGATCAACATGCTGTTGCGACGTTTGCCGAAATTGAAAGCGAAGAAGTATTCGGCGGCGCAAGCGTGGAGCGGAACTTTCCACAGCGACGAAGCCTACGAGCAAATGAACGCAAGCTACGAGCAGGCCGCAAAAGGACGGCTGCCGGATCGGACGCCGTGCGAAGTTTATTGTCACACGCTGACGGACGACAGCATTCTTTCGCCAGAGCTTCGCGCGAAAGGTTTTCACACGATCACGCTTTTCGGTCTCGACGCGCCTTATGCGTTGTTCGCGAAAGACAATGAGAGGATGCGCGAAAGCGCCGAGAAAAAATTTCTCGCGAGCATGAATCAGTGGCTGGAAGAACCGCTGGAAGATTGTCTCGCAGTCGCGCGCGACGGCAGTCGCTGTATTGAAAGCAAGAGTCCGGTCGACATTGAAGAATCGCTGGGCATGTATCACGGCAACATTTTTCAGGACGCGCCGACATGGCCGTTTGCGACGAACAAGGAACAAGCCGGGAAGTGGGGAGTGGAGACGGACTGGGAAAATGTTTTTGTTTGCGGATCGAGCGCGCTTCGTGGCGGGGCAGTCAGTGGGATTCCAGGACACAACGCCGCACGAGCAGTGCTCGACATCATTCAGAAAACGCTCAACGCTCAACAGTCCGAGCCGGACAGGCACTCAACGCCCAATGTCGAACTCAGCAGATCCCGCTGACGTCGAATCGATCGACGCGATCATCGCCGCGTCGTACGACGTGATTTCGGGTCCGGCTGGCAAGAAACGCGATTGGGAGCGCGAACGCTCGCTTTTTTATCCCGGCGCGCGCTTAATTCCGACCGCGACCGTGCCGGGAGAGACAAATGTCGATCTTGCGCCGCTCGTATTGGATGTCGAAGGCTACATCGCGCGCGTGGAACCGCTTTTTGCAAAGGAGGGATTTTATGAAACCGAAGTCGCGCGGCGGGTCGAACAATTTGGGCGCATCGCGCACGTTTGGAGCACATACGAATCGCGCCATGATCAGAGTGAAACGCAGCCGTTCATGCGCGGCGTGAATAGCTTCCAGCTTTTCAATGATGGAAAGCGCTGGTGGATATTGTCGGTCTACTGGCAACACGAAAGCGCGGCTTATCCATTGCCGCAAAAATACCTTTAGTCGTCGCCGATGCGGCTTTGGACGATCCATCCGCGATATCTCGACCCCAAGGGTTTGGTCGCGGTGTGGCGAGAGGGGCTGCTCGCACAAAAAGTTTTGCAAGGAGAGACGCGCGGCTACACACGTCACCCGCAGCTTCACAGATTTCGAACGCGCAGCTTGCCGGTTGCCTGCGTTGCCAGCTATCTGTTCGAGATTGCAAATGAAGCCGACTGCCGGGGTTACAAGTTTGATCGAACGAAGATCGCAGCGCGACGATTCGGCGGAAAATTAACCGAAACGCGCGGCCAATTGCTCTTCGAGTGGTCGCATCTGAAAAGGAAACTGCGCGTGCGAGCGCCAAAAAGTTATCGCGCCTGCTGCAAGATCGACATTCCTTGCGCGCATCCGCTGTTCCGAATTGTGCCGGGCCCTGTGCGAGCTTGGGAGAAGACCAAGTCGCGGAAGAGCGCGGTCAGTCGCGCTTGGGCGAAGAATCGTCGTGTCGGCGATGGGAAATCGAATGTTTCTTCTCGATCCTGACAGACTGCGGCGAATGAGTGTCCCGATAGAATTTCGTGCCGAGGCCGAGCAGGAGAGCGAGGATGACAAACGCGATGACGCGTTTTTCTTCCGGCGTGAGAACAAATTTGTGCCGCAGCTCAGCCCAAGTCCAGCTGTCCGGCAGATTCAATCGTCCTGACCTTTCACGCGCGGCCGGACGCGAATTGAAGGATAACTTCCTTTGATATTGCCGACGTAATAACGCGCTTTTGATTCGGCCGACATCAGCTCGCGAAAAATCGACGGCGGCACTTCGAGATAGCGGTATATGGCGCCGTTACTGAATTCAATTTCGAGAATATGCCGCCGTTTGCTGTAGCCGACCGAGGCGATGACACTCGAGTCGACTGATTCGCGGGGAATGTGTGAGATGACCGGGTTATGCGCGTCGCTGCGGACATTCTCTTCGGGCGCGGCGGCCGCAAAGGACATTGGCAAAACGCCGAGACAAAAGAGAAGAGCGAAAATTTTCGCACGCATTTGGGGGGATCGACGCGCAAAGACTTAGCACGGCCCGCATCAGCTTGTCCGTCTTCCACGCTAAAGGGTCCTTAACGAACGGATGCTCCGGGTCGGCACTCGCTAGTTTTGCACCCTGCGCCAGCGCCCGAAAATCGAGCGAATCAGTCGCTTCGTTTATCAGCCAAAGGATAACGCTTTGCGCATCAAGAAGTCGGCCGATCGTGCTCAGCATTTGGCCAAGGAATTTGTCCGGCGCAG
>DATBCV010000002.1:0-2693 GCA_036270275.1 Chthoniobacterales bacterium | reverse complement strand
GATGTAGCTTGGAAAAAGTCCGACTGCGCAATTGGCGATCAATTGCGGCAATTCCTGTGGCTGATATTCGGGCAGGCAACGAATTGATTCGCTTGCGGTGAGTTGAAGATCGCGCAGAACGCTTTGCTCGTCGGTCATCGTTCCGAAAAAAGCGAACCGCGCGCTGGGTTCCGATTTCAAAATACGGCGAACAATATCGGGCCAATCGCGCGACCCTTTTCGAACACTCCACATTCCGAGGAAGCAAATTTCCTTACGACGTAAACGCTCCGCCCCTGGTCGGGCCGCGTTTCCGAAAGCGGCGCGTTCTTCATCGTTCAATCCGTAGGGCAACACAATCACGGGCTTGCCCGGACACCTTTGCTCGAGCCATCCTTTCTCGTCTTCGTTAGCAACATTGAACAAATCGCAGTGACGCAGCGCTCGATCCGCGTTTCGCTGAAGCATCCATTTAACTAATCGGTAAAAAATTCGGCCGACCAGTTTTCCTCGCGGTTGATCGGGCCAACGTTTCTGGCTCGATGAAACAAATTCTTCGTATAACTGCGGAAGCCCGACAGATCGGCCGACAATTAATCCGTGAAAGCGCAGACGTTCTTTGGGAACTGGTAATGTGCCGATGAGCGCGTCAATGATATCGAACCGAGCGCCATTTCGACGGACAAAGTCGGCCGCGCGCCGCGCGAAAAGAACCTGGCGCAAGATCGACATTGGACGGGAGCGCGTTGGCCGCGGAAAAGCATCGGTCAGGCAAAACTTTTCAACATGATGGCCGGCCCGCTCCCACTCAGACGCCAGCTCGACGTAAACACGCGACGCGCCGAGACGCGGATCCCACGGATGATGAATGACGGCAAGAATGCGCAGCGATTTGCTCATTAACGGAAAAACCGATGACCAAGCGCGGCCCAGAATTTGTGCCGCACCGGATTGACGTAATGCCGCAGCGCAATCGGCGCGTTTGCATATCGATCCCGGTAAATGAATTGATCGTCGGCCTGTAAAACGAACTTGCTGGGATCGAGCGCGGTCGCGCCGTTCGCGTGCATGCAGAGATGAGTCACGGTTTGAGTTGTAAAAAAAATCGGATTGCCGTTTAGAAGCTTCAATCGTTCCAGTCCAAACGACCAATCGAGTTTCTGAAAGAGCAGGAGCAAACCCATGTTGACCGGGTTTTCTTTTTCAGCCGCATGCCGGATCAAACGCTCGTCTCCGGCAAAGTTGTAATCTGCGAGATAAAATGCGGGAGCGGTTGGCGTGCGCACGAGGTCGGCCAGCTCGCGAGCGCGCGGAAAAAACAAGACGTCCGAATCAGCGTATAAGGCCGGCCCGTTCACTGGCAATGACATGATGAGTGTCAGCTGCTTGCCGGTAAAATGATTCGTCAGAAAAGAGTGAACGTGGTCCGGCAGGTCAACGGGCAACGGCGGCGCAGTCGTCCGAACGCGCACGCAATTGTCGATCTTTTCCAAAAGCGCGATGCTCTCGCTGGTGTAAGAGCCGTCGGAAACAACGGTGAATTGTTTCGGACGGCCCGCGTGACGAAGAAATGACCGGATTGAAGCGACTTGTTCGGGCAAACCATTCTCGCCGGAATAAGCGAACGCCTCCAACGGGACCTCACGCGCAACGGGAACAGGCTTTGCGACAATCGCGCTCAATGCGGCGCGGTAAAGCGCGCGCGCGATTTTTCCTTCCGCGCGCGCGGCATGATAAGGCACGTTCATGCGGTTGCCGGAACGAAATTGCGAAAGCCGCGATAGCTGAGACCCAGATTTAAAACCAAACTGGGCACGGCCGAGATCAAATTGAATGTCAAAACACCGGCGACAGTGGAAAAATCGGTAAACGGAATGAGCGCAATTTGCGTGGCGAGCGTCAGCGGAATGTAAAGCCACGAGCCGGTGATCCAACCTTTGGAAGCGTTGAGCAGCCAAAGCGTGCCGGCGATGGCGATAACGACGGAAACGCCAATCATCAAGACGAGCTCGCGGTGCAAATGCGTGTAACGATTCCCGAGCACCAAAAGAAATTGTGTGGGGAAAAACATCGCGGCCGCGAGCACGACAGCGCTGAAAAGAATCACGCCGCCGACGATCAATGCATAAAGGTAACGCAATTTCGATTTATTCTGACAGCGGGCGAACGCGGGAACGAAAATGTTCGTGAGCATGTTCATCAGCACGGTAAAGATCATGGCGAGCCGCCCAAGCGCGCCGACCTCGGCGACAGAAGTGGCCTGGCGCGCGAAAAAGCTGATCAGAAAAACAGTGATTTGCCCCTGAAACGAATAGAAGAGCGCGTTCGCGGCGAGTTTCTTGATTAAGCCGACGATCTCCTGTCGATCCTGCGGGTTTTCTTTGGCGTCAAGATCGACAATCTTTGCCGCGTAAGCGCGAAGCAGGAAATATTGCAGTAGAAAAGTAGCGCTGCCGATGGCGACGGCGAGACCCGCGAAAGTAAAAATTAAAACCAAACCGGCTACGAGCAGCAGGCGGACAACCGCGCAGGTAAAATCGATTTTTTGAATGCGCGCGATGTCGGAATGCAAACGCGGGACGACGCTGAAGATGTCGATCGAAATCTGTAAGGCGAAACCGGCGAGGACAAGAGCGACGAGCAACAGCGTGTAAACGGGCGATGCGCCATTCTTGGCGAGCATCGAATACAAAATCGGAGCGACGATGATAATC
>DATBCV010000001.1:0-39092 GCA_036270275.1 Chthoniobacterales bacterium | reverse complement strand
AAATCGCGCACATTCCTTCGCGCGAAGAAATGCAACCGATCGTCAACGAACAGTTGATCGTTGAGTTGTATTCGCGCTAAGAAACTCCAGCGCTTTATCGTAGCTTTTGCGCTGGAGAAAATGCGCGAGCTGCGGATCGATTGGTTTCGGCAGCGCGGCGGCGAGATTGTCGATCTTTTCCGAGACAGCGCGGAGCCGCGCCATGTGATTTTCCGCATCGCGGCGGCTGTTCTCGTCGCGAATAATTGCGACGCGTTCCCGCAGAGCGTTCGCAAGATCGACAATTGCGTTTTGCACGCCGGGACTTTACCACAGACAAGACCGAGATCGCAGAGAAAGAAGAGTCCAGCACTGGTTAAATCCTCCGTGACCTCTGCGCTCTCTGCGGTTACAACGATTCAATGCCGGCGGAGCCAAAGCGGTTTTTGATGGTGGATGACGATGTCGCGTTGCTGCGCATCACGCGAGAGGCATTGACCGCGACGCTCAAGTGCGAAGTCGATACTTCGCCGAAGCCCGAATATGCGTTCGAGCTCGCGATCAAAAAGAAATACGACCTTTTCATTTTCGATTTCCAAATGCCGATGATCGATGGTGCGATGTTATTTTTTCTTATCGGCAAAGTTTACGAAAATATTCAGCCGATCCGGGAAGTGCCGCCGCTGATTCTCGTTTCGGGAAAAGCGGACGAAAAGCGGGCGCAGGAATTACTCAAGGAACCGGGCGTCGCCGGGTTGGTGGCAAAGCCGTTCGCGATCAATCGCCTGCTCGATAAAATCAAAGAGTGCGTGTCGGGCGTTGAGGACGCGCGTTCCCGTTAGTGCCGGACTTCGGCGAGAAGCTGGCGTTTGGCTTCGAGCCAATCGGAATTTGCGTCGCCGGCGAGATCGAGTCGACGTCTGCGCTCGGAAATAAAATAGGCCCGCATCGCGATCTGCTCGTCCGTCAGATCGAACGCGCCTGAAGTTAACGGCGCCGCTTCGATGGTCAGCTTTTCGATTGCTGTCTTCCTGGGTTTCGAAGATTTCCTGACTTTAGGCGCTGTCGATGTCGATCTTGCGACTGGTTTTACTTTATTTTTTTTGCCCGACGCAGATGCGCCGGCCTTGCTTCTGTTTGCCACTGCTCAAATTCCTTCCTGAAGTATTGCTTTAGCGAAGCAGGTTGGATTGACAAGCGGTTTTCGGTTCCACCGTGGATGGTTTCGCGACGCGTCAACTCTCTTGGCGAACGGCTGGACTTCTAATAGTCTTCTCTCGTGCGCGATTTTGTTTTTCGCTGGTTCATCACGGCGTTCGCGGTTTTCGTCGCCGCGCCGATCGTGGGAATCGATTACACCGGGATTGGCTGCTTGCTTGGCGCGTCACTATTGCTCGGAGTCATCAACGCCTTCGTTCGCCCAATCCTGTTGTTCCTGAGCATTCCGCTCATTTTGGTGACGCTCGGATTGTTCATTCTCATCATCAACGCGCTGCTGCTGAAATTCGTCAGCGAGATCGTGCCCTGTTTCAAAGTGCACGGATTCGGTAGTGCGTTTTTCGGCGCAATTTTGATTTCAGTGGTGAGTTGGCTTTTGAGTGCGTTCTTCCGCGGCAGCGACGGGCGCGTCCACATTCTTACTCATCATAGCAAAATGAAACAGGTTCGCGGCCGCGTCATCGAACCGCGCGAGTAGTTCGTCAGATGTTTGGCGATAAATTCAAATCGCGTAGCAAAATTTTCGTCAAGATCTGCGGGATCACAAACGAGGAGGACGCGCGGGTCGCGATCGACGCCGGCGCGGACGCGTTGGGTTTTAATTTAGTGCCTCGCAGCAAACGCTATCTCCAGATCGATCACGCGGCGTCATGGATCGGCAAACTGCCGCGGGAGATCTGCAAACTTGCGATCGTCGCGGATCCGAACTGGGAAGACGCGTGCAGAATCAGTCAACTTCCGTTCGTGGATGGTTTGCAATTGCACGGGAGCGAGTCGCAGAACTTCTGCCGGCGACTCGCCGAGGCGACCATTCCATTCGCGAAAGCGATACCCGTGACCGGCTCGAAATCCCTGGCCGATCTTCCCGATTATTGCACCGACACAATGATTTTCGATTCGAGCTCGGGCGGAGCGTTTGGTGGAAGCGGTAAAGTTTTTCCCTGGAAATTTGCGCCCGAATTTGTGCGCAATCATCCCAAGATTAGCGTCATCGTCGCGGGCGGTTTGAATCCGGCGAACGTGGCGGAGGCGGTTCGTGTCGTGCGTCCCTTCGGCGTTGACGTGACGAGTGGAGTAGAAGTTTCGCCCGGGCGAAAAGATCCGGCTTTAGTGCGGGCGTTCATGGAAGCGGCTCGAGAAGCTTCCGAAAGCAGACGCTAGCGCGAGTCTCAACGCCCGACGGGGCTGTAGTGGGAATCGTTACAGGCTGGTCTGCTTCCTGCTTTAACGCGGCCAGCACTTATCTCACTTCCACTTATGGTTACTTCACTCAAGCAACGGGGATGCGTCGCGGCGGCGGCATTTCTGAGCGTGCTTTCTCTCTCACAAGCGCAAACTAATCCGGCTCCGGCAGGTCCAGCTCAGGCCCCAAGTCCGATCAAGCCCGCGGACAATCCTCCAATGCTGCTCGTGCAAGCTCCGGCTCAGGCTGCGACTCCCGCAGCGCAGACGAAGTCCACCACTACCACCGCCACCGCGACCGGCGCGGCCACCGTGGCGAGTCCGACATTGACCGAAGCGGATGCGAACATTGAAAGCGGAGGAGTAGGGGTTCGTGAATTTCAAGGTGACGACGTCGGACAAGTGCTCCGGCTCCTCGCCCGTCAGGCAAAAGTCAACATGGTCGTGAGCGACGCCGTCACCGGTGCCGTGACAATGCGCTTGGAAGATGTGACCGCGCTGCAAGCGATCTCGATCATCGTTAAAGCAAAAGGCCTCTCGATGGATAAGATCGACAACGTCTTTTACATCAAGACGCCCGCCGAAAAAACGGCGGAGCCTACCGAAAGCGATAGCTACCAATTCAGTTATGCGCGCGCGAAAGAAGTTTCGCCGCTCGTCGCATCGCAGCTCGCGAGCAAAGATCCACCGCAAATCGACGAACGCACGAATACGATTTTCTTCCGCGAAACTCGCAGCAACATCGACAACATCCGCAAAATGCTGGTGCAAATCGACAAGCCGACGCGGCAAGTGATGATCGAAGCGCGTTTGGTGGAAGTTAGCGCCGATCCAGTGCAGGCCTTTGGAATTAACTGGGCGGGAACTTTCGGCAGCGCATCAAGTCCAAAGACGGTTGCATATGGCAACCCGATTCCAGCCGGCAGCCCTCAACCCGGTGCGAACCCGGCGACTGGTGGATTCGGCCTCGGCAATCCGCAGAATCACAATTTGTTTGGTAATCTCAGTCATTTGATCCCCGGCCAATTTGCGATTCTTACCGTGCCGCAATTGTCGGCCACGATTGCAGCTTTGAATGAAGACGCCGACGCGGAGTTCCTCGCGAACCCGCGCGTGGTCACGGCCGACAATCAACAGGCGAAGATTGAAGTGTTGCGAAATCAACCCGTGCCGCAGCTGAACTTCAACGAGCAAACCGCGACCGCGGTGTTCGGCGGATTTCAGGACAAGACCTTCGGCAACACGCTGATTGTTCGTCCGTCGATCAACAAAGACAATTACATCACGTTGTCGGTGAAACCGGAGATCAGCAACAAAGTCAGCGATTTCCATTTCCAATTTCAAGGCGCCGACGTTTTCAGTCCGATCATCGATAAACGCTCACTCGATTCGAACGTATTGATCAAGAGCGGCGACACCCTCGCGCTGGGTGGATTAATTTCCGATCAGGTCTCCAAAGCACGCACCAAAGTGCCGTTGCTCGGCGATATCCCGGTGCTCGGTTACGCATTTCAAAGTCACGATAACGAACGTCACAAACGCAACCTGCTGATCTTCGTTACGCCGTCGATCATCGACCAGCGTTACGGCACTGGCCTTGAAGACCAGGTCGCAGGCGTTCGTCATGTCGGCGAAGAGTATGCCGATCCGAACGGCTGGCGAAACAACGCCAAAGGCGCGGTCCGTTTAGTCCCGACTGCGCATCGTCAGCTCGCGGCCGATTACGCCAAACCTGGTTCGCCGCCGGCGCCTGAACAGGCAACAGAAGTCCAGTTCAAGAGCGACGTAAAAGATCGCAACGAATAACAATTTTTCGAATGTGGGGTTGAGAGGGGGCGGGTTCCGCAAGGGCCCGCCCTCTTTGGGTTTTTCGCAATGGGCGGGGTCGCTCGCGCGACGGCTAGTCGCTAATTACAAAGGAAAATGAGAATTTTCCCACATGGCATATTCGCTGCTCAAAAGGGCGCATGAAGTTTCTTCTCAGAACCGTTGCCCTTGCCGCATTCGCCGCTTACGCCCTCCACTTAACCCGTGCGGCGTTGCCGGTCGGCATCAGCGATGTGGCGGTGGACATCGCCTTTTATAACAGCCGTGTCGTTGGCATGTCAGGCCCCCTCAATGGACAGACATTTCGGGCCATCTATGCCGCGACGAGCCCTCGCGACAGAGTACAAGATAAAAACATTGTTTACGCGATTCCCCATGACGCAAGCGCGCCGCTCTATAATTCCACACAAGTTGCCGGCAATATCGTGCTGATAGACCGGGGCTACGTCGAGTTTGATGTGCAAGCGGCAAACGCGCGTACGGCAGGCGCGGCTGGTATCATCGTCGTTAACAACATTGGCGATCCTACGGTTCCGACCATGCAGCAAACGACGACCAGCACCGGTGTGCCCGACGCTATGATCTCTCAAAACGACGGGGATGCTATAAAGGCTGCATCGAACTTTGATCCTTCAACGGGAGTTGCCCCTGCCGCTACGTTGAGCACCGTGACACTCGAACCGGACATCCAAGCGGACAAAATCGTAAAGCTGAATGCCGCCAATGGAAACATCCTTTGGTACACTTTGCTCGGTAATGATAACGCCTTAGCTGTCGATCCGGTCGACCTCGGTGTTTATACCGCCCTAGGTGGTCATAACTACGGCAACAATGGATTTACCTTTAAGCTCGACAACACCGGAGCGCTCATTTGGGCGAATACCGTCTCGCTAAATAGCTATTGTGATTTCTTCTACGTCACGAATGTGGCAGTCGATGCTTTCAGCGCCAGTCCCGGTGTTGTTTGGAGTGAGAACGGCTGCTTCGGTGCGCTAGCTAAGTCCGATCGGTCCAACGGAACGCAGCTATGGAGTCTTTTAACTTATGATCTCAGCCGGCCTTCGATTGATCCCAATTCGGGCTTAATCTATTCGATCTCGAACGCAGGCAGCGCTTACAATGCGAACACGATTTACAGCGTGACCGCAGACGGGGTGCTGAGCTCCGCGAATTCGTGCGAAGGCTTGAGTGATTTGAATCCAGCCGACGGCCAATTGTATCGCGGCGGAGGCACCTGTGGCCTCGTTCTATCGCAAGTCAGCACCGCCAACTTGGGAATCGCGAATTGGACGATAAACCTTTCATCTTACTTGGGAAGTATCGAAGCAATAGCAGTCCAACCTTGGCAAGGCGGATACGTCTATGTCGCGAGTGTCGCTTCATCGAAAATCGTTGTTGTCGATCCTGTGACGCAGACCGTTGTAACTTCTTTTAGCACTGCTCTCGCCCCGAAATACCTCGCGGTAGATCCTAACGGAGGCAACGTATACATAGCGGACGATACTCATCCGACCGTGATTGCGTACGGCCCAACGGGCGCGCTTTTGTGGATTAACCCGAACTTGGGCGGAACAGTAACGAGTCTCGCTGCCGCCCGAGGCGTCGTTGGAGTGTCAGCTATCCCCACCGCTACCGCCGCGACGACTGCAGCGACAAACGTCACGGACGTCACCGCGACTCTCAACGGAACAGTCAACCCGAACGGTTCCAGTACTACCGTTTATTTTGAATACGGGACTACGACCGCTTACGGCTCGCAGACCGCGCATCAAGTTTTCACCGGAAGCTCATTGCAAAATGTGACCGCCAATATTAGCGGACTAACGACTGGAGTAACCTACCATTACCGTCTCGTCGCGATCAATGGCGGCGGCAGCATCACGGGCGGCGATGTATCTTTTGTAACCGCTGCCACTACACCGACACCTACTCCCACGCCCACACCGACGTGCGCCGCGCCGACGGTGAGGATAGCCTCGGATCGCAATTCACTTCACAAAGGCGAAAGCGCGACTATCACTATGAATTACGGGGCGGGCAGTGCCACTCCTTGCACCAACGTCACCGTTTACTTCACAGTAAAGACCAAAGCCAAGAACGGTGTTGATTTTACTTTCCTTGATGCGAACGGCCAGGACGCAACGCAGGTCGGAGTGCTCCTCACCGGTCCGCTGACTTTGACCAATCTTTACACCTCACGGAAGAAAACCCTGCCGGTTCAAATCGCCCTCAAGAAAGATCGCGCCTATTACGACGGAAACACGAAGGTCACGGTCCAATTGCTGGCGAAATAACGCCGTCCTCAGTTACGTTTTACGACTCGAGATAGTTTCTCAACCGCTCGCGCAATTCCGTTCGCGCGCGGAAGAGCAAGCTTTTCACCGCCGGCACTGAGAGATCGAGAACCTCGGCGATTTCTTCATAGCTGAGTTCTTCGTAGCGGCGCAGGACCAACGCCATCCGTTGCGTGTCCGGCAGCTCGCCGATGGCCTTTTCGATCGCACTTTGCAGTTCACCCTCGAGGAATGCGGCATCTGGCGCGCTCGTTTGCTCATCCTTCAACGGAATCTCCTCCGCGTCGGGCTCGATCTGCACCGGCACATGAGGATGCCGCTTCGCGCGCCGCATTTCGTTGAAAACAAGATTGCGCGTAATTTTCAAAAGCCAGGTCGTGAATTTCGCCTTCGCCACATACCGCCCCGCGCTTTTCCAAACCCGGATGAAAACTTGCTGCGCGATATCTTCCACGTCCGAATTGCTGCCAAGCATGCGCGCCACCGTTCCGGCGACGAGTGTCTGGTGCCGTTCGACCAGTTTTTCGAACGCAGCCACGTCCCCTTGCCCGGCCAGATGCATCAGGCGGATGTCCTCGGCGTCATCTTCTGATCGCGCCGGTGCTTCTGGGTCGACCATTAATAAACAGACGTGAATAGGCGGTCGGCGATTCGAACCTTATCGCGGCATTGCTCCCGTGCTTTTTGTTGCAAGCAACAAGGCGTCTGTGCATGGTAGACCATCAATTTCAGCGTCCGCTCCGAATGAATTACACATTGATCCCAAAGGAACTTAGATCGGTCGCCGAGAAAATCGAGGCCGGCACGCGCATCTCTGATGCGGAAGCTCTTGCCCTTTATTCTTCCGATGATCTCAACGCGCTCGGAATGTTGGCTAATGTCGTCCGCGAGCGAAAGAACGGGAACTTCGCCACTTACATTCACAACCGTTATATCAACTATTCCAACATTTGCGTTTTATCGTGCCAATTTTGCGCGTTTGCGGCCAAGAAACGAGACGCGCACGCCTTCGAACACGCTGTTGAGGAAATCGTTGGAGCCGTCGCGGAAGCTTTGCCGCTCGGCATTACCGAAGTCCACATGGTCGGTGGTCTTCATCCCACTCTGAAGAAGGAGTGGTATCTCGATCTCCTTCGCGGATTGCAAACGCTCGATCCTAACCTTCACGTCAAAGCCTTCACTGCCATCGAAGTTCGACATCTCGCGCAGCGCATCTTCAAGATGTCGATCCGCGATACGCTCGAGCTTTTGCGCGCAAGCGGGCTCGGCTCAATCACCGGCGGCGGCGCAGAAATCTTCGATGCCGAAGTGCGCGACAAAATCTGTCGCGGCAAAGAAACGGCCGAAGAATGGCTGGACGTTCATCGCACCTGGCATCAAATGGGCGGCCGCAGCACCTGCACCATGCTTTACGGCCATATCGAGACGCTCGCGCAGCGCGTCGATCACTTACGCCAACTTCGCCGGCTTCAGGACGACACCGGCGGATTCAGCGGCTTCGTTCCTTTCGCCTTCGAACCGCAAACGACAGTACTCGCGCACATCAAGCGCGCTTCCGCCATCGAACAACTTCGCAATCTCGCCGTCAGCCGCATCTATCTCGACAACATCGACCACATCACGGCGTATTGGGTCAGTATGGGTTTGCCGCTCGCGCAAATTTCTCTCAGCTACGGCGTGGACGATCTGCATGGAACGATCATGGAGGAAAAAATCTTCCACATGGCCGGAGCTACCACGCCGCAACAGCAAAGCATCGCCGCGCTCGAGCACACCATTCGCGAAGCCGGCCGAGTTCCGGTCCAGCGCGACAGTTATTATCGTCATCTCAACGGCGCGAACGGATCGACATCGTCGAAGCCGCGCACCGAAGCCGAACTGGCCTGCGCTTAACGAGTGCAGGATCGACAAGCGCTTCGGCTCGGTTGCGTTAAATATCTCAACGCGCGGCCGCTCATTCATGGCTGGCCTGGCGAAGTTGTGCTTGATCATCCGTCCGCCCTTTGCGCGCAGCTTGCGCGCGGCGAGCTGGATGTCGCGCTCGTTTCCAGCTTCGAATTTCTGCGCAATCCGATTTACAAAATCGTGGACAACATTTCCATCGCCTCTGACGGGCCGGTTTACAGCGTGGTTGTCGCGCATCGCGGAAAAATCTCAGAGGTAAAGGAAATCGAGCTCGATCCCGCGGCCGAAACTTCTGGAAATTTGCTTCGCTGTCTGCTTGCGGAATTGGCTGTAGAGGCGCGCGTCCTCACGCGCACGGAGAAAATGCGGCTGGGGACAGCCGCCACTACACCGAAGACCGCTCGGTTGCTTATCGGGGATCAGGCAATTCGTTTTCGGCAAGAGCGCGCGGACGAGTTCGAGTTCTGGGATTTGGGGGAGCAATGGAAAAAACTCACCGGCCTTCCGTTCGTGTATGCGCTGTGGCTTGTGCGTCCCGAAATTGTCGATCCAAAATCAGTGGCTGATCGATTACGCGCCTTGCGCGACCAAAATCTCGCCAAGCTGGACGACTTGATCGCCACACAAAACGAATTCGATTCTGCGTTTTGTCACGGCTATTACCGGGAAAATCTCCGATTCAGCTTTGGGGAACGCGAAAAGGAAGGTCTCCGGAAATTCTCCGAGTTATGCCAAAAGCACGAGCTGCTGCCAAAACGCGAGATCGCGTTCAGCCTCGTTTAAAAAAACGCGGGATCGCGGGCGATTTGCGCATTGGCATTTCGGGCTGGCGTTACGCGGGGTGGCGCGGGAAATTCTATCCGAAAGATTTGCCGCAACATAACGAGCTCGAGTTTGCCGCTAAAACGTTCAACTCGGTCGAGATCAATGGTTCATTTTATTCGCTTCAGCTGCCTTCAAGTTATCAGCGCTGGTATGCGGCCACTCCTGAGGATTTTCTTTTCGCGGTCAAGGGCGGCCGATTCATCACCCACATGAAGAAACTGCGCGGCGTCGAGACCGCGCTCGCAAATTTTTTCGCGTCGGGCCTCCTCGCGTTGAAAGAAAAGCTCGGGCCGATTCTGTGGCAGTTGCCGCCGAGTCTCGGTTTTGATGAGACGCGTTTGCGCGAGTTCTTCGATTTATTGCCCAGAAACACCCGCGACGCGGCGAAGCTCGCGAAAAAGCATGATGACAAATTGAATGCGCGCGCGTTTGCCAAGATCGACATCTCGCGGCCGATCCGGCACGCAATCGAAGTTCGACATCGAACTTTCATGGTCCCGGACTTTTTTGAGCTTCTCCGCGAGCACAATATCGGATTCGTGATCGCGGATACGGCAGGAAAATTCCCGTACGCCGAGGACATCACCGCCGATCTCGTTTACATCCGGCTCCACGGCTCGGAAAAACTTTACGTTAGCGGCTATTCCGATCGCGAGCTCGATTGGTGGGCGAACCGAATTCGTCATTGGAGCAGGGGCGAACAACCGGCCGACGCGAAGTTGGTTCTCGAAAACAAGATCGACAATCGGCCCAAAGACGTTTTCGTTTATTTCGACAACGACGCGAAAGTGCACGCGCCGTTCGACGCCATCAAACTTGGCGAGCGTCTCGGAATTCGTTAGGGGCGCGTCTGCTTCGGCGCGTTCATGTTCGGCCCAGTCGGCGCACCGGGCGGAACATATTGGCCAGTGACATCGGCGCCCCAAATCCAATCGTCCTGCCGCGTGCCATTCACCGTGATCGTCTTTTCGTAATACTTGCGCAAAAGAATTTGCTCCGCTTCGAACTCAGTTTCACGTCGGGCGCGCGTGAGTTTCAAGAGCGTTCCCGGTTCGTTGAGCAACTCGAGACGATAGGCACCTTCATCGAGCACAACTTTGCCCGTGAAGGCTTCGGTATGCTTTTCTAGCACAGCCGAGCTTTTTCTCCGGTCAACTCCAAGCCGCTTTTCTCGATCGCCTGGTTGCTCCAGCATAAAGCATCCGGTCAGAAGAAGCAGTGCAATCAGCGGGACGAGAAGTTTCACGGTTTCTGTCTATTTGACGCGGGGCGCTTCCGTCAACTGCTTATCGCACAGTTGTCAGGTAATGTTCCACAGACTAAAATAATCGGTGCAGCGCTGGATCATTGCTCCCCCTGAAGAGCTCAACGTCAGCCCAATTTCGTGGAGTGAGCTTTGCGGCTGTGAATGCATCTCGCGAATTCTGAGCCGCAAAGGATTTCGAAGCGCCGACGAGGTCCAGACTTTTCTACGCCCGCGTTTGAAATCGTTGAGCGATCCATTCTTGTTGCCGAACATGGAGAGCGCGGTCGCGCGAATACTGGCGGCGCTGGACCAAAAAGAACGCATCGTCCTGTTTGGCGACTACGATGTCGATGGAGTCACCTCGCTCGCTTTGTTGGCCGAAACGCTTCGTGCCTACGGAGCCGCGCCGGATTTATTTTTGCCGCTACGGATGGAGGAAGGCTACGGTTTGAGTCGCGAGAGCATTGAGCGCTGCGTCGAACAATTTCATCCGCAACTGCTCATCGCCCTGGACTGCGGAACATCGTCCGCCGCGGAAATTGTCGATCTTCGCGCACGCGGCATCGACGTGATCGTGCTCGATCATCATGAACCAAAAGCCGCGCTACCGGAATGCGTCGCGATTGTGAATCCAAAAACGGAGGCGCAGTCGCCGTTTCATTATTTGTGCAGTGTCGGAATCGTCTTCAAGCTTTGTCATGCCCTGTTAAAAACTCGGGGCATCGATTTCGATCTCAAATCGCGGCTCGATCTCGTCGCGCTCGGAACGGTCGCTGACATTGTTCCGCTGCGGGGAGAAAACCGCACTCTCGTTCAACGCGGCGCAGTCGAAATGGCAAGATCGACAAGAGTGGGGTTGAAGAAGCTGATGGAAATCAGCGGTGTCCGCCCGCCGATCTTTGCCGAAGACATCGGTTATCGTTTGGGACCGCGCTTGAACGCCGCCGGCCGGCTGAGCACCGCCGAAAAATCGCTGCAGCTTTTGTTGACGCGCGATGAACACGAAGCGGCCGAGCTCGCGGAATTCTTGGACAAGCAGAACCGCGAACGGCAGGAAGTGGAGAGAAAAATCGCCGCTGCGGCGGAGGAAAAAATCGCGCAGGAGTTTGATCCCGCGCGCGACGCGGCGATCGTTGTGTTCGAGCGGGATTGGCATCCGGGTGTGCTCGGAATTGTCGCATCGCGCATCGCGCACAAATTTCATCGGCCGACGATTGTGATCGGTTTCGACCAGGCCGGTGTCGGAAAAGGCAGCGGCCGCAGCATTGAAGGTTTTAATCTGGTCCAGGCGCTGACGCGTTGCGCCCAGAAGATCGACAAATACGGCGGTCACGAAATGGCCGCGGGATTGACCATCCAACACTCGAATGTCGATCTTTTCGCGCAGGAATTTCGCGGCGTTGCGCGTGAGCTTTTATCGGATGACGATCTGCAGCCGCGGCTCCGCATTGATCACGAGATTACCTTTCCTGAATTAAATTTCGATTTTCTCGGCTGGCACGAAATGCTGCAGCCGTTCGGCAATGGGAATCCGCAGCCGTTGTTTTTTGCGCGCGAAGTGGAATCAGTCGCGCCGCCGCGCGTGGTCGGCGAAAAGCACCTGCAATTGCGTTTGCGACAGCGGAATTATCACCAGCGCGCCATTTTCTTCGGCGCAGCGGCCGATTCCCTGCCGGCGCCGCCGTGGGACATCGCGTTTCGAATCCGGCCTGACGAATACGAAGGCCAACAGCGTATGGAAATACGAGTAGAGGCAGTGCGCGGCGCGGAGCGCGGGGCGTAATGGAAATTTCACAAGCGCTCGAAGAAATTGAATGGATCCCGCGGCCGAAGATTCTTGCGCTCCGTCGGCTCGGTATTACGACGGTGGAGCATTTGCTCACGCATTATCCGAGGCGCCACGAAGATCGACATCAGTTTCCGGAATTCCCGCGCGAACCAAGCGAGAAATCGATTTGCCTTTCCGGTGAAGTGATCAAGACGTCGTTACGGCGATTCGGCGGCTGGCGAAAAATTTTTGAAGCGACGTTGCAGGAGCGGAACGCAAACGCGCTGAGTCAGCCGCTGGTTTGTCGCTGGTTCAATTTACATTACGTGCAAAAAATGATCGCGACCGGTCAGCAGCTCGTCGTTTACGGCAAGCCGAAGCTCAGCGGCAAACGTCTTTGCATCGATCATCCCGAGTTTGAAGTGATTGAAGATGATGAGGAAACTTCGATCCATCTTCGCCGGATCACGCCGGTTTATCCCGCCACCGAAGGTCTGTCGCAGCGCACGCTCCGCGGAATTATTTATCGCCTGCTCCAGGCATTGGACACTAAGCCAATCGAGCCGCTCTTGCCGAAGAACCTGAAAAACGGCGACCGCGGTGAAGCGATTCGTGCAATCCATTTTCCGGAAACGTGGCGAGAGCGTGACGCGGCGCGCGACCATCTCGTGCTCTCGGAATTTTTCGCGATGCAAATGCTAATCGCGTCGCGCCGCACGGAAGCGCACGCGCGAGTGAGCGCGGCACACAGCGGGCGAGGGGAATTGATGGAGAGATTTTTGCAGTCGCTTCCGTTTGAAACCACGAGCGCGCAGAAAAAAGTGATCGCGGAAATCCGGCGCGACATGGAATCGAAATTTCCCATGAATCGCCTGTTGCAGGGCGACGTCGGCTCCGGCAAAACCGTGGTCGCGATCGCGGCGATCCTGCTCGCGGTCGAAGCGGGCTATCAGGCGGCGTTCATGGCGCCCACCCAAATTCTTGCGGAGCAACATTACACGGTCTTGCGACGCTGGCTCGAGCCGCTCGGTGTGAAATTGTCGATCCGCACCGCGGCGCGTCAGGAGGAAAGTTTTTTGCCGCTGTTCGAACGCGGAGAAAATCTGGGTAGCGCCCGCGTCTCGCCTGCTGGCGATGACGTCCCGTCATCGCGAACTTGTTCCGAAGACGGCAAAATAGGCGTTGCGCATTATTCTCGACGCCGTCTGCCACATTTCGAACAACCATGGGCGATTTACGCCGTGACGATTGCGACGAAAGCGCGCCGCCTATTGTCACCACAAGCGCGTGCGATCGTTCTTGATGCTGTCCGACACTTTCATAATCAGCGTTACGAATTATTCGCCGCGTGCGTGATGCCAGACCACATGCATTTGTTGCTCCAACCCTGGCCGAAAGAAAACCATGACCAGGAAAACATTGTCTTCTGGCCGCTTTCCGAATTGCTGAAATCGATCAAATCTTTTTCCGCGCACGAGATCAATAAGCTTGAAGGCAAAGCCGGTGCAGTCTGGGAAAAAGAAAGCTTCGATCGGTATGTGCGCTCAGATCGCGATTTGGAGGAGAAGTTTCACTACATTTTGCGAAATCCATGGACGGCAGGCGTTGCGGATCAGGACTCCGACTATCCGTGGATTTGGACACAGGAGGATGAATTTAGTGCGGAAATTTCGTCGCGCCGAGACGGCGCGACCAGCACGCGAGACGCGTGCGCTACCCAGAGACGAGATCATGCTGCCAACGTCATCATCGGAACGCACGCGTTGCTCTACGAAAAAGTTTCGTTTTCAAATCTCGGGCTGGCGGTGATCGATGAGCAGCACAAGTTTGGTGTGGCTCAGCGCGCTCGCCTAACGAGTCGCGAGCCGGCGCCGGATGTGCTGGTCATGACGGCAACACCCATCCCGCGCACGCTTACGATGACGGCTTACGGAGATCTCGACGTTTCTGTTTTGGACGAAATGCCGGGCGGCCGCGGCAAAATTATTACGGCAGTGCGTGATCCTTCCAAGCTGGGAGAAGTGCTGAAATTTTTGCGGACGCAATTGGAGGCCGGGCGGCAAATTTACATCGTTTATCCGTTGATCGAGGAGAGCGAAAAGCTCGAGGCCAAGGCGGCGGCGACGGAGTACGAACGTTGGCGGGAACGCTTGCATCCGTCCGAGTGCGAGCTTTTGCACGGCCGAATCGCCGGGCCGGAGAAGCAACAGATCATGGAACGCTTTCGTTGCGGCAAAACGAAGGTCTTGATCAGCACGACGGTGATCGAGGTCGGCGTCGATGTTCCAAATGCGACGGTGATGCTGATTGAGAACGCGGGGCGGTTCGGATTGGCGCAACTGCACCAACTCCGCGGACGAATTGGCCGCGGCGAGCACAAGTCGTATTGCATTTTGCTGACGGACGAGCCGAGTTCGGAAGCGGCAGCGAAATTGGCGGTGCTGGAGAAGACGAGCGACGGCTTTGAAGTGGCGGAAGCGGATTGGGAGCTGCGCGGGCCGGGCGATTTGTTAGGCACGGCGCAAAGCGGGTTGCCGGCGCTAAAGATTGGCGATTTGCGCAAAGACGCGCAACTGATGAAGCGGGCGCGAACCAGTGCGATGTCGATTTTCGACATGGATCCCGAGCTGGAATGGCCCGAGAATCAACGTTTCCGCCGGTTGATTGTCGAAAAACAGGGACGCACCTTTTCAAACGTCAGCTAATGAAAAACCTACTCAAATTTTTTGTCTTCGTGGCGCTGCTCAGCCTCGGGATCTCGGCGCTCTACGATTATCGCATGAAACACGGCGGCCTCGGCGTAGCAGGACAGCCGCGCAGCACGCCGGAGAAATACACTCTCGCTACCTCGCCGAATGTCGATCCAAAGCAGGTTGCCTCACTCGAAGCTTTGAATCGCGAACGCCGCGCGCTGGTGTCGGCGGTGATTCCATCCGTGGTCGCGGTTAAAACCACAAAAAAGATCGCGACCGAACGTCAAAACCAGCTCGATCCCTTTGGCTTTTTCTTCCGCCGGCCGCGCGGGTTTCAAAGTCCGAATGAAGACGCGATGGTGCAGAACTCGTTAGGCTCCGGTGTCATCGTGACGAACGAAGGCCACATCATCACCAACAATCACGTCGTCGACCAAGTGGACGAAATTGAAGTGCAATTGGCGGATGGGCGCACGGAAAAGGCGCGCCTCATTGGAGCGGATGATCAAGTCGATCTCGCGGTGCTGAAGATCGACAATCCGAACGTGAAGCCGCTGCCGCTGGCCGACTCCGACAGCGTGCAGGCGGGCGATTTCGTTCTCGCGATCGGGAATCCGTTTGGATTCGAGGAAACCGTCACCGATGGAATCGTCAGCTCGAAAGGCCGCCCGAATCGCGCCGACATTTTTGGCGATTTGATTCAAACGAACGCCGCGATTAATCCGGGCAACAGCGGCGGTCCGCTTGTGAATTTGCGCGGCGAAGTGATCGGCATCAATACCGCCATCATTTCACGCAGCGGCGGTTCGCAAGGGATCGGGTTCGCAATTCCTTCGAACACCGTTCGCACCGCACTGGAAAGCTTGTTGAAGAAAGGACGGATCATTCGCGGTTATCTCGGAATTCAAATGCGCGTTCCGCAAAATGGGCAGCCGGTAAGTTCGGGCGAAGTTGTCGTGGATGAAATTGTTCCGGGCTCGCCCGCGGACGACGCGCATCTGCAAAAAGGGGATGTCATCCGCAAGTTCGACGGTCACGACGTGAAGAGTTTTAGCGATCTGCGCAATCTCGTTTCGCAGGTCGATCTCAATAAAAAAGTGGAGCTCGAGATCATGCGCGCGGGAAAATCGATGACGGTCTCGACGCAGATCAAAGAGCAACCCGCCGGCTATCAAACGGGGCGAGTCACGCCACAACAACCGCAACAGCCACGACCGCCGAAGCAACAAACGCCGGGCGATGAGGAGGAGAACACAAATGAAAACGCGCTCGCCGGAATTCACGTTGGCGAATTGACTCCCGCGCTTGCGCGCCAGCTCGATTTGCCAAACGGCGTGCGCGGCGTCGTTGTGACCGATGTCGATCGTGCGGCGGGACTCGGCGATTTACAAAAAGGGGACGTGATCGAGGAAGTGAATCAGCAGCCGGTCGCCACAGTGGCCGATTACAATAAAATCGTGCAGACACTCGACTCGAGTCAGCCGATGGTACTCTCGGTTTGCCGGCATCGGGTGCGCTCGTTTCTGGTGCTGCGCCCGCGGTAGGATTCGTGGCCGCGGCTGGACGTGCGGGTGGTATTTTCCCTCGTCGAACCAACTGAATAAAGAATGGGAGCGTTTAGTCCAACGCTCGAAAACCACATTGCATATGAAAAAACTGATTTGCGCGTTCGCATTGAGTTTCGTGCTTTCGCCCTTCGTTCCGCAGGCAAAGAGCGACGTCTCGGTCGATTTCTTTTACGACAATTTGGACGGCGGAAGCTGGGTCGAGGTGGGGAATTACGGCTACTGCTGGCAACCTGATGTCGCAAGCGATCCGAGCTGGCGTCCGTACTCGGACGGTTACTGGGCCTACACGGATCTGGGTTGGACGTGGATCTCGTATGAGGACTGGGGTTGGGCGACCTACCATTATGGGCGGTGGGTAAGAATTGCTGATTACGGCTGGGTATGGAGACCGGGTTACGAATGGGCGCCGGCCTGGGTGTCGTGGCGTTTTGGCGGCGGTTATGCGGGTTGGGCGCCGTTGCCTCCTGAAACAGAAGTTGTTTACGAAAGCCGGCCGCTTACCGATCAGATCGACGTCGAATTCGATATCGGTCCGGCCTATTACAATTTCGTTGATGTGCGTTACATCGGCGAGCCGGCGCTTCGCACACGGATCGTTCCGTATGAACAGAACGTCACTTACGTCACGCAAACGGTGAACGTGACGAACATCACTTACAAAAACAAAACCGTTTACAACTACGGTCCGGATCTGAACGTGGTGAATCAATATTCCACGCGGCCGGTGCAGACGCTCAAACTCGAGCGCCAGTCGAATGTCGATGTAAGGACTGCCGCGAAGTCAGGCGGCCTAACGAGAGTTCAAGGGAACGCGTTGGTCGTTGCGGCGCCGCCCGAAATTAAAAAAAGCGCGACCACTCCGCGGCCACCGAAAGTGAAAACCAGACTTGCGCAGCCAAAAGTTGAGAAAGGTTGGTCGCTGGTCGGGGATGAAAACGCCAAGAACCAGTTGAAACAAAAGTTCAAAGCTGAAAACCCGAAGAACATCCCGCCACCGAGTGCGGGCGGAAATGCTGCGGCGGCAGCAAACTCCAGTGCTTCGGTCGCGCCGGGTGCATCGGGACCTGTCGCGGCGTCGCCCATTGAACGAGGAAAAGGAAAACATCGCGGCGCTCAACAATTTCAAGCCGGCGCCGCGGCCGGCGCGAGCGCGAGCCCTGACACTGCGGGTGTGATGAGTTCACCAGCGATGAGTCCGGAGTTTGGTCGTCAAGGCCAGGGCAAAGGCAAAGGTAAGCACCGCGCGGCCGAACAGTTTCAAGCAGGCGCAAGCCCAACACCTGATTCGACGGGCGAAATGATTTCTCCTGCCACGAATCCGGCTTTCGGTGAGCAAGGAAAACGCAAAGGCAAAGGTCGCGGGGCGGATCAATTTCAATCCGGAGCCGCGCCGTCACCGCTGACTCCACCTGGCGCGGACACGTCCGCGACCGGCGCACCGGAATTTGGCAAGCGTGGAAAAGGAAAACGCCATGAACAGTTCGGCGACATGCCAGTAGCGCCCGCGCCGACGACCAGCGACACGTCCGCGACTGGCGCATCGGAATTTGGCAAACGCGGAAAAGGAAAAGGTCGTCAACAGTTCGGCGAAACAGCGCTCACGCCCGCGCCGACGACCAGCGGCGAAAACTTCGCCCAACCTCAGGGAAGAGGTAAACGATTTGAGCGCCAAAATCTGCAAACGCCGCTGCCCGCTCCAACTGACGCGCCACAAGGTTTCAATCAGCCGCGCGGTGGTGGCAAGCATAGACAGTTCGAGCAGCCGGCTCAGCCGCCTGCCGGCCAGGAAAATGTCGGCTCGCAAAATCCCTACGGCGAAGCACGCGGCAGACGCGGCCAGGAATTCAATGCACCGCCTGCCGGAGGCATGACACAGTCAGGTCATCCCGGCGAAGCGGCCGAGCGCAAACGCGAGGCGAAAGGTGTAAATCAAGAGGCCCCGGTTGCGACCCCAACGCCGATTCCTCGGTGAAGTTTCGCAAGATCGACAACTACAACAATTCCGCGATCTGCACCGCGTTCAACGCCGCGCCTTTGAGTAGTTGATCACCCGAAACCCAGAAGGCCAGACCGTTCTCGAGCGCGCAATCAAGACGAACCCGGCCAACTTCGCAATTATCTTTGCCCGCGACTTTCAGCGGCATCGGATAAAGATTTTTTTGCGGCTCATCGACTAATTCCAGGCCGGGAGCTTTCGCCAGAATCTCGCGCGCATGATCGACCGACACCTTTTTCTCAAACTCCGCGCTGACGGCGACGGAGTGCGCACGATAAACCGGAACGCGCACGCACGTGACTGACGCGCGAAATTCCGGCAGGTGCATGATCTTCGCCCCTTCGTTTTGAAATTTCATTTCTTCCTTGGTGTAACCGCTCTCTAGAAAAACATCTACGTGAGGCAAAACGTTGAACGCGATCGCGTGCGGATAGACTTTCGGCGTTGATTGTCGATCTTGCGCGGAAGCTTCTACTTGTTCCTTCAATTCGTTGATTGCGCGTTGGCCGCTGCCGGAAACGGCTTGATAACTCGCGGCAAAGACTCGCTTCACCCCAAAGGCGCGATGCAACGGATAAATCGCCATCAGCGCGACCGCAGTGGTGCAGTTTGGGTTGGCGATGACGCCGCGATGTTGTTTCACGTCGTCCGGATTGATCTCGGGAATCACCAGCGGCACTTCCGGATCCATCCGAAAGAGCGACGAGTTGTCGATGACGACGGCGCCCGCGTCGCGCGCGATTGGCACGAACTTGCGCGAGATCTCTCCGCCGGCGCTGAAGAATGCGATGTCGATCTTGTCGAAGGAATTTTCGCCGAGCTCCTCGACCGTGATTTGTTTGTCGCGAAATTGGATTTTCTTGCCGGCCGATTTTCCAGAAGCGAGTGCGCGCATGGTTGCTACCGGAAAGTTGCGGCGCTCGAGGACGCGGAAAAATTCCGCGCCGACCGCTCCAGTCGCACCGACCACGGCGATGTGATATTCTTTTTTCACCGCGGCGAATTGTAAGGCCGCTCTTCAACGATGCAAAGTGGCCGAACCAAGATCGACATTTCCCTCGCGGATCAGCGTCTGACGCTGACGCGGGACGGCGAAAAGGTGCACACCTTTCCGATTTCGAGTTCTCGTTTTGGAATCGGGACCGAAGAAGGCAGCCTGAAAACGCCGGTGGGTAATTTTCGCATCGCGGAAAAAATCGGCCACGGCGCGGCGCCGGGGACAATCTTCAAAGCACGGGTGCCACTCGGCCCCGAGGATCCGCTGCCGGACACGGAGGATTTTGTGACGACGCGAATTCTTTGGCTTGATGGCGTCGATCCTGACAACGCAAATACGCGGGAACGCTACATTTACATTCACGGAACAAAACACGAGGACAGGATCGGCACACCGGACAGTCACGGGTGCATTCGGATGCGAGACGCCGACGTGATTAAATTATTCGAACTGGTTGATGAAACCACGCAGGTGGTCATTCGCGAATAGTTTGTAACGGCGAAACATCCAAAAAAGCGTTGCTTCGATGGTGTTCCATGCCTAGAAGAACGGAGCAACAAACCGAAAGGAGGCGAGATTAGATTGAAATTCATCAAAGCGATCACGATCATGGCCGTGTTGGCGGGCGCTCTCAGCTTGGGAGCATGCTCACAACACAAAGAAGCGGCTGCTACGACAACCACTTCGACATCCGGCTATCACAAATAAATAACCGCCGTGGCACGGGCTTCCAGCCCGTGGCTCCGCCAGTCCGGTTTGGACTATTGGCCGGACGCCGCTGCCACGACAGTTTAAAAAAGGGCCAGGCCGCTTTGGCGGCCTGGCCCTTCCTCTTTTAGATTGCGAACGTGAATTTTAAATTCGTCCTCATTCTCATTTTCGGAGTCGGCGCAAACTTCGTTGCTGCCCAGGATGAGAAATCCATCGCCGATTTGCGCGACGCGTTGATTGCGCTTTCACCGCGCACGATCGATCCGCGGGAAGCCGCGCTCTTGTCCGAGACCGCCCATCACGCTTCACGCCAATGCGCGCGCGACTATGGCGTCCACGGCGATCCCGCGGTTCACAATTTTCTTATTAAGATCGGCGCAAAGAAAAAAGGCATTTGCGCGGATTACACGCGAGACATCGGCGCGAAATTGAAGGCGCTCCATTTTAAAACGCTCACGCTGCATTGGGGCGCGGCCTGGGCCAAGGAGTCCGATGAGAACAATGCGCTCGTCGTGACCGCGCGAAATCAGCCATTTCTTGATGGCATCGTGCTTGATGGTTGGCGCCGCGGCGGGCGTCTTTTTTGGTGCAAGGTAAAAGACGACGCCGAGTACGAAGCCGGACGGCACGGTTTTCTCGGTCATCTCGGAGGCGCCACACGCACCGGCATAACAGCTTGGAAAGAAGACTTGCAGGAGACCGCCCTCCTTCAAGCGCCCGCGTCACGCGCGCCGAACCCAAAATCGTAGGCGATAGACGCGCGACCACTTCCATTTGTCGAACTTGTCGGTAAAATTTGTCGCATGGAACTCAGCGGCAAACCGCTTTCGCTCGAAGAAATCGCGGCCGTTGCCTTTGCATCGGAACCGGTCGGAATCGCCAGCGCCGCGCAACCGCGCATCGCCGCCTCGCGCAAAGTGATCGATGAGATTGTTAATCGCGGCACGGTCGTCTACGGCGTTAACACGGGATTCGGCAAGCTCGCGGACGTGAGAATTGCGCCCGACGAAATCGGCGCGCTCCAATTGAATCTCGTTCGGAGTCACGCGTGCGGAATTGGCCAGCCGCTTTCCGAGCCGGAAGTTCGCGCGATGATGTTGTTGCGCGCTAATGTGCTCACACTCGGATTGAGCGGCATTCGCGGCGAGGTCATCCATTTGCTTTGCGAAATGTTGAACGCGCGCGTGCATCCGGTCGTTCCGGAGAAAGGATCGGTCGGGGCCAGCGGCGATCTTGCACCGCTCGCGCATCTCGCGCTGACGCTAATTGGCGAAGGCGAAGCATTTTTCGACGGCAAACGAACGGCAAGCAGCGAAGCCCTTGCTCGCGCGCAATTAAAACCGGTAGAGCTGGGCGCAAAAGAAGGTCTCGCTTTGTTGAACGGCACGCAGGCGATGCACGCGGTCGGGGGATTGTCGATCTTCCGGGCGAAGCGCCTAACCAATATCGCCGATGTTGCCGGCGCAATAACGCTCGAGGGTTTGCGCGACACGCCGGCGGCGTTCGATCCGCGTTTGCAGGATGCGCGGCCACATTCTGGACAGAAAATTGCGGCCGCGCATCTGATGGCGATCTTGCGCGACAGCGAAATTCGCGAATCGCATCGCGAAAACGATCCGCGCGTGCAGGACGCTTACAGCATTCGCTGCATGCCTCAGGTCCACGGCGCGGTGCGCGATGTTCTCACGCATTGCGAAGAGATTTTGTTGATCGAATCGTCCTCCGCCACGGACAATCCGCTCGTCTTCGCTGAAAACGGCGACGTTGTTTCGGGCGGAAATTTTCACGGCGCGCCACTCGCCTTTGCTTTTGACTACGCTGCAATCGCACTCGCCGATTTGATGAATATCAGCGAGCGCCGGGTCGATCGCGTTACGAATCCTGACAAGAGCGAAGGCCTTCCCGCGTTTCTCGCGCGCAACCCCGGCGTGGAATCCGGGTTCATGATCGCGCAGGTCGCGGCCGCGTCGTTGGTGAACGAAGCGCGCGTGCTTGCGCATCCGGCGAGCTGCGACAACATCACGACTTCGGGTGGCAAGGAAGATCACGTTTCGATGGGGATGACCAGCGCGCTCAAGCTTCGCTCGATTGTCGATCTTGCCGAAAATCTTCTCGCGATCGAGTTACTCGCGGGCGCGGAAGCGATCGAACACCGGCGCCCGTTGCGGGCGGGGAAAGGCGTGGAGCGCGCGCTTGAAATCATTCGCGAAGTTGCGGCGCCGTTGACCAAAGATCGCTCATTGTCCGGCGATATCGCGCGAGTGGCCGAACAAATTCGTAAAGGTAAATTCGATGAGCTATGAGCGCTAAACGGACGATTCGCGCGGCGCGCGGCAGCGAGCTGAGCTGCAAAGGTTGGCACCAGGAAGCCGCGTTGCGGATGTTGATGAACAATCTCGATCCCGATGTCGCCGAAAATCCGGACCAACTGATCGTTTACGGCGGAACAGGTCGCGCCGCGCGAAGTTGGGAAGCGTTCGATGCGATCGTGCGTTCGCTGAAGGAACTGAAGAACGACGAATCGCTTCTCGTTCAATCCGGCAAACCGGTCGGCAAATTTAGAACACACGATGAAGCGCCGCGTGTTCTGATCGCGAATTCGAATCTCGTCGGAAATTGGAACAACTACGAACAATTCAATCGACTCGAGCGACTCGGCCTAACGATGTACGGACAAATGACGGCCGGTTCGTGGATCTACATCGGCAGTCAGGGAATCGTGCAGGGAACGTTCGAAACGTTTGCGGCGGCGGGCCGAAAGCATTTCGGCGGATCGCTCGAAGGAAAATTCGTTATGAGCGGCGGGCTTGGCGGAATGGGCGGCGCGCAACCGCTCGCCGCTACGATGAACGGCGCGGTTTTTCTCGGGGTCGATGTCGATCCAGCGCGGATCGAGAAACGATTAAAGAGCGGTTACTGCGATAAGATTGCGCATTCGCTCGATGAAGCGCTGAAACTGATCGAGCAAGCGCGCAAAGATCGACAACCGGTCTCCGTCGGGCTCGTTGGAAATTGCGCGGACGTTTTGCCGGAAATGGTGAAGCGCGGCGTTGTTCCCGACCTTCTCACCGATCAAACGAGCGCGCATGACGCGTTGAATGGTTACGTGGCGAACGGAATGTCATTGGAAGACGCGCTCGCGTTGCGCCGGAAAGATCCCGACGAATACATCGAACGCTCGATGCAAGCGATGGCAACGCATGTTGAAGCGATGCTCGCGTTGCAAAAACGCGGCGCGATCACGTTCGATTACGGCAACAACATTCGCGCGCAGGCGCAGAAGGCTGGGGTAAAAAACGCGTTCGATATTCCCGGTTTTGTTCCGGAATACATTCGCCCGCTTTTTTGCGAAGGCCGCGGTCCGTTTCGTTGGGTCGCGCTAAGCGGCGAACCGGACGACATCGCGCGTACCGACAAACTCGCGCTCGAATTATTTCCGCAAAACAAAACCCTCTCGCGCTGGATGAAGCTCGCGAAAGAGCGAATTCATTTTCAAGGATTGCCGGCGCGGATTTGCTGGCTCGGTTATGGCGAGCGCGCTGAGTTTGGCGTCGCGATGAACGAGCTCGTCAAACACGGCGAGATCAAAGCGCCGATCGTGATCGGCCGCGATCATCTCGATGCCGGCTCGGTCGCGTCCCCGAATCGCGAAACCGAAGGAATGATCGACGGCAGCGACGCGATCGCGGACTGGCCGTTACTCAACGCGCTCGTGAACACTGCAGCAGGCGCGTCGTGGATTTCAATTCACAATGGCGGCGGCGTTGGAATCGGTTTCTCGCAACACGCCGGAATGGTCGCTGTCGCCGACGGCAGCGAAAATTCGAAGCGCAGATTGGAGCGCGTTCTCACGAGCGATCCGGGGATGGGCGTGTTGCGTCACGCAAACGCCGGTTACTCGCGCGCAATCGAGTTCGCCGCGAAAAGCAAGATCGACATCCCGATGCAACCCACGCCGCGCGATTGATTGCCTTTCAAGCGCTTGCCGGCAAAAGGTCGGTAATCTATAATCGATTTGTGGCCGAGATATCTGAAGTCGAGAAGCTTGCATTAGGTTTGCCCGAAAGCCAAAGAGCTGTGCTCGCGGCGCATTTGCTTCGTTCACTCCCGTCCGTGCTGCACGATGAAGACGAGGGTATCGCCGAGGCGCTACGGCGCGACGCCGAGCTTGAAGCAAATCCAGCATCGGGAATTTCGCTTGAGCAGCTTGATCGCGAGATTAAAGACCGAACTCGAAGTTGATGCGGTTAGTCCTTCATCCGAAGATTTATTCGGATATCGACACGATCATGAGCTACTACGAACAAGTAGCCACGCCAGAACTTGCGAATGAGTTCTATGCAGAGTTACGGCAGTTGATGGACGAGGCGGTGACGCGCCCTGAGTCTTTTTCAATTCGAGACCATGATCTGCGGCGGGTGAATCTTCGACGTTTCCCGTATCATTTTCTTTTTCGCACCACTGGCGATGCCGTTCGCATTTTGGTTGTTCGCCATCATGGCCGTCGGCCATCACTTGGGGCGCAACGACGATGAAGAAGCTGATCGAGTGTGTGCCGAATTTTTCGGAAGGGCGCGACGAAAGCATCATTCGGCAAATAACCGACGCGATTAAAGCGACGGAGGGCGTCTCGTTGTTGGATGTCGATCCTGGTGCGACAACGAATCGCATGGTCGTGACTTTTGTGGGACGGCCGGAGGCCGCGGTTGAGGCAGCGTTTCGTGGAATCAAAAAAGCCACGGAATTGATCGACATGCGGAAACAGAAAGGGGCGCATCCGCGAATGGGCGCGACCGATGTTTGCCCGTTCATTCCGGTGAGCAATGTCAATTGGGAAGAAGCGATCGAGTGCGCGAACAAATTGGGGAAGCGCGTCGGTGAAGAACTGGGAATTCCGGTCTACCTCTATGAAAAGGCGGCGAAAGATAAATCGAGGAGCAATCTCGCCGTCATTCGCGCAGGCGAGTACGAAGGTTTCGCGGAAAAGATTAAGAAGCCCGAGTGGAAACCGGATTTCGGTCCGGCAAAGATCGACAAAGCAGGCGCGACCGCGATCGGTGCGCGAGAATTTCTGGTTGCTTACAACGTGAACTTGAACACGAAATCAGTTCGTCGGGCAAACTCGGTCGCATTCGATGTTCGCGAGCAGGGGCGTTTCAAAACGGAAGATGGCACGCCGACCGGGAAAAAAGTTCTGGACGAAAAGGGCGAACCGATCCGCGAACCGGGAATGTTGAAGCATGTCAAAGCGATTGGCTGGTTCGTGAAGGAGTACGGGATCGCGCAGGTGTCGATGAATCTGACGAACATTGACGAAACGCCGTTGCATGTTGCATTCGACGCGTGCGTGGAATCGGCAATCAAACGCGGTCTGCGCGTCACGGGTTCGGAAATTGTCGGAATGGTGCCGAAGAAATCTCTCGTTGATGCCGGGCGTTATTTTTTGCGGAAACAGAAATGGTCCGAGGGCGCGTCGGAGGAGGAACTGATCGACATCGCGGTCCGATCGATGGGATTGAGCGAGCTGAAGCCTTTCGATCCGAAAGAAAAAGTGATTGAATTGAAGATCGAAAGCGATTCGAAATCGCTGGTGAAAATGAATCTGCGAGAATATTGCAATGAAACGTTGAGCGATTCGCCCGCGCCGGGCGGCGGATCGGTCGCGGCGTTGATGGGCGCGCTCGGCGCATCGCTTGGCGGGATGGTGGCGAATCTTTCCGCCGGCAAACGAGGTTGGGACGACAAGCTCGAATATTTTTCGGATTGGGCGGTGAAAGCGCAGAAGCTCAAAGATGAGCTTTTGTTTCTCGTCGATGAAGACACGAACGCGTTCAACAAAGTGATGGACTCATTTGGATTGCCGAAAGGATCCGATGACGAAAAGAAAGCGCGCGCAGCCGCAATCGAATCAGCGACGAAGTACGCGGCCGAAATTCCACTCAAAGTGATGGAGACATCCGCGAAGTCCTACGAGCTGCTTGCCGAAATGGCGGACAAAGGAAATCCTGCGTCAGTCTCGGACGTGGGCGTTGGCGCGGGCGCGACTCGCGCGTGCATCGACGGCGCAGCGTTAAACGTACGAATCAACCTGGCCCAATTGAAGGATGAGAAATTCAAGTCTGAGCTTTCGAAGAAAGTCGAAAGGCTCAAAGCCGAATCCGAATCTCAGTTCAAGAAGATCGACCAGATCGTGCAGAGTAAAATCGCTTGAAGTCGCGCGCTCTTCTTCACGCGTCGCAACTGGTCACGCTTTCGGGACCAAGGCAGCCGCGAGTCGGGAAAGAATTGTCAGAGCTCGGAATAATTCATAACGGCGGAATCCTGATCCGCGACGGGAAGATCGACATCGTCGGAGCGAGCGATGAAATCGAAAAGAAGGCGAAAGGCGCGGAGATTGTCGATCTTGGCGGACGGGTTGTGTTGCCCGGATTTGTCGATGCGCACACGCATTTGGTTTTCGCGGGGAATCGGCTGGAGGATTTTGAACGACGCGCGCGTGGTGAAAGTTACGAGCAAATCGCGAAAGCCGGCGGCGGAATTTGGTCCACCGTGGAGCAAACGCGCGCCGCGAGTGAAGACGAACTTTTCGAATTGGCGAAGAAGCGCGTCGATTGGTTTTTGAAATGCGGGACGACAACGATCGAAGCGAAGTCCGGCTACGGGCTGACGCTCGAAGATGAGTTGAAAATTTTAGGCGTCGTTCGGCGATTGAACGACGAAACGCCGCTCGAAATCGTGCCGACGTTTCTCGGCGCGCACGCAGTCCCACGCGAGATGTCGGCGGATAAATATGTTGATCTTGTGATTAACGAGGTGCTGCCACGCGTCGCGAAAGAAAAGCTCGCCGAGTTTTGCGACGTGTTTTGCGAGCGGGGTTATTTCGATCTTGAGCAATCGCGGAAGATTTTAACCGCCGCGAAAATGCTCAGGCTGAAATTGCGCGGCCACGTTGATCAGCTTTCCAATTCCGGCGGCGCGACGTTGATGGCGGAACTTGGCGCGACTACCGCTGATCATTTGGAGAAGACGGACGAGCAGGGAATCGCGGAGTTGAAATCGGCAAGGGTGCAGCCGGTGTTGCTGCCGGGATCCGTTTATGCGCTTGGATCGACAACGTATTCACGGGCGCGTGAAATGATTGAGGCCGGACTCGCAGTAGTTCTCGCAACGGATTTCAATCCCGGATCATCGCCGACGCCGTCGATGCCCATGGTTTTGTCACTTGCCTGCACGCAAATGAAAATGTCGTCGGCGGAAGCGCTCAGCGCGGCGACGATAAACGCGGCGTATTCGTTAAATCGCGGAGACAAGATCGGGTCGCTCGAATCCGGCAAGGTCGCGAATGTGGCGGTATTCGACTGCGAAGATTATCGCGAGCTCGCGTATTGGTTCGGAATTCCGCAAACGCATTCCGTGTATGTCAAAGGCGAGCGTGTTTATTCGGCAGGAAATTAAATGCGACGGTCATAGACCGCCGCTACAGTGGTTCGATGAAAGTTCAGGTGGAGAAAAAACCGGAATCGGTCTCGACGCTGAAGATCGAATTGCCGCCGGATGAGGTTTCGAAGGAATGGGACACGATCGCGAATAGCTTTGCGAAGTTCGCGAAGATTCCCGGTTATCGGCCGGGCAAGGCGCCGCGGGCGGTGATCGACAAACGCTTTCGCAAAGAAATTCAGGATGAGGTGACCAAAAAGGTCGTCGCGAAGAGTTATCGTGAAGCGATTGAGCAGAAGAAACTTCGGGTCGCGTCGCTGACGAATGTCGAGCAAGTCCAGTTTGGCGATGACAAATCACTCCGCTTTGAAGCGACGATCGTGACCGCGCCGGAATTTAAATTGCCGGATTATAAAAACATTTCCGTGGAATTGCCGGACACGAAAGTCACGGAGGAGGAAATCGCGGCGACCCTGGAGCGATTGCGCGAGCAGACAGCGGACTTTGTCGACGCGCCGGATCGCGCGGCGCAAATGGAAGATTTCGCGGTGATCGATTTCGAAGGAACGGTTGAGGGCAAGCCGGTCAGTGAGGTGGCGCCGAACGCGAGTAAGAATTTACAAGGCGGCAAAAAATTCTGGCTGCATTTGGCAGCGGATAATTTTATGCCGAAATTTTGCGAGCAGATCGTCGGCCAAAAGAAAGAAGAAACGCGCACGGTGATTGTCGATCTTCCATCGGATTTCGCGATCAAGGAATTGGCGGGCAAGAAGGCGAGCTACAGCGTGACGCTGCGCGAGATCAAAGAAAAAGTTTTGCCGGAAGCGAACGACGAATTCGCGGCGAAGTTGCTGCCGGGCAAATCACTGGCTGATCTTCGCCATCAGATCGAGCACGATCTGGAGCACGAAAAAGAACATCAACTCGAGCGCGCGAAAGAAGAACAAGTGATCAAGTATTTGCAGGAGAAGACCAAGTTCGACGTGCCGCCGCCGTTGCTTCGCAATGAGACCAAGCGCGCGTTGACGGAGCTGGTTCAGCGTAACCGCGCGCGAGGTATTCCGGACGAAATGTTGAAAGAAAAAGAAAAGGAACTGATCGAGACGGCGGCGAGCGTTGCGCATCATCGTTTGAAAACGAATTTCATTCTCGAGCGCATTGCGGAGCAGGAAAAAATCGAAGTGACACGCGAGGATGTCGATCTTCGCGTGCGGCAGGAAGCGCATCGCTACGACATTTCCGTGGACAAAATGCGTAAGGAACTTGAAGAGCACGACCAACTTAACGCGCTCGCAGAGCAGGTCCTGCTCGGCAAGGTTCTTGATTTCCTAAAGGCGAATGTTAGCGTCCAAGCGGTTTCCGAAAGCGAAAAGAAATGAGCGAAGACAATAAATCGCAGTCAATTCTCATCCCGATGGTGGTCGAACAGACCGGCCGCGGCGAGCGCAGCTACGATATTTATTCGCGTTTGCTGAAGGACCGGATCGTATTCATCGGCACGGGAATCGACGATCACGTCGCCAATCTGGTGATTGCGCAGTTGCTCTTCCTGCAAATGGAAGATTCGAAGAAAGACATCAGCATTTACATCAATTCCGGCGGCGGCGTGGTGACCGCGGGGCTCGCGATTTACGATACGATGCAATTTTTGACGTGCGACGTGACAACGTACTGCCTCGGGATGGCTGCAAGCATGGCGGCGGTTTTGCTTTGCGCGGGGACAAAAGGGAAACGATTCGCGCTTCCGAATTCGGACATCATGATCCACCAGGTTTCCGGCGGCGCGCAGGGTCAGGCGAGCGATGTCGAACGCCAGGTCGATTACATGTTCAAGCTCAAGAAGCGGATCATCAAAATCATTTCGCTGCACACCGGGAAACCTGAAGATCAGGTGCGACTGGATTCCGATCGCGATTATTATATGTCCGCGCAGGAGGCGAAGGCTTACGGGCTTGTGGATGAAGTGATTAAATCGCGCAAGGAAGTGAAGGGTTTGGATGGCGCGATGGGCGAGCACGTGGACCGCGGCGGCCGCAAATCGGAGGAATAGAAGCTGCTGAAATAGGGGGAATATGGCCCGCGCGACCAACCTCACGATGTGCTCTTTCTGTGGCAAGAGCCACGCTGAAGTCCGGAAACTTATCGCAGGTCCGGGCGTTTATATTTGCGACAGCTGCATCAACGTTTGCAAAAGCATTCTCGATAAAGAGCTGAACGAAGACGCGCGCCGGCAGTCGTCCAATATTCGCGTTCCAAAACCGGCGGAGATCCGGCGATCGCTCGATCAATATGTCATCGGCCAGGACACCGCGAAGAAAACTTTGTCGGTCGCGGTGCACAATCATTACAAGCGCGTCCTGCAACACGCCACACCCGCGTCCGATACTTCAGCCGCGTTCCAACCCGATCCGCTCGCCGAAGTTGAGATCGAGAAGAGCAACATTCTTTTGATCGGCCCGACGGGTTCCGGCAAAACATTGCTCGCCAAAACATTGGCGCGCATTCTCGATGTTCCATTTTGTATCGCGGATGCGACGACACTGACCGAAGCGGGTTACGTCGGCGAAGACGTCGAGAACATAATCCTGCGATTATTGCAAAACGCGGATTACGACGTGAAGCGCGCCGAGATCGGTATCGTTTACATCGACGAAATCGACAAAATCGGGCGCAAAACCGACAACGTGTCGATCACGCGCGACGTTTCCGGTGAAGGCGTGCAGCAAGCGCTGTTGAAAATTTTGGAAGGATCGACATGTAACGTTCCGCCGCAGGGCGGAAGGAAGCATCCGCATCAGGAATACATTCAGGTCAACACCGAGAAAATTTTGTTCATCTGCGGTGGCGCGTTTATCGGACTGGACAAAATTATTCAGAAACGCATCGGACAAAAAGTGATGGGCTTTGGCGGTCCGACGATCGAAGCCGAAGAGGCCGCGCGGAAAGTGGCGATCCGTCACGTGGAGCCGGAAGATTTGCTCGCGTTTGGAATGATCCCGGAATTCATCGGCCGTTTGCCGGTGGCGGCGGCGCTCGACGCGCTGACCGAAGAAGAAATGGTCGCGATTCTCACCGAAACGAAGAACGCGATGATCAAGCAATACACCAAGCTCTTCTCGATGGAAGGTGTGCGGTTGACCGTGACAAAAGACGCGTTACGCGCGCTGGCGGCACAATCGGTCACGAAAGGAACGGGCGCGCGCGCGCTTCGTTCGATCCTCGAGCGCATCATGCTGGACATCATGTACGACGTGCCGAGCCGCGAAGATATCGCGGAGGTCACGATCAATCGCGCGGTGGTCGAAGGCAAAAAGCTCCCGCTCATTCGCAAGAAGCAGGACAAAGACGCGGCGTAGCGGGCGCTTCGCGCCAAACGTCCAACGCTGAACGTCCAACGCTGAACGTTTCAAGTCAGAGGTAATTGGAAGTTGAGCGTTGGGCGTTGAGCATTGAGCGTTGGCTCTGATGCAAGCTGGATTGCTCAACACCGGAACCGAGCTTCTCGCCGGCGATGTGCAAGACACTCACCTCGCCTTCATCGCGCGCGAGATTTTTCCACTCGGTTTAAGGATCGCAGAGCGACGGACCGTCGGCGATGGGACTGTCATCGGCGAAGCGTTGAAGGAATTATTTTCGCGCGGCGAAATCATTTTTGTCACGGGCGGACTTGGGCCCACGAGCGACGACATTACGCGCGACGTGACGGCTGAGTTGCTCGGATTGAAATTGAAAGAGGACGCGGAGTTGCTCACGTCGTTGAAACAACGACTGCGCGCGCGGGGAATAAAGTGGGTCGAAAGCATCGCGCGGCAAGCGCAGGTCCCGGAACGCGCGAAGGTCCTGCCAAACGCCAACGGCAGCGCGCCGGGTTTATATTTAACGGCCAACGTCAATCCGCGAATTCCTTCGCCGCACATTTTTCTTCTGCCCGGCCCGCCGCGCGAATTGCAGCCGATGTTTCGCGACCATACGATGTCGATCTTGCGTTCGATCATCAAAGGAGCGCCTGCGGTCGAGCGGCGCTTTTACAAGATCGCGGTCATGGGCGAATCGGTGATCGAGGAAAAAATTGGCAAAAAGATCCTCACGATTCCTGGAATTGAGCTCGGTTATTGCGCGCGGCCCGGCGAAGTTGATCTCCGAATCATCGGCGCGCGATCGAAGCTGGAGCAGGCGCACGAAATAATTCGCGCGGAACTTGGCGAATCGATCTTCGCTGAAGACGATCGCTCGATCGAAGAAGTTTTGGTCGAGCGGCTGACCGAAAAGAAGAAAACGCTCGCGACCGCGGAATCGTGCACGGGCGGATTGCTCGCGAATCGGATCACCAATGTTGCCGGCTCGTCCAAAGTTTTGGTCGCCGGGTACGTGACGTATGCAAACGAAGCGAAGATCGACATCCTGGGTGTGGACCCAGACACGCTCGAGAAGCACGGCGCCGTGAGCGAAGAAGTCGCACGCGCAATGGCCGAAGGCGCTCGAAAGCGCGCAAGATCGACATACGCGTTGGCGACGACCGGCATCGCCGGGCCGGATGGCGGATCCGAAGAGAAACCTGTCGGCACCGTTTACGTCACGCTCGCCGGCGAAAACGAAACGAAAGTCAAAAAGCTTTTTTTCCCGAGCGATCGCGAGACGTTCAAACAACTCGTCGCTCAGTTCGCGTTTGAAATGTTGCGACGCGAATTGATTTAGAAATCGCCGACGTCGACTGGCGTTCCCACCTTGGCGTGATCGTAAAACAGTTTCGCGCCTTCGGAAGATTCGCGGATACAGCCGTGCGATGCGGGATAACCCGGCAGAATTCCGATGTGCATACCGACGCCTTCGCCCGTGAGACGCAAAAACCATTTCATCGCCGCGCCGGCGAAGTGCGTGCCGCTCGGCGCCGAATCGATGTGAGCGCTCACGCCCCCTCGCACAACGCGCCCGCGACCGTCCACGAAATCGCCGTAGAGACTCGAGTGATGGTTCGGATCTTTTTCCATGACACTGAAATGACCGCGTGGCGTTTCGTGTCCGCGTTTGCCGGATGAAATCGGCTCGTCAGCGACAATTTGCTCGCCGACCATCAAGTAAGCGCGCTGTTTTGGAATCGAGACAACGATGTGCACGCTGTCGGGCGTCGCTTGCTTGAGGAGGTCCTGGTTTACTTTTAGCGGCGCTTGTTTCGCGATTAGCTCGTTCGGTTTTTTCATTTTTTGCCCGAACAGTTGCCCTTTCGCCACGCCGGCGAGGACGATCGCACTCAACGCGACAGCTAAGGCCAAAAAAAACCGCTTCATGATTTTTCGCTGTAAGTTCGAACGCGATTCAGCCAACCGGGTAACCAGCGAGCCTCATGGCGTTCCGATGGTGAATTCTGAACGCGCCGCTTGAGAATTGCAGCAGCAGAATTTGAAAATTCGCGCGTCGCGGCGGCGCCCTTTTCATTGCCGTGCATTTGTTCGAGCACTTGTAATAGTCCCCAACCTTCGCCGTGATAGCGCTCGGTGTGCAGAACGCCTTCGCCTTTGAAATTCACGTAATCGACTAGTGCGTAACAGCCATGCGCCGTGCCGGCCACGCGCGCGAATTGCCGTTCGATGTTCTCGCGCTCAGCGGCCGGCGCTTCCTCGATCATTTTGGCAAGCGATTGCTGCAAACGCGCGACCAGAAATTGCGCCTGAAGATCGACAGTGTGCGCGAGAAACTGACGGAGCTCGCGCATTTGCGCGGAATTTTGCGCGCTGGAAAATTCGGCGCGCGAATTCCACGGGCATGCTCCAGCTTGCTCGATTGAGCTTGGAATCTGGGCGTGGCGCTCGCGCGCGAACGCTAGAAATTTCGGGAAACTTTCCTCAAACGGGCCGCGCGCTCCACGCGGATACCAAATAAAATGACCGATGCCGAGCGACGCAAAATCTTCGCCGCTGTTCCAAGCGGTCAGTCCCGCGACGCTGCCGTTCGCTTCATTTTGCCAGACCCGTTTTTCGATGCGCAATGCGTCCGCGTCCGAAATCCGGACCGGCTCCGCCGCGAAAATCGTTGTCGCGACAGCGACGAAAACTGCGCTCGTAAACAGCGTGAAGCGCCTTGGGAAGTGATGAGTTGACGAGGCGATTTTCTCCACTAGCGTTGCTGCTTTCTGCGCTGTTCCACATTAAAGCGCAATCAGATTCGCAACACGTTTTTTATGAAGGTTACACTTATTACTGCTTTCGCCGCCGCGTTCGCATTGACCACTTTTGCCGAAGATAAACCGCCGCAGCTCAAGGATATGAAGGACAAGGCGAGTTACGCCATCGGGCTCAATGTTGGCTTCAACATGAAGCGACAGAACGTCGATGTAAATCAGGACGCCTTCGTGGCTGGAATGAAGGACGCCATTAGCGGACGGAAGCCTGCCTTGAGCGAGCAGGAAGTGCGCGAAACGATGGTTGCTTTCGAAAAAGACATGCAACAGAAGAAGATCGAGGCCGGACAGAAAAACGCCGCCGAAACGCAAAAATTTTTGAGCGATAACAAAGCCAAGGAAGGCGTGAAAACCACCTCTAGCGGTTTGCAGTACAAGGTGCTGAAAGAAGGAAACGGCGCGCAGCCGAAAAGCAGCGACACCGTCACCGTGAATTACCGCGGCACGTTGACCGACGGAACGGAGTTCGACAGTTCCTACAAACGCGGACAGCCGGCGACCTTTCCGGTTGCGGGCGTGATCAAAGGTTGGACGGAAGCGCTTCAGCTCATGAAAGTCGGCTCCAAATATCAGCTCTTCATTCCGCCTGATCTCGGTTACGGGCCGACTGGCCAGGGAGCGATTCCGCCGAACGCAGTTTTGATTTTCGAGGTGGAACTATTGGACGTGAAAGCGCCTCAAGCGAGCAGCCCGGCTCCGGGTGAAGCATTGAAGACCGCTCCTTCGAGTCCGACAGCTTCGCCGAAGAAATAAGTCACGCTTCAGCGCCGCTCGTTTCCCACGCGATACGCGCCGCGTCGCCCCACAAATCTTCCAGGCTGTAGAACGCGCGTTTGTCGCGGTGGAAAATGTGGATCACGACCTCGAGATAATCGAGCACGATCCATTGACTCGCCGGAAAACCGTCGACCGCGGCCGCGCGCAAACCGTGATCTTCTTTCAAACGCGTTTCGATTTCATTCGCGATCGCCTTGAGCTGCGGTTCGGAATTCGCCGAACAAATCACAAAAAAATCCGTGAAGCTCGAAATGCCGGCGAGATCGAGGATGACAATGTCTTCAGCCTTTTTGTTCGAGGCGAGCTCGGCGCAGGTCGTGGCTAACTGTTTCGCGGTTATTTCGCTGACTCCCGGTAAAGTTTCTCGCGGCGGATAATCTCTTCCACGGCCTTCGGTACGAGATAGCGGATGGAACGGCCGGACGCAACTCGCTTCCGGATTTCGGTCGCGGAGATGTCGATGTTGCGCTGCACCACTGGAAATTCATGCGCGCTTTTTTCGCCGCAACCGCGATCGAGCACCACGAATTGCACGAGCTTTTTCAGTTCGTCGATCCGATGCCATTTGCTTAATCCGCCAACGTTGTCCGCGCCGATTAACCAAAATAATTCCGCCTTCGGCTCGCGCTCTCGGACTCGCAGCACGGTGTCGATGCTGTAACTCGGCGCCGGCCGCCTCAATTCGCAATCGTCGGCCGCGAATCCGTCCTGTCCATCAATTGCCGCGCGCAACATCGACAATCGTAATTCACCGCTCGCGAACGACGGACTTTTGAAAGGCGAAACCGAGGCCGGAACAAAGATCAACTCATCGAGCCCGAGTTGTTCGCACGCTTGCCGGCCCAAAATGAGATGACCGTGATGAATCGGATCGAAAGTTCCGCCGTAAATGCCGATTTTTTTCATTCGAACCGCTTTTTTGTTAGCGCCGCAAAGATCGACATCTAAGTTGCGAACCTATGAACGACAGTTCGCCCGGTCAACTGATACTCTGCGGCGTTCCCGGCAAGGAACTCGACGCCGCGAGCGCGGAAATGTTTCGTCGTGTTCAACCCGGCGGCTTCATTCTTTTCGGGCGGAACATCGCGAGCGCGGCGCAATTGCGAAAGTTGATCGACGATCTGCGCGATCTCAGCGAAGTCGAGCCGATCATTACTATCGATCAGGAAGGCGGCCGGGTTTCGCGCCTGCGCTTGATCGGCAGCGAACCGCCAAACGCGCAGCAGTTGCGCGACAAGGATGATGTCGATCTTATCCGGCGTCACGGCGACATCACCGGACGCTTGCTCCGCCTTTTCGGATTCAATCTCGATCTTTGTCCAGTGCTCGATATTTCGTTCGACGATAACGCCGACAATTCGCTGCGCGGGCGTTGTTATGGGAAAACGGTCGAGCAAGTGGTGCGCAACGCCGGCGTATTCAACGACGCGATGCGCAAACAGGGAATCGCGAGCTGCGGCAAACATTTTCCCGGTTACACCTGCGCGAAGTCCGACGCGCATTTTGAATTGCCAAAGATCGATCGCACGCGCGAAGAGCTAGATCAGAACGAGCTCGCAGTTTTTAAACGGATGATCGATCGCGTCGACAGCATGATGATCTGCCACGGTTGGTATCCGTCACTCGAACCCGAAAAAACTCCCGCGAGTTTATCGCACCGCGTCGTCACTGATCTGCTGCGCAACGAATTCGGATTCGACGGCCTCGTAATGACGGACGATCTCGACATGGGCGCGATCTTGAACGGATACGGTCTTGAGCAAACAATTCGTCTCGCGATCAACGCTGGCAACGATCTTGTGATGATTTGTCATCGGATTCCCGAAATCGAAAACGTTCGCAAGGTTTTGGAGACACTGCCGCGCGATCAAACCGACCGCGCGCTGGCAAGCATTGCGAAGTTCAAAAAAGAAATGCAACCGCCGCACAAATTTTCCGAAGCCACCTTCCGTAAGATCGACAACGAGATCTGGGACCTGCGCGTCGCGACCCTCGGCGAAGATCGTGCCAAACAACGCAGCGTCGAAGACGGAAAACGCTCGCCCGTGGAAATTTACTGACATCTGTTTTAGGTGCGTGCCGCGAAGCATTTGCAATGAAATTGATTTCAATTTTTTTGATGGCGTTCGCCGCGACCGCGCTCGCGCAGTGGCAAGTCGTGACGGTCAATCGCGTCACGCTTGAGGGAGCTTTGAAAGATGGCGGCGCGTTTGAAGTGCGGGTTGATTCTGACGCGCCGAAAGAAGCGGCGGGTGAATTTTTCGGTGCGACCGATGCGCCGCGCGCGGTCGTTTCTGGGATTATCGTGAAAGGGCCAGGCGGACGAATCGCATTTCCGAAAAATGCGTTCACCGACCTTGCCAATCCGCTTTTACAAACGGTCAGCATCACGAGTCAGGGATCGAGCAATCTGAAACTGCGATTCACCGGCGGCGAAGGCGCGGCGAACTACGAAGTGGAGTATTTCATCGAAGGCAACAAGCTCGTCCGACGCAACGTCAGTTATTTCGACCGCGGCGGAAAAGAGAAGGGTCGCGTGATCAAGACGATGAATTTCGGAGCAGCGGGCGAAGCGACGGAGCAGCCTTGACCGGTTTGGCGGCTTCCTACTATCCTCCGCACGCGTGAACGGGAACGAGCAGAACCGCGCCGAACTTACGATCCGCGGAATAATCATCGGCGTCATCATCACGCTGGTTTTCACGGCGGCGAATGTTTATGCCGGCCTCAAAGCCGCGCTTACTTTTTCGACATCGATTCCGGCAGCGGTGATTTCGATGGCGATCCTTCGCAATTTCAAGGACGCGACAATCCAGGAAAACAATATTGTGCAAACGGTCGCGTCGGCGGCGGGCACGCTCTCGTCGATAATTTTCGTTCTGCCCGGACTGATCATGATCGGTTACTGGACCGACTTTCCATTCTGGACGTCGTTTTGGATTTGCGCGCTCGGCGGGATTCTCGGCGTCATGTATTCGATCCCGTTGCGTCGCGCGTTGGTGACGAACTCGGATTTGCCATATCCGGAAGGCGTCGCATGCGCCGAGGTATTAAAGATCGGGAGTAGTGGAAGCGGTGACGTTGGGTCCAATGTCGAACAAGGACGCGCGGGCCTGCTCGCGGTGTTGTGGGGCTCGATTGCGTCTGCGGCTTTCGCGCTGGTCATCGAAACGCAAATTTTCGCAGCCGATGTTGCGCAAAATTTTCGCATTGGGAAAAGAGGGGCGGTCAGCGGGTACGATTTTGCCTTGTCGTTTTTGTTGCTCGGGATCGGGCATCTTGTCGGACTGTCGGTTGGAATTGCGATGCTCGTCGGTGCCCTGATTGGTTGGGGTTGGGGCGTGCCGCATTATTCCGCTCTCGCTCCTGACTTCACCGCACCACTGGCGGCGATCGCGCGCAGCGCGTGGAGCGGCAAAGTGAGATACATTGGCGCCGGTGCGATCGGCGTTTCGGCGATCTGGACTTTGTTGAAACTGGCAAAGCCCCTTCTCAGCGGTCTGGCGAGCGCAATGGCAGCGTCGCGCGCGCGCAAAGCGGGCAAAGCCGATACGTTGCCGATTACAGAACGCGACATTCCCATCGGTATCGTCGGTCTTGTCACGCTGGCCTGCATGTTGCCGATTGGCTGGTTGCTCGGGATGTTCGGAAGTGCCAGCGGTCTCGGTGCGCATTTGCCGACGCTCGTTATCGGCGGCGTCGTTTACATCGTCTTGATGAGTTTCTTCGTCTCGGCCGTGTGCGGTTACATGGCAGGCCTTATTGGTTCCTCCAACAGCCCGCTCTCGGGCATTGGCATTTTGGTTGTGATCGGCGCGGCGGTGTTGCTCAAGCCGTTAGTGTCGCCTGAAATTAGTAAAGGACTGATTGCGTTCGCGCTTTTTACGACAGCAGTGATCTTCAACGTCGCGGCGATTGCCAACAACAACCTCCAGGACCTGAAGACCGGACAACTTGTCGACGCCACGCCATGGAAGCAGCAAGTCGCTTTAATCATTGGTGTCATCGCAGGAGCGTTAGTCATTCCGCCGGTGCTTGATCTTATGAATCACACCTACGGTTTCGCTGGTGCGCCGGGCGCGGACTTGCGTGCACATCCACTTCCCGCGCCGCAAGCTGGGTTGATCTCATCGTTAGGAAAAGGCGTAATCAGCGGCGACATCGATTGGAGTTTGATCGGAATTGGCGCAATGATTGGCGTCGGAGTTGTTTTGCTGGATGAAATTCTTAGCCGCACGACGAAACACATGCGCGTTCCCCCGCTCGCGGTCGGTCTCGGAATCTATCTGCCGACTTCGGCCACCTTGATGATTGTTGTCGGAGCCGTTGCCGGTTGGTTCTACGACAGGCGAGCTGATCGCACTGCGAGACCGGAAGCCGCGAAGCAGCTAGGTGTATTGCTCGCATCGGGTCTGATCGTTGGGGAAGGTATAATCGCGGTGGTGATTTCTCTTATCAGGGCGCTCTCTGACAAACCTGCACCGCTCGCGCTGG